>CAYWNY010000061.1:0-19600 GCA_964459765.1 uncultured Hyphomicrobiales bacterium | reverse complement strand
ACCATGAAGGTCGGCGGCAAGCGCACACTGATCATTCCGCCCGAGCTCGGCTATGGCGAGCGCGGCGCCGGCAATGCCATTCCGCCGAACGCAACGCTGATCTTCGACGTCGAGCTGGTCGGCATCAAATAGCGCGAATTGCGCAGCCCGGATTTCGCTGACGCTCCATCCGGGCTACAATTTCCACCGCCAGTCTTATTTGCAGGCGCCGTTATGCGCCTTCTGCGCCATGGCTTTGATGCGCTGGCAATCGTTGCCGTAGGTCTTGCCGTTGCAGCCGCAAACCGGCAACAAAACCTTGCTTTCGGCCAACGGGCAAACCGCGGGAACGCGGACGCACTTGCCGGTCCCGCCAATCAAAGCGCAGGTGCCGGGCGTGTGGTCGCAAAACAAGCCGGGATCGCACGCGCCGTTGAGAATGGGGCCGCAAATCCCGCCAACGCCGACCGCGCCGGCGCCGCCGATGCTTCCAAACAAAACCGCCAACGCCATCATTACGCCAATGCAGATCGACTTGCCTGCCATGACTTCCTCCCTGGTGACGATCTCTCGGCGAAGTTACCGGCCGCGCCCGATTACGGCAGCCGCGCCCTTTCCGACGCCTTACTTAGCGCGCTTGCACGACATCCTCGTGTAGCTGACGCCGCACCAACACAGCGGCGCACAACCTAAGCGTTAGTGCAACGTGAACGCGTCAAAGTGAAGTCCGAAGGTTCCAGGGCGCCGTCGCGACGCGGCGCTTACGCAAACGGATGACCGGCAATGCCGGCGCCGGCGCGGACATAACCGGTGCCGATCGCATTCAACAATCCCTCGATGCCGTCGAGCGCCTGGTCGATCAGCCCTTTCGGCTCGCCGGCAGCGAGCATGACCTTCAACTGCAGTAGTCCCTGATTGGCGGCGTCGATCCGCCGCGCCAGCACCACGGTGATATAAAGCAACGCCACCGGGTCTTTCAGCAATGTCGCCGCGTCGGCGACATGAAACTCCGATGCCTCCAACGTAACCACATCGGCGCTGTGCGGGACGTCGAGCAGCGCCGAGAGTTCGCCGAACACCGAGCCGGGCTCGGTCACTTGCGCGAACTCGATCTCGCCCTTCATGATTCTGACCGCGCCGCTTTTGAGAAACATCAACCGGCCGGTCTTGGTGCCTTCCCCGAATACCGTCTCGCCGGCCTCGAAGGTCTTAAGCGGAAGCGCGGCCAGCGTTTTTTCCCAGACCTCGATGTCTTGAATCGGCGTCATCTCCGTAGCCCCCAAGTTAGCCCCCACGTTGCGGCATTGATCGCGGCCAAGCGCTGGCCGTTTCGAAAACGTACGTGCGGGCAGGCTGACAGGCAATGCCGTTGCCGAAAGCCGGTATGCCCGCGCCCGCGCGGCCCGACAGTGCCATGACATTTCAACTTCGTGTGAGCGCCGCCGCGGCTGGAACACCGGCGGCCGTTACGGGTTTAGTTGTCATTATTATCGTTCGCCGCCGAGGTTGCCCAAAATGGATCGACATGACCGCGAGCTTTTCGACAAACAGATGCGGCACCTGAACCCGCCGCCGAGCAACACCGGCACCGCAGTCCTTGGCGTCGTGGCCGCATTCCTCGCCGGCGTGACGCTCGGGGGATACATGGTCGCCCACCAGATCGAGCTACCGCAAACGGTATCGACTGAGACGACCGACCTCGCCGCCGCCATGACGCAACCGAGCCCGGCGCTACCTATGGCTCACTAGAGCATGTTGGCGGAGCATGATCTCTTCCAAAAACCGGTGCCCACTTTTCGGGATCATGCTCTAAAATCCCGGCGAGCGTCAGCACCACGACGGCGGCGAGCACCATCCAGCCAAAGTGCCGGCCGCGGGTTGCGATGGCGTTGCCAATCGCCGCTGAGCCATAGACGGCGACCGAGACGAAAATAATCCAGCGGCGCGGGCCGTCACCGGCAAAGGTCGGCGCGACCGCCAGAAGCACGGCGCCGCCGATCCACGCGACCGAACCGCAATGCCAGACCGCACGCATGAGCCGCCTGACCCACGCGGGTTCGATGGTCGCGCGCGGGAATACTCTGGTCTCGCCGAGCACGGCGTGCACCAATCCGGCCAGCGCCGCCAATGCGGCGGCGATTTCGAGCGCCGCGTCGCGCATTTAGCCTCCTCCATACAGTAATGTATGGCAACTCTCAGCATCGCCGAAGGATTGCCGCCCGTCAATACATAAGTGTATGGTGAGGCAATGCTCAAAAAGCTGTCCGCCGACGACTGGATCGACGCCGGGCTGAAAAGCCTCGCCCGCGACGGCTTCACCGCGCTCAAGGCCGACGTCATCGCCAGAAAACTCAAAGTGTCGCGCGGCAGCTTCTACTGGCATTTCGCCGATATCGCCGCGTTCGAGGACGCGGTGATGCAACGCTGGCGCGACGTGATGGCGGAGGCGATCATCCGCGAGCTCGAACGGCTGGATCCGGCAAGCGCCCATCTGCCGCATCTATTCCGGCTCGCGTTTGACGCCGACGGCGCGCTCGAGGTCGCCATGCGCGGCTGGGCGGCGTCCGATCCGCGTGCCCGCGCCGTCGTGCGCGCGGTCGATGATCGGCGGCTCGCCTATCTCGAGCGGATGCTGCGCGAAAGCGGCGTAAAGGCCCCGCACATCGCGCCGCGCGCGCAGATTTTGTATTGGAGCTATCTCGGCTTTGTGCTCGCCGCGAAGCCGATCGCCGGCAACGCGCGCGACCGGCTGATCGGCGAACTCTCCGCTCTCGGCCGCGATAAAGGTTGAGGGTGCGGGATTTCACTCACCCGCAATCCACGCTACGATGGCGCCATGGACGACTTCCCCATCGCGCCGCCGATTGTCATCAAGGACACGCCGCATCCACGCCGGCTCACTTGGCTCGCCGAAGCGCGCGCTTACGTGGACGAAGCGATGAAGGTGGGCCGCCCGGCGCCGTGGCGCGAGGCGTGGCACCGGCTCAAAACGGTGACCAACGAAGAAGACGCCATCGAAGCGATCGGCGATTTGCGCGAGTTGCTCGCGAACGAAGATCTGCTTCTGCCGTCAGCCGACGCATAACCGCATCCGCGCTAGTGTGGCGGTTCAGAAGTCCGCACCATTATTGCCGCGGGCCTCGTCGTGCGGACTTCTGAACCAAAGCCACACCAAATCAATCAGTCGCTAGTGTCCTTTCGATTCCGAAGTTCGCAAACGAGCGTGCCGCATAATCATGCGAACTTCGGCATCGGGACACTAGCCGGCCTCGCCTTCCGCCGGCGGAATCCGCATTTCGTGGAAGCGGCGCTCGATCATGGCGTAAACCTCGCGCACCAGAATATGAGTCGCGACTTCGTTCTCGGTGCGGCCGAGTTTTCCAAGCGTCGCCAGCAAAGCCAGATAATTGAAGGTTTCCAGCGGCAACGTCAGGCTGAGCGCCTTCGCTTCGGAACGGTTTTCGGGTCGTGCCATACGCTAACGCCTCGGATTATAACTTGGTTATAATAGCGTTAAAACTATTGGCAGACGACTCGAATCATGTAAATTTCCTGGTCGGCGAAGGTTTTTCGCACACAAGCTTAAGAGCCGCGGCCAACTGGCGAAAGCGGTAAAAGCGGCGAATCTGCAATCACTTGGGCGCTGATGCGGCTTTAGTGATCGAGGGCGCTTGCGCGTCCGCGAGCATGGGCATGCGCGCCTGAAGAACGCCTGCGGCTCTTGAAAGCGCTTGTTGCTCAAAACCTTCGCTCAGTTCGGCGGCCCAGTCCGGCCGCAGCGTAGAAGGAGGCAACTCATGACAACCGCGACTATCGAAAGGACTTGGACAACGGAGCGCATCGACCAGCTCAAAAGCTTTGTCGGCGCCGGGCTGACCTGCAGCCAGATCGCCGCCGAAATCGGCGTCACCCGCAACGCCGTGATCGGCAAAATCCACCGCCTTGGCTTGGGGCCGGGGCGAGCCGCGGCCATGCCGGATCGGCCTTGCCCTCCGCGCCTCCGGCGGCCGCGGCTTCGCAGCCAACGCGCGCTGCTGCGTCTTGTCGGTGAGGCGCCCTCGATCGCCGCGGATGCAGTCTTCGCGGCTGTGACAGTCGACAGCCCGCAAAGCTGCTCGCTGATCGACTTAGCGCACAACAAATGCCGGTGGCCGCTCAACGAACCGGGCGCTGCGGGCTTCGCATTTTGCGGCAACGACCAAGCGGCAGGCTTTTCCTACTGCGGGAGTCATGCCCGCATGGCCTATCGGCCTTCGGCGCGGCGTTAGCTCTTCACTCCTCCGGCTCGGTGGTGAAAAACAGCGGGTAGCCTTTTTGCTTGCCGAGCTCGGTGGCTTCCTTGGCCTTGGTTTCGGCGACGTCGCGGGTAAACACCGCGATCACGCAGGCGCCCTTCTGGTGCGCGGTCATCATCACCCGATAGGCCTGCTCCTCGTTCATGCGGAACACGGCTTTAAGCACCATCACGACGAATTCGCGTGGCGTATAATCGTCGTTGAGCAGGATCACCTTGTAGAGCGGCGGCCGCTGCGTCTTGAGCTTGACCTTGGTGCGCGGCTTGACGAGAGTCTTGTCGTTCATCGCTTCACGCTCCGCGGCGAAAAAGCCTTGCGAGTGAGCTCCGGCGAGTTGGCGCGACTATAACGCGCTCAGCATCCGGCTCCCAGTCTTGAATGCGCGCCGAAGGCTCGGCGCAGCAGGCCGGTTGCCGAGCCTGCCAGCGATCCGTTATGGAACGTTACTAATTTGCGTGGCGTTGACCGCCACAACCCGGAGGGACGCCATGAATATTGTCTGGATGATTATCATCGGCTTTGTTGCCGGCCTCATCGCACGCTTTCTGGCGCCGGGGCCGAACAACCCCGCAGGTTTCATCCTCACCACGCTTCTCGGCATCGCCGGTGCCTTCGTCGCCACCTTCATCGGCCAGGCGGTCGGCTGGTACGGTCCGGAGCAGGGCGCGGGCTTGATCGCGTCCGTTGTCGGCGCGGTCGTCGTCCTCTTCATCTGGCACCGGCTCGTGGTTGCCCACATCATTGGCGACCCGGGCGCCCGCTGATCTTGGGCCGCTCGAGCCAGCATATCTTTCGAGCTTAACGACCGATCGATCGGCGCTGCACACTCGCAAAACGCGATGCACGGCGTTCGACCACCACCGCGCGCGGGGCGCCAACGCGGCCGATCACGGTCACGCGGTTAACGTCTTTGCGCTGCCCCATGCGCAGCACGACACGGCGGGCCTCTTCGACCGAAATTTCCATAAGCGAGGCGACGATCTCAACCTGCTCCTTAGCGTCCTCGGTCAATCCCTGGGCCGCCACGACGGCTTCCTCTATGGTCGGCGGATCGCGCCGCACCCGCCGCATCCCGTCCTTGGTTTCCCAAACATCGATCATGTCTGCACCTGCGCCTGTTTTGCTTTGAGCGTTATTATCGGTGTTCTACCGCAACGCAGCAAGAAAATTGTGCAATGCACTCATGCCGAATCCACAGGCCTGTTTTGCTCCTTGCTAAGGGGGGCCGCCGCGGGCGCGCTAGCTCCGTGGCGGCATGTCGGCAAACAGGACGCCGCCCTTGCCTTTGGCAGTCTTCGGCGTTTCGACCAGCGAAATCGTCACCGCTTCCGCTGGTGCGCCGATGTTCTTAACCACGGCATCGGTGATGTCCTTGACCAGCGCGCGCTTGGCATCGAGCGAGCGGCCTTCGATGAGATAGACGATGACTTCGGGCATGAAATTCCTCCGCGCATTTTCCGGCTTGCAACATCAAGACCGCAAACCGCGGCCGGTGCGCGCTTGCTTCACTTGTGGCTTCGTCTATCGGAACTTCGTGGGGTCGCACAAGACCGTCAGCCTTCACAAGCGGCGGGTCTTTTTGACTGCCGGACATCGATCCGGAAAAGTGGAAGCGGAAAAAGCTAATTCTCGCCGCGGAAACCGAACGGCCGCAACAACGCCAACGGCCCACGCGGGAAACGCAGCCCCGTCGGTTTGGCTGCCGGCTTTTTCTGTGCGGCCGGATTCTGCGCCGCCGCACCATCCGCCGCAAGCGGTGCTTGAATACCAGGTTGCGCGGGCGGTAAATCCGTTATCCGCGGCGACTCCGCGAGCACCGCCACGCTGAACGAATGCTGCGTTGTCGAAGTCGTCCCCGAGTCGTTGGCAGTAGATCCTTTTGGCGCGCTCGCCAGCGGCGCCACAGTCGGCCGAGCCAAAGCAGTCTTCGCCGCGACCGGCTGTAGCGTCGATCGTGCTTGCTCGCCGGCCGTGGGCACCGCCGCCATTTTTACCGGCGCCGTTTCTGGTGCAGGCGCAACACTCACCGGCACCATGGCGCGCGCCGCAACGGATTCTTCCGCTTCGGGTCGATCCAGGAGCGAAAACACGACCGCAGCGCTCGCTGTGGCGCCGACTGCGACCGCAACCACAGCAATACGTGCCGTTTGCAGAAAGCTCGGCGCCGGAGTGGCGTAACCCCATTCCGGACTGAAGTTGCCGGCGTGACGCATCGATATCTCCAGGCGAGCCGAGGGCCGCTCACCCTACCGCCGACCCTGCGCATCAAACGTAACGCCCGTGGCGAAGTTCCGGCGCTTCAGCAGAATAGCTAGCGTTCATCAAAGACCCCCGCAAGACACGAAGGCCCGATAACAGGCAAGCTGTTGAAAACACACAACACTACGTAAACCAGCGATTACGTCAAAAGACCGACCTTATGAGGCACGAACAAAGTCGGCCGGCGGGCGCGGAACGATCTCTTCCTCTTCACCACCGACGCGATCGCCAATGGTGCCGAACCAAGTGGGGATGCTGCCAATCGCCGACACCGCGCGCTGCGTCACGGCAATAACGCGGTCCTTGATGCCGATGGTCTTGGCAAGAAGCGTATCGTCATCGCGCGCGACCGGCTTCGCGGACTCACTCTGCAGCGCTTGAGCGCTCGGCAAAGCGGCTTGCGGCGCTTGCGCGATTACGAGCGGCGGTAGCGAAGCACCAACGACCGGGTTCTTGCCCCGCGGCGCCGTCTTCACCGCCGAAACCGCAACCGCCGATGGCTGGGCCACCGTCGGCTCGGATTGGTCCGGCCCGGCACCCGGCTTCGACGCGGCGCCGTCGGCGGCCAGTTGCCGCTTTTCATTCGCCAGATGCGCTTTAAGGTAATTCGCGACCAGCGCGTGTTCGTCGTCCAGCATCTGCATCATTTGGGTTGAGGCCGGAGCGGCGGCAACGGCCGCCGTTTGCGGCACCCTGCCAAGCCCATAGTGACTCAGCAGAAAGCCACCAATCAGGCTCGCCAAGGCTGCAGGCAGGATGTCGTGCACAAGCTTACTGAGGAAACGCCGCAGCAACGGCATAGTGTTGCGCATGGCCCTTTTCTCCCCGTCGGCATCGCTGATTTTTCAAACGGGCGACTGAATTTCAAACACTTGTTCTAGGCGCTGGCAAGCCCGGAAAAAGGAAATTTTGCGGCAGGCTCGGGGATTTCCCGCGAAACCCTAGCTTTTAGGCCGCGTGCGCCAGCCCGGCGAGCGCCCAGGCGGTCAGCAGTCCGGCAAGTTCGTCGACAGCCGCCTCGTCAAGAACGAGCGAAATCGGCGGGTTGGCGAGCTGCTCGCGGTTGCGCAGGAAGACGCTGCATTGGCCGACCAGCCAGACCGCGGCAAACATCAGCGTGCGCTCGTCTGCCGCCGGTATGAAGCGGCGAACAAGATCGACAGCAAGTCCCATGAACGGCGCCGCTTCCTCGCTGACGAGCTTGCGGTACACCCCCGTCGGCCGCACCGCCTCCCAATTGAATATACGAATATGCCGGCTCAGCTCGTCGCGCGCCAACAGCGGCCGCAATTGGTGGCGGACGAATTCGGCCAGCGCCTGTTCGCGCGGCACGGTCCGCATCTCCTGCGCATGGCTCAGCTGCTGCTCGGTGAGCGCGCGAAACGCCGCGCGCAGCACTTCGCGGTAAAGCCCGTCCTTGCCGGCGAAGTGGTAATTGATGGCCGCCTGATTGACGCGGGCTTTGGCGACAATCGCGCGGATGCTGGTGCCGTCATAGCCGTTCTCGGCAAATAACCGCTCAGCCGCCTTGAGGATGCGCTCGCGGGTGATTTCGGACGGTCGTGTCATGCATTTAGGCCTTAGCGCAGTTTTTCAAACCCTCGTTTGAATCCCCATAAGCGCTGTGCGGCGGGAATGCAAACGCGGCGACAGCGGCCCCCGCTCCGCGCAACGCCAACCTGTGCCGGCGGGCGTGATCGGGCGCGAATGACTGCGCCGCCGTGCCCGGCTATCTTAGCCTTCATGAGCGAACAGCATCGCATCGAAGGTTACGCCATCGTATCCGCCAACGGCATGATCGCCGATGCCGACGGAGTGATGCCGCCGGCGATCCGCAATGATGCGGACCAAAAATTTCTGCAAGCGGAGATGGACCGGGCGGCGGTGCTCGTGCATGGACGCCATTCGCATGAAGGCGGGCCCCGCGCGGCAAGCCGCAAGCGCCTGGTCGTAACGCGACGGACTAAATCGCTGGCGCCCGACCCGGCATATCCGAACGCGCTCTTGTGGAATCCCGCCGGAGCAACGCTGGAAGAGGCGGTCGCCGCGATCGGCGCGGGCAGCGGCATCATCGCCGTCATCGGCGGCACGGACGTGTTCGGTTGGTTTCTGCCGCGCTTCGACGCGTTTCACCTGACGCGCGCGGAGCACGCCAACATTCCAGGCGGGCGGCCGCTATTCCCGCCGACGACCCCGCCAGCGACCCCTGAGGATGTCTTGAGCCGCCGCGGACTGCGTCCCGGTCCGCGCCGCGATCTTGACGCGGCCGCCGGCGTGACGCTAACGACGTGGTCGCGGCCATAGTTGATCGCGTGGCCGCGGATTCGGTAGTATTTTTGCGCCATGATCATGGGTCCGACACGCTCCGCCAAACGCGCCACCGGACAAAACGTCCTCGACTATGAAATCGTACAGGAGCAAACGGCCACGCTCGGCCGCCTCGGCCGCGCACTCGAGGCGGCGCTGGCCGCTCTCGCCCATTTCGATCTGACACAGCCTGAACGCGAGGCAGGCGATGGATGCGTCCCGATGCGGGAGGGTCTGGTCCAGAACGCAAGTCACGCGTTGTGGTGTTTTCTTATCCAGCGTGAAGTGTGCGGACTGCGGGACCAGCGGTTAATACTGCGTGAATATCGCGTCCCCACCGAGGTGCAAAACCGCATGGGCGTCTTTGGCGCCGCGTCGCCGACGCGCGGCGCCTGAAAAGCGGTTTTACGAAAGCTTAATCGGGTCCCCGCGCACTCTGCCTCAAGTCTTTCTTCATTGTTCTAACGTCATTGTTACCGCTGTATTCCTGGCGGCGGCGCCATTTGCATGATGCGAACTCTCCCGCTTATCGACGAGCTTGAGGCCGCGCTCAGTTCCGGCACCAACTCCCGTCGTATTGAGATGCTGACGCGCATCACCGACCTGTTTGTCGGTGGCGCCACGCGCTATTCGGAAGAGCAGATCGGCATCTTCGACGATGTCATGGTGCGTCTGGTCAGCACTATCGAGGCCAAGGCCCGCGCCAAACTTTCGCATCGGCTTGCAGCGATCGCCAATGCGCCGGCGAATGTTATCCACATGCTCGCCTTCGATGACGACATCGACGTAGCGCAGACCGTCCTGCAACAGTCGGAACGCCTCGATGACCCGACGCTGGTCGTCAGCGCCACCACCAAGAGCCAGCAGCATCTGTTCGCCATTTCCCGGCGCCGGTCGCTGAGCGAAGCGGTCACCGACGTGCTGGTCGAGCGCGGCGATCGCGACGTGGTCCATTCGGTGGTGAAAAACGCGGGCGCGCGTTTTTCCGACGCCGGCTTTCGCATGCTCGTCGACCGCTCCACAGGCGACGACGATCTGGCGACCATCGTGGGCAAGCGCAGTGACATCCCACGCCCGCATTTTCTCGTGCTTCTCGAAAAGGCATCAAGCGCCGTCCGCGCACTGCTCGCCTCCGAGAACCCGGACGCGAGTTCGGCCATCGATGGCGTCGTCGCCGAGGTGGTCGGCGGCATTCGCGACGATGCTCGCAACTCCTCGCCGGACTTTGCCGCCGCGCAGGCCGCCGTCGAGCGGCAAAATCGCCTGCGCCGCATCGGCGAAGCCGAAATTTATCAATATGCCCGCGACCGCAAATTCGAGGAGACAGCGATCTCGCTGTCGCTGATGTGCGACACGCCGATCGACGTCGTCGAACGGGCGCTGCTCGATCCCGGCGCGGAGATCGTTCTGATCCTCGCCAAAGTCGCCGGGCTGTCGGCGACCACGACCAAGGCCATCCTGCTGCTGCGCGCCGCCGACCGCGGCATGTCGGCCAAAGATTTGGACCAGGCTCTGGCGAGCTTCAATCGGCTCCAGCCCGACACTGCCCGCCGCGTGCTCGGCTTCTTCCGCACGCGCGTCAAAAAGCCTGCAGGACCGATCGTTCCCCCGGCCGTGGCTGTAAACGGCTAGCCCCGGCGCAAAACGCGCCTTCGGGCAGCGATCTTAGTAGCCGCAATAGGCCGGCGATAGCGGCTGCGACCAGGCGCCGTTCGGATATTGATAGTAGCAGCCGCCGCGCCACCAATAATAACCGCCGGGACGGCGCTGTGCTTCGGCGGCTACAACCGCCCCGGTCGTAGCGCCGATCGCGGCGCCCGCGAGCGCTCCCGGACCCCGGCCGAACGCGCCGCCGACGATCGCGCCGAGCGTGCCACCGACGACTGCGCCGGCGACCGGATCCTGCGCGGCCGCGGGCTGCGCCGGCAACACCGCCACCAGCGCCAAAAGCATCCCGCCTCCAAGCGTCCGCATCATGTCGTTCTCCTTCGACGCACCGACCGCCGCTGACCGACGGCCCCGTCACAACGCGGTGCCTATTTCAGGGTCATACATAGCACAGGCGGGCGAAAATGTGACCCGATCTCGGGCGCGCCGCCCAAAGGCAAAGCGACATGCTCTTTGGGGCCGGATGTTTGCGGCGGCGCGAACGCCACAGCATTCTATGTTGGACAGCAAGGCTTCTCCACGCCTTCTCTTCAGTGGGCAGAACTCGACATTTTACCCGTCGCAAAGATGTTCTATAAGCTTGCCGGAAAAGCCTGTTTTGTCGCGGACAACGTAATCTTGGGGAGGAGAATGTCATGAAGCTCTACATGCATCCCGTATCGATGACGAGCCGCCCGGTCCGGCTGTTCATTGCCGAAAATAAGATCCCGGTCGAGGAAGTGGTCGTCGATCTGTTCACCGGCGAGCACACCAAGCCGCCTTACACCGAGCTGAACCCCAGCGCGCTGGTGCCGATGATCGAGGATGGCGACCTTCGCCTCACCGAAAGCTCGGCGATTCTGAAATACCTCGCCGACAAGATCGGCTCACCCGCTTATCCGAAGGATTTGAAGCAGCGCGCCAAGGTCAATGAGGTGATGGATTGGATCAACACCAACTTCTATCGCGACTGGGCCTACAACCTTTGCTACCCGCAGCTGTTCCCGAACCAGAAGCGGCGCAGCGATGAAGCGCAAGCGGCCACGATCGAGATCGGCCAGGAAAACTCAAAGCGTTGGTTGAAGGTCCTCAACGATTACTTCATCGGACCGAAAAACCAGTATCTCACCGGCAACCAGGTCACTATCGCCGATTATTTCGGCGTCTGCCTGGTAACCTTGGGCGAGGCGATCCGCGTCGATTTCTCGGCGTATCCGAACGTGAAGCGCTGGCTCGACAACGTGAAGAAGTTGCCGAACTGGCCGAAGATCAACGAAGTATTCTACGGCTACGTTGAATCGATCAAGCAGCAGCCGTTCCACGCCATCTGAAAACAGACGACAGAGGACTGACGAAAGACGACGGAAGAGGACAGAGGACAGCGGTTTCATCCGTCCTCTGTCGTCCGTCTTCTGTCGTCTGCTAATCCCATGCGCATGAGTATCGACCATATTCTGACCAGCCAGGCGGGAAGCTTGCCGCGTCCCGACGATCTGATTGAAGCGAACCGCGCGCGCGAAGCGGGCGAGACGACCGACGAGTCCGCCTTCCAGAAGACGCTGGCCGCGGCTGTCGTCGACGTCGTACGCCACCAAAAGAACATCGGCATCGACGTTCCCGGCGACGGCGAGTTCGGCAAATCCATGGGCCACAAGGTCAATTATCGAGCCTGGTGGAGCTATTGCTTCAACCGCATCGGCGGGCTTGATCTCGGCGGTCCCGGCCTCTACGAGACGCCGCCGAAGCCGTTGAAGCCCGGCGAAGTCGCGCTGACGAGTTTCGCGAACCGGCGCGACCGCAACAAATTCCTGCCGGTCTATAAGGAAGAAGTGACGACCGGCCCGGGCATGGCAAAATGGCCGGTGTGCGTCGCGCCGGTCTTCTACAAAGGCCAGGATGACATCAAGGCCGACATTGCCAATTTCAAAGCGGCGTTGAAGGCGAACGGCGTCGAGGAAGGCTTTATGACATCGGTGGCGCCGGCCAGCGCCGCGCGTTTTGCCAACGCCTATTACAAGACCGACGAAGACTTCATGTTCGCCATCGGCGACGCCATGCGCGAAGAATACAAGGCGATCGTCGATGCCGGTTTGATCTTGCAGCTCGACGATCCGGCCATCGCCGAGAACTGGGACATGATCAACCCCGAACCGACGGTGGCGGATTATCAGAAGTTCACGATGGTGCGCATTGAAGCGCTCAACCACGCCATCCGCGGGCTTCCCGAAGACCGCATCCGCTTTCACTTGTGCTGGGGCAGCTGGCACGGTCCGCACACCACCGACATCCCGATGCGCGACATTGTCAGCGTAATGCTGGCGGTGAAATGCCAGGCCTATTCGTTCGAGGCAGGCAACGTCCGCCACGAGCACGAGTGGACGGTGTGGGAGGATGTCAAACTGCCCGACGGCAAGATTATCCTGCCCGGCGTCGTCAGCCATGCGACCAACGTCGTCGAGCATCCGGAACTCGTCGCCCAGCGCATTATGCGCTTCACCAAGAGTATCGGCCGCGAGCGCGTCATTGCCGCAACCGATTGCGGGCTGGGTGGCCGCGTGCATCCGATGCTGGCCTGGGCAAAGCTCGAAGCGCTGGCCCAAGGCGCGGCGATGGCGAGCAAGAAACTGTGGGGCTGAAAGCGGCAGATAGCCGCCGCGTCACCGTCGCCCACTCTGACTTGGAGCACATGGATGCAACAAGCCGGTCACTTCCGCGCGGCTTTGGCGCTGCTTGCGCTATGCGCGCCGCCGCCGACAACGGCGACCGCGCGCGACGACACGAGCCTCGCTCTCGCCTATCGCACCATCGCCAGCAAGAAGTTCGTCGATCTCACCCACAGTTTCGGGCCGCAGACACCGGTCTGGTCCGGGTTCGGACAGGCGAAGTTCTCGCCAGCCGCCGATCCGAAGACGCACGATCCCTACACTATCCCCAAGGACGGCTTTCGCACCACATACTATGAAATGGTCGGTCAATACGGCACCCATGTCGATCCGCCGGCGCACTTTGCCGAGCACGGCATCACCATGGATCAAATTCCGCTCAAGGAAATGATCTTGCCGCTTGTCGTGCTCGACGATACGTCGTATCTGGCCGCCGATCCGAACCATGCCTTTTCGGTCGCCGATCTCAAAGCCTGGGAAGGCAAACACGGGCGCATCCCCAAAGGCGCTTTCGTCGCGCTGCGCACCGACATGTACAAGGATTGGGATGCCAATCCAGAGCGATTTAAGCGCAGCCCATTCCCGGCCTGGGCATTCGAGACCATAAAGTTTCTCTACGAGCAGCGCGGCGTAACCGCGACCGGTCACGAGTCAATGGATACCGACACGACCGACAAGATGGACTCGGAAACCTACATCCTGCAACACGGCCATTATCAGATCGAGGTCATGGCCAATCTCGACCAAGTGCCGCCGACCGGCGCGCTCATCGTGGTGAGCTGGCCGAAGGTGCGTGACGGGCTCGGCTTCCCTGCCCGCGCATTTGCGATTCTTCCCTGAAGTTCGTGCTTTGTTGAAACAAAAGCCGGTCCGGAACGCGTCCGGACCGGCCAGGCGTTTAAGCTGCGTGGCGCTGCGTCTTCGTCCACGCATCGATCTCGCGCTCGGCTTCGCCTTTGCCAAAGCCGTAACGCGCCTGCAGGCGGCTGACCAACTCCTCGCGACGACCGCCGATGCGGGTGAGATCCTCGTCGGTGAGTTTGACCCAATTGCCCTTCACGCCGGCCTTAAATTGCATCCAATCACGCTGGATCTGGTCCCAGTTCATCAGTGTCTCCCAAGTTAAGGATGGAACGGATGATGTTGCGCCTCGCCCCCAGGGCGAACCGGGCGATCACTGCCCGACGGTGCGGCCGCAATTCGACGACATAGCGGTTATTCGGCGAACACTTCCGGTTTTGATCGCGCGAGAGCTAGCAAAATGTAAATGTAAACGCATACCCGCATGCTTGACGCCGGGCCGCCGCTCGCCGAAGAGACCAACATGGGATCGTCATCTCCCGCTTACGACGTCGCGCGGATCGCTCGCGATATCCGCTCAGGCGACCGTGCGATGCTGTCGCGCGCGATCACGCTGGTGGAAAGCAAGCGGCCGGATCATCGCCGTTCGGCCGCGGCGCTCACGCAAGCGCTGCTAGCGGCAACCGGCAAGGCGGTGCGCGTCGGCATTACCGGCGCGCCTGGCGTCGGCAAATCGACGACCATCGACGCGCTCGGTACGATGCTCACCGGGCAAGGCCATAAGGTCGCCGTGCTTGCGGTCGATCCGTCGTCGCGTCGCACCGGCGGCTCCATTCTCGCCGACAAAACCCGAATGGCGCGACTCGCCAACGACGCCAACGCCTTCATCCGCCCCTCCCCGGCGTCAGGAACGCTCGGCGGGGTAGCGGCGAAAACCCGCGAGACCATGCTGCTGTGCGAGGCCGCCGGCTACGACGTGGTGCTGATCGAGACCGTCGGCGTCGGCCAATCGGAAATCGCGGTTGCCGACATGACCGATTTTTTTCTGGCGCTGATGTTGCCGGGCGCCGGCGACGAATTGCAGGGATTAAAGAAGGGCGTCGTTGAACTTGCCGACATGATCGCGATCAACAAGGCCGACGGCGATAATGTGGTGCGCGCCAAAGCGGCAGCGGCGGAATACCGTGCCGCGCTGCATATTCTCTCGCCGCGATCGCCGAACTGGTCGCCGCCGGTGGTGACCTATTCGGCGCTCACCGGCGACGGCATCGCGGAATTGTGGACGCGCGTGCTCGACCACCGGCAAAAACTGACTGCATCCGGCGAACTCGCCGCGCGCCGCGGCGAACAGCAGGTGAAATGGATGTGGGAGATGCTGGAGGAGCGGCTGTTCGCACCGTTGCGATCCGATCGAACGCTCAAGGCGGCACTGCCGCGGATCGAGGCCGACGTCGCCGCCGGACGTCTCGCCGCGAACGCCGCGGCCGAGGAAATTGCCGACCTGCTCGGGCGATAGCGCATGATCAAAACCATGCGCGTCGTCTTGGCGGGTTTTGGACCCTTCCCAGGCGCACCCTTCAATCCAAGCGCAAAGCTGGTTAAGGCGCTTAAAAGCCGACGACGCCCGGCGTTTGCCGACGTAACACTGATCACGCACGTTTTTGCCACCAGCTATGCGGCCGTTGACGATGCTATGCCGAAGCTGTTGGCGCAGAAACCTGACGTGATCTTGATGTTTGGTCTCGCCGGCCGGCGGCGACATCTGTGCATCGAGATGCGGGCGCGCAATGCGTTCTCCGTGCTGTTCCCGGATGCCAGCGGTTGGCGGCCGCGGCGCGACACCATCGAGCCTCGCGGACCGGAGGCATTGCGTGGCGCGGCGCCTTTTGCCGCCCTGCTTCACGCCGCGCGCGGCACCCATTTCCCGGCTCGCCTATCCCGAAATGCCGGGCGATATTTGTGCAATTACGCCTATTGGCAGGCGCTCGACCGCGCCGGCCGGCGGGGCGGGGGCAGGCCGCTGGTGCAGTTCGTCCACATTCCCCCCGTCAGAGTACAACCGCGGTTACGGCGGCCCGGACGCCGGCCGCCGTCTTTCCACGCGCTAGTTGCAGCCGGCGAGGCGGTTTTGGTCGCGCTCATTGCCGCAAGCCGACGTTAACCGTCGCGGGCGAATAGTGCCTCTGCCCAGACCGAAAAGGTCTAGCGAGCGGCTTGTGCGCTTCCGTCGCGCACGGCGTGGAGCTTCAACGATGAGTATCGACCGCCGCCGTCTAATCGCGGCCATCGCCGCTGCCGGCGCCACCAGCGCCGCCAGTGAAGCCCGCGCGATGCCGCCGCGGGACGGCGTCCCGCGTGCCGAGATCGATGCCGTTTCGCTAGGCGTTCGTCCAAATGCCGCGGAAGATCAGACGCCGGCGCTCCAGCGCGCCATCGAGCAAGCTGCCGCTGGACGCGCATTGCTGCGATTGCCGGCCGGGAACTATCGTGCTGGCGCGCTGCAATTACCGCCTTACTCAGCCATTGCCGGTGTTGCCGGCGCAAGCCGCATCGTGATGTCCGGCGGCCCGTCGCTAATGCTGGCAGCCGGCAGCGACCACGTGGAGCTGCGTGAGCTTGTGCTCGACGGCGCCAACATTCCGCTTCCCGACCGCCGCGGCCTTTTGCATTTCGCCCAGGCGCGCGCCGTGCGCATCGCCAACTGCGAGATCGTCAACGCCGGCCGCAACGCCATCGCGCTCGAGTCGGTCGAGGGCGTGGTCGAAGGAAACAGCATCATCGGCGGCGACGTCGCCATTTTCTCGATCGATGCACGCGGTTTGCGCATCACCGGCAACACCGTTCGCGGCGCCGGCAACGGCGGCATTCTGGTATGGCGCTCGGCGCCGGGCGACAACGGCACGCTGGTGACCGACAACCGTATCGAAGACATCGCCAACAAATCCGGCGGTTCCGGAGAGCACGGCAATGCTATCAATATTTTCCGCGCCGGCAATGTCATCGTTCGCGGCAACCGCATCAAGAACGCCGCCTTTTCCGCGGTGCGCGGCAACGCGGCGTCGAATCTGCAGATCGTCGGCAACACCTGTACCGGCTTGGGCGAAGTGGCGCTGTATGCCGAATTCGGCTTTGAGGGCGCGCTGATCGCCGACAACATCGTCGACGGCGCCGCGCTCGGCGTATCGGTGACGAACTTCAACAAAGGCGGTCGGCTGGCGGTGGTGCAAGGCAACATCATCCGCAACCTCGTCGATCGCCGCCCGCCGGGCACCGATCCGAACGACATCGCCGGCGTCGGCATCGGCATCGAAGCCGACACCGTCGTCAACGGCAACGTCATTGAAAATGCGCCGAATGTCGGGATCGCCGCCGGCTGGGGCGCTTATCTGCGCGACGTCTCGATCACCGCGAATGTGATCCGCAAGGCTGACTTCGGGATCACGGTGTCCGTTGCGCCCGGCGCCGGCGCTGCCGTCATCGCCAACAACCTGATCTCCGACGTGCGCAGCGGAGCGATTGTCGGCATGGAATGGAAGAAAGCGGTCACCGGCGATCTCGCCAAAGACGGCGCGGCGCATTACGCGCATTTGTCGATTGTCGGCAATCAGGTGCGGTAAACGTCGCCGCGGTCAGATTGCATCGGTGACCCGCAACTCGCCGACCTCAAAACCGTTCCAGTTGTGCGAGGTCGGCCGCGCCAGCCGTGCGATCGCTGGTGCTTCCCGCTCGCCGAGCGGCAGAAAACGCGCCACCAGCGCCGCCATGATCGCCTCGGCGGCGCGGCCGGCGCCGTCATCGCATTTGAGCGCGATGCCGAGCCCGACTTCCGGCAACGCGCCGCAAAACACCCCCTCGGCCCCGGTTTTGACCAGTGCGCGCGGACCCAGAAGCTGCATGACCTCGGTGCAGAAGCGTCCCGTGCCGGCGACATACCACGGACTTTGCGCGCAGGCGGCGCGCAGCCTCGCGGCGGCACGGGCACGCGCGGCGTCAAGCCCGCGCCCGGTGCCGAATTTTGCGAACGCTTGGGCCAGATTAGTCAACGGCACGGCCCAGGTCGGCACCGAACAACCGTCGATGGCGCGGTCGGCCTCGGAAAGCGCGATACCGGTCAAATCTTGCAGGACCTCCTGCACGCTTCGCTGCACCGGGTGATCGGGACGCCAATATCCGGAATGCGCGATCCCGCCGGCGCAGGCGACGCACAAAAAACCGGCGTGTTTGCCGGAGCAATTATTGTGCAGGGCCGAAGGCGCACCGCCCGCTCGCGCCAAGGCCAAAGCCGCCGGCTGCGAACTCGGCCAATGGGTCCCGCAGCCCAGCGCGCGCGTATCCAGGCCCGCCTTGGCCAGCATACGGGCGACGCCCTCGACATGACCGGCTTCACCGCTGTGGGAAGCGCAGGCTAACGCCAATTCTTCGTCGCTGAGCGCATAACGGTCGGCGGCGCCGAATTCGACCAGAGGAAAGGCCTGCAACGGTTTGACCGCCGAGCGCGGATAAACCGGCTTCTCCACGTCGCCGAGCGCCAAGACGCGGTGGCCATCGGCGTCCACCACTGCGACGGCGGCACGGTGACGGCTCTCGAGCGACCGACCGCGAAACACCTCAACAACAATGGGATTGGTCATTCTAGGCGAAATCCGCCCCGGCTCAGGCTGAAGCCTCGCTCTCGCCCAAGCCGGCGAGCCGCGCCCACTCGTCGCGGGTGTTCACCGCCTCGCGCATGGCGTCGAGCAGTTGCTCCCACGTGTAATAGTGTCGCCACCGGCCGCTGTCGCGAAGCTCGACCACATACGCTCGGCGGCGCTCCGCCAGGGCGAGCCATTTGCGCGCGATACTGTCGTACGGACTGATTCCCCGTGCCGACATGAAAAGCCCGAAGGCGCTCGTAAAACCGGCGCTTCTTCATCTCTGCACTCGGCCAAGTTGATTCGGCAATCAAAAAACAAACAAACAACGTCACCGCGCTGTGCAGAAAGGAACGCGGGATGAACTGAGGTGTGGATAACTGCGTGCAAAGGTGGCCATCATTTATAGCTGCACGCGCAAGATGCGCGCCAGCTCGCCGACAACGCCGCGGCGAAACAACAGCACGCAGATGACGAAAATCGCGCCCTGGATCACCAGCACCCATTGGCCGAAAGGCGCCAGATAGTTCTGCATGGCGATGACCACAAAGGCGCCGACCACCGGACCAAACACGGTGCCGAGCCCGCCCAAAAGGGTCATCAGCAACACATCGCCCGACATCGTCCAGTGTACGTCGGTGAGCGAGGCAAGCTGGAAGACCAGCGCATTGAGCGCGCCGGCAAGGCCCGCCAGCGTGGCCGAGAGAACAAAAGCGACGAGCTTGTAGAGATCGGTCTTATAGCCGAGCGAAATCGCGCGCTGCTCGTTTTCGCGGATCGCCTTGAGCACTTCGCCAAATGGCGAGTTGATGATCCGGTAGATGAGCAGAAAGCCAGCGAGCACGACGACCAATATAAAGACGTACATCGTCGATTCTTTGGACAGATCAAAGAGCCCGAACAAACGCCCGCGCGGCACGCCCTGGATGCCGTCCTCGCCGCCGGTGAATTTCGCCTGCAGCGCGAAGAAATACATCATCTGCGCCAGCGCCAGCGTGATCATGGCGAAATAGATGCC
>CAYWNY010000060.1:0-19882 GCA_964459765.1 uncultured Hyphomicrobiales bacterium | reverse complement strand
GTGCCGATGCTCATTTATCTGTTGCGGGTGCCGACCGCGACGGTGATCGGCACCTCGATGGTGCTCACCTTCCTCACCATGGTGTCGGCGACCGTTCTGCACGCAGCCACCAACCATCTGGTCGACGCCGTGCTGGCGCTGATCCTGATGATCGGCGGCGTGACCGGCGCGCAATTCGGTGCGCATGCCGGGGCGCGCATCCGTGGCGAATGGCTGCGCCTTTTACTCGGCCTCCTGGTGCTCGCCGTCGGGTTGCGCTTTGCCTTCGATCTGGTGCTGCGGCCGGACGATCTCTACTCGATCCGCGTTTTGGGGAGAGGGCCGTGAGACACGCAATCGCCGCGACGCTTGCGATCGCGGGCCTTGTCGCCGCCGCTCCGGCTCGCGCCGAGCAACTGATCACCACGCTGACCAATCACCGCGTGCTGATCACGTCGAATTATACCGGCGTCGAGCTCGTGCTGTTCGGCGCCATCGAGCACGAGGCGGCGGATCCGTTGCGGCACGGACCCTACGATATCGTCGCCACCATTACCGCACCGCGCGAAGCGCTGCGGACACGGCGTAAATCGCGGGTGCTCGGCATCTGGGTCAACACCGCAGCCCGCACCTTCGTCGATCCGCCGTCTTATCTCGCCGTTCTCGCCAGCGCGCCGCTCGACGTCATCACCAACGCCGACAATCGCCGGCGGCTGCAGCTCGGCATCGCCGGCACGCCGCTGCCCGAATTGATCAACAACGACATCGGCGAAGTGAGCAACGATCCGTTCCGCGCCGCGCTGGTGCAGCTGATGGAAAAGCGCGGCCTGTACAGCGAGAAACCGAATGCGGTGACGTTTCTGACGCCTACGCTATTTCGGGCCTCGATCGAGTTGCCGGCCCAGGTGCCGATCGGCGATTACGAGGTCGACGTCAAGCTATTCACCGAAGGCGCCATGATCGCGCAAACCAACTCCGGCTTTGAGATCGAGAAATTTGGCTTCGAGCAGTTTGTGGTCGATACCGCCCGCAATCACGGCCTGCTCTACGGCTTGGCCACCGCGCTGATGGCGCTCGTCACCGGCTGGATCGCCAGCGTGGTGTTTCGAAGAGATTAATCCGGCAGGCAGCGTTGCGCCGCGATCGCATAGAGCCGGTGCGCGCCGAGCATGTGCGCGACAAAGGCCGCTGCGCCGAATAAGCCGAAGATGGCGCGATCGCGCACATTGAGCCCGCCGGCATAGGCGCCGAAGGCCGGCATGAGCAGGCGGCGGCCGTCGCCGGCAAAACAGCGCCGGCTCACGGCGCGGCCGCGTTGCGCGATGCGCGCTACTGGATGGAGATGGCCGGCCACTTCGCCGTCGCTCACGCTCTGCGACGGTTCGTGCCGCAACGTCAGCGGGCCGACCGCGAGGCTTTCCGCAAAACTCCCGCCGATATCGGTTGGGAGATCCGGATCGTGATTGCCGGCAATCCACAGCCAATCGCGGCCGCGCTGCAGCGCCTTGAGCGAAGCGCGGTCGGGCGCGCTCATGCGCACGGGTCCGTCGCCGTCATGGAAGCTGTCGCCGAGCGCGATCACAAGCCGCGGTGTATAGCGCTCGATGACGCCCGCCAATCGCGCCAGCGTCGTTGCCGTGTCATAGGGCGGCAGCAATACGCCGCGCCTGGCAAAGGCCGAGCCCTTTTCCAGATGCAGATCGGCGACGACCAAGAGTTTTTCGTCGGGCCAATAAAGCGCGCCGGCTGGATCGGCGACAAGGGCGAGTCCGGCAACGACGACCGCGTGATCCGCGCGCTCTCGCGAAGGCGACGACCCGGCAGCTGGGTTGGCGCTTACACGGGAATGAGCGGCAGAAGCACCAGCCCTCACTGCATCGCCTCCTTCACCAATTCGTCGGCAGCTTCCGCGAGAAGCGCGTCAGCCGCCTCGCCGTAGACCATCTCGCGACCGATCTCGAGCATGACCGGCACCGCCAGCGGGGAAACGTGATCCAGCGCTTTATGAACGATTCGGCCCCGGATGCGCGAGAGCATTTCCGAGACGCGGCGGACGTCGAGGAGCCCGGTGGCGGCGTCGGCGCGGGCAGCGCGCAAGAGAACATGGTCGGGCTGATGGCTGCGCAGCACGTCGTAGACGAGGTCGGTGGAGATCGTGACCTGACGGCGGGATTTTTCCTGTCCCGGGAAGCGGCGCTCGATCAGCCCGGCAATGATCGCGCAACTGCGGAACGTGCGTTTCATCAGCGACGATTCGGCAAGCCAGGCCTCGAGATCGTCGCCGAGCATGTCTTCGTCGAACAGCGCGTCGAGCGACAATTCGCTCCGCGCGATCCGTTGCGCCACGTCGCCCAGCCCCCAGACCGCCAGCGCATATTCATTGGCGACAAAGCCGAGCGGCCGCAATCGCGCGCGCTCGAGCCGCCGCGTCAGCAGCATGCCGAGCGTCTGATGCGCGAGCCGTCCCTCGAACGGATAGCAGATGAGATAGTGCTTGTTGGCGCGCGGAAAGGTTTCGACCAGAAGCTCGCGCGGGCCCGGCATTTGCGAGCGCCATTGCTGGATTTCCAGCCACTCGCGCACTTGCGCCGGAAGTTCGCGCCAGCTTCCCGGATCGGAAACGATGGCACGCACGCGCGCGGCCAGATAGGTCGAGAGCGGAAACTTGCCGCCTTCGTAGGCCGGCACCTTGGGATCCTCGGAAGCCGCGCGCGAGACGTAGACCTGGTCCTCGACCAAGGCCTCGTATTTGAGGATTTCGCCAGCGAAGACGAAAGTGTCGCCCGGCACCATGGTCTCGACGAAATATTCCTCGACCTCGCCGAGGAGCCGGCCGCCGCGCGGAATGACTTTGGAGGCGCGCGAGCGCACCAGCCGGACCTTGAGCATGTCGGCTGCGACGATCGTGCCGACATTGAGCCGGTAGCGCTGCGCGACATTCGGGTGGGCGATGCGCCAGCGGCCATCCTTGCCTTCGCGGATGCGGGCGAAGCGGTCGTAGGCCTTGAGCGCATAGCCGCCGGTGGCGACGAAATCGACGACCGCGTCGAAATCCGCGCGGGCCAAGCCGGCGTAAGGCGCTGCCGTCCGCACTTCATCGTAGAGTTCGCACGCCAAAAACGGTTCGCCGCAGGCGCAGCCCAGCACGTGTTGCGCCAGTACATCGAGCGCGCCGATTCGCAGCGGCGGCGTGTCCTGCGCGTTCTCGGCGATGGCATCGAGCGCGGCGCGGCATTCCAGAACCTCGAAGCGGTTGGCGGGAACCAGCACGCCCTTCGACGGCTCGTCCATGCGGTGATTGGCGCGGCCGATGCGCTGGAGGATGCGCGAGGCGCCCTTCGGCGCGCCGACATTAATGACCAGGTCCACGTCGCCCCAATCGACGCCGAGATCGAGCGATGACGTGCAGACCACGGCGCGCAGAAGGCCGCCGGTCATAGCATTCTCGACCTTGCGCCGTTGCGCCACATCGAGCGAGCCGTGATGCAGCGCGATAGCGAGATTGTCGTCGTTGATGTGCCACAGCTCCTGAAAGATGCTTTCGGCCTGACTGCGCGTGTTGACGAAAACCAGCGTCGTGCGGTGCGCCATGATCAGATGATAAATTTCGGCGAGCGCATGCCTTGCCGAATGACCGGCCCAGGGAAGCCGCTCACGGCTGTCGAGCATGGTGACGTCGGGCGGCGCACCGGCTTCGGCGACGATCAAATCGGCGCGCGCCGCGACGCCGCCGCGTTGCGGCACCATGAAGCGGGCGAGCTCTTGCGGCACCGCCACGGTCGCCGATAGCCCGACGCTGGTGAGGCTGGGCGCCAAGCGAAATAGTCGCGCCAGATCAAGCGACAAAAGGTCGCCGCGTTTGGACAGGACCAATGCATGCAGTTCGTCGAGTATGACGCGTTTGAGCGAACCGAACAGATATGGCGCGTCAGCCGACGCGAGCAGCAGCGCCAGCTGTTCCGGCGTGGTGAGCAAAATCTCCGGCGGATCGCGGCGCTGCCGCTGCCTTTTGGAAACCGGCGTATCGCCAGTGCGGGTCTCGATGCGGATCGGCAGCCCCATTTCCGCAATCGGCGTTTCAAGGTTGCGCGCGATATCGACCGCCAGAGCTTTGAGCGGCGAGATATAAAGGGTGTGCAGCCCGCCATCGCGGCGCAGCCCGCGCCCGGTCGACATAAGCCTGCGGCGTTCGGCCGTTGCGGTTGCGGGCAAGACTGGCGCGCTGAGCTCAACCAGGCTTGGCAGAAATCCGGCCAGCGTCTTGCCGCCGCCGGTCGGCGCAATCAAGAGAATGGAGCGGCCGGCTTGCGCCTTGGCCAAAAGTTCCAGCTGATGCGCGCGCGGCGTCCAGCCGCGGCTGGCAAACCAGCGCGCAAAGATTTCCGGAAGCAGTCCGACACCTGGGTTGTCGAGCAAGGTCACGGCTTTAAAAGTAGCGGCAGCGACACCCGATGGTCGAGCGCGAAGGTAGACGCATTTGCGGCTGCTGGGCTAAACACGGCTACACATGTCAGTCGCATCGGAAAGCCAGCCGACACCGCAACTAGGCCTCACCGTATTATCGGTCCTGGCCCTGATCACGGGACTGATCACCGGCTTCGGCGCCATATTTTTTCGCGGGCTGATCGCTGCGATCCACAATCTGTTTTTCCTTGGCACGTTGTCGTTTCATTACGACGCCAATGTGTTTACGCCAGTCGGACCGTGGGGCGCCTTCATAATTCTGGCGCCGGTGATCGGCGGCTTGGTGGTGACGGCGCTGGTCACGAACTTCGCCCCCGAGGCGCGCGGTCACGGCGTCCCCGAGGTGATGGACGCCATTTACTACAAAGAAGGCATCATTCGGCCGGTGGTGGCGGCGGTGAAATCGCTGGCGTCGGCTTTTTCGATCGGCAGCGGTGCGGCCGTCGGCCGCGAGGGGCCGATCATTCAAATCGGCGCCTCGCTCGGATCGAGCCTCGGCCAGATCATTCCGGTGGCGCCCTGGCAGCGCATCACGCTCGTGGCGGCCGGCGCCGGCGCCGGCATTGCCGCGACTTTCAACACGCCGATCGGCGGCGTCATGTTCGCCATCGAACTGATGATGCCGGAGGTGAGCGTGCGAACCTTCCTGCCGGTCGCTCTCGCCACCGGTACCGCCACCTTCGTCGGCAATTGGTTTCTTGGTCCGCAGCCGGCGTTCGTCGTTCCGTCGCTACCGACTTTGGGTCCTCACTTCTCATCCCTGGTTGCGCTCGGCCTCTATGCGCTGTTGGGGGCAGTCATGGGCGTCGCAGCGGCGGCGTTCGTGCGCGGCCTTTCGGCAGCTGAGGCGGTGTTCGAGCGCATCGCCAATCCGTACCTGCGTCACAGCGTCGGCATGCTACTCGTCGGCCTATTGATGTTCGCGTTGTTTCATTTCTACGGGCATTACTTCGTCGAAGGGGTCGGTTATTCGACCATCCAGGCATTGCTCACCGGTCAGCTCGCGCCGCTTGCGATCCTGCCACTGTTGTATGTGGCGAAGCTCGGCGCCACGTCGGTCAGTCTCGGTTCTGGCGCGTCGGGCGGGATTTTCTCGCCGTCGCTTTATATGGGCGCGACGCTTGGCGGTGCATTCGGTGCTCTCGTGAGCATGGTGCATCCCTTGGCCGAAGCCGGCATCGCCAACTTCGCGATCGTCGGCATGGCGGCGATGGTCGCCGGCGGCACAGGCGCGGCGATGACCGCGGTGACAATGATTTTCGAAATGACGCGCGATTATTCTCTGGTCATGCCGATGATCGTTGCGGTGGCGCTCAGCATCGGTGTGCGGCGGGTGCTGTCGCGCGAAAGCATCTACACCGTCAAACTCGTCAGCCGGCAGCATCAAATCCCGACGGCGATGCACGCCAACATGTTTCTGGTGCGTCGCGCCAGCGACATCATGGACCAGGACGTGCTGGTGTTGCCGGCATCGACCGATTTCGACGCTTTCCTGCGGCAACCTGAGCATAAGGGCGGGCTGAAACACGTCGTCGTCATCCGCAACAACCGCGTCTTCGGCGTGCTGCGTGTCAATACGGCGCTGCGGCGGGGTCTGGAAGACGCCTATACCGGCGTCACGCTGGAAGACGTGGCGCAGCGCGATTTCACCATTGCCCGCGAGGACGACATCGCCTTCGAGGTCATCAAGCGGATGTGGCGCCGCGGCGGCGCCATGGCGGTTGTAGTCGCCTGCAAGGGCGTGCCGACGGAGGCCGACGTCAGAGGCATCATCTCGAAGGAGCACGTCGCCGATTCGGTAGCGGACAGCATCAAAGACTACGCCTGACCTGCGCTCGGCGCCTTTGCCACGACGACCAGTCCGGCAACCGGAACGCCCTTTTCCCTGCGCACCGCAGCCGAAGAAACGGACGCGGGTTGCAAACCGGCCGCGGTCAACGTTCGTCGGATGTAATCTTCGGCATAGGCGTAACGCAGCGTCGGCAACAGCTTGACGCCCTCGCCCGTGTGCGTTTCGACCGTGAAGGCGAACAAACCGGCGGGCGAAACAACGCGCGCGACCGCGGTAGCGATCGGCGCGAGATTATTGACGTAGACCAAAACGTCGGCCGCAAGGACGAGATCGTAAGTTGCACCGCTCGCGGCCTCGGCTACGAGAAAATCGCCGATGTCGGCGGTGACGAGGCGGTCGTAGAGATTCTTCGATTGCGCCTGCGCGAGCATCGCCGGCGAAAGATCGACGCCGGTAATCCGGTCGGCCAGCGGGCGGAATGCTGCGGCTGCGAGCCCGGTGCCGCAGCCGAGATCGAGCAAATTGGCGAAGTGAAACGGCCGGCCGGCTTTTCGCATGGCGGCTTGGACCGCCTCGCGCAGCAGCGCCGGCCCCCGATAGGCGAGGCGCTCGGTGAGCGCGGTGTCGTAGCGGCCGGCATATTGGTCGAACAGCCGGCGAACATAAGCGTCGCTCATCGCCGGCGTAGCACTGCCGGCGTCGAGCCGTGCGAGCTGCAAACGCGCACCGTGATAGTCGTCGGGATCGTGGTCTTGCGCCTTAGCAAAGGCGGCGATTGCACCATCCCGGTCGCCGAGCCGGTCGCGGATGGCGCCAAGCGCAAACCAGGCCGTGGCGAAGGTTGGCGCGAGCTCGACGGTCTGCGTCAGAATGTCCGCGGCAGCGACAAAATCGCCGCGCCCGGCCTGCTCGATCGCCCATTTGTAGCGGCGGTCGGCGATCAGGTCGCCGGAAGAGAAAAACAGCGGGCCGGTATCGGTCATGGTCGCTCGCGCGTTCCGCGGAAATGACTATTTATGACCCGTCATGCGTCCCGAAGACATCCTGGCGCCGACGCCGGTCGGCGTCTGCTGCAAGCCCGGTTCTTTCCATATCGACCCGACCCGACCCGTCGAGCGCGCGTTGATCACGCACGCCCATTCCGACCATGCGCGCGCCGGCCATGGCGCGGTGCTGGCGACGCAGGAGACGCTCGACCTTATGCGGCTGCGCTATGGCGAGAATTTTGCCGGCACGACGCAAGCGATCCGTTACGGCGAGAGCGTCAATTTGGGTGGCGTGAAAGTGACGTTCCATCCCGCCGGACACGTGCTCGGTTCGGCGCAGATCGCGGTCGAGGCGGTCGGCCTGCGCATCGTCGCTTCCGGCGACTACAAAGACGCACCGGATCCGACCTGCGCGCCGTTCGAGCTCGTACCATGCGACGTCTTCATCACCGAGGCGACCTTCGCGCTGCCGGTGTTCCGGCACGGCGATGCGGACGACCAAATCCGCAAGCTGTTGCGCTCGGTGGCGCTGTTTCCCGAGCGCGCGCATCTGGTGGGGGCCTACTCGCTCGGCAAAGCCCAGCGCGTCATCGCGTTGCTGCGCAAGGCCGGCCACGCCGCGCCGATTTATCTGCACGGCGCCATGGAGAGCATTACCGGCTATTACGCGAGCCGCGGTATCGCGCTTGGCGAATTGAGCCCGGTGCGCGGCGCCAACAAGAACGAGCTTGCCGGCACCATCACCGTCTGCCCGCCGTCGGCCCTGAGCGACGTCTGGACGCGGCGCTTTCCCGATCCAGTCACCGCTTTTGCATCGGGCTGGATGCGTGTTCGCGCCCGCGCCCGCCAGCATGGCGTCATGTTGCCGCTGGTGATTTCCGATCACGCCGATTGGGACGGGCTCGTCGCCACCATTGCCGCCACCGGCGCCGGCGAAATTTGGGTCACCCATGGCCAAGAGGATGCGCTGGTGCTTTGGTGCTCAACGCGCGGGCTCAAAGCGCGTCCGCTCGACATCGTCGGTTACGGCGATGAGGAGGAAGAGCAGGCCGACGGCGACGGCAAGCCGGAGGCGGAGTCGTGAACCGCTTCGCCGAATTACTTGACCGGCTCGCTTACGAGCCGGCGCGCAACGCCAAATTGCGTCTAATCACCGATTACTTCCGCTCGACGCCCGATCCGGAGCGCGGCTGGGCCCTGGCTGCGCTCACTGGGGCGCTGAATTTTCCGCACGCCAAGGCCGGCCTGATCAGGAGCCTGATCGCCGAACGCACCGATCCAGTGCTGTTCGAACTCTCCTACGATTATGTCGGCGATCTCTCCGAGACGGTCGCGCTGATGTGGCCGGCGCCTCAGGCGGAGGGCACTCATGTAGCGCAAGCGGACCTCTCCCTCACCGCCGTGATCGAGGCGCTCGGCACGCTTGGCAAATCCGAGCTGCCGGCGAGGCTGGCGCGCTGGCTCGATCGGCTCGACGAAACTGGACGCTGGGCGCTGATCAAGCTCGTCACCGGCGGCCTGCGCATCGGCGTTTCGGCGCGGCTTGCTAAAGCCGCGGTGGCGGCGCTCCGCGCAACGGACGCGCAAGATATCGAGCTCCTGTGGCCGGCTTTGTCGCCGCCCTATGCCGAGCTGTTCGCCTGGCTCGAAGGCCGCGCAGAAAAGCCCGTCAGCAACGATCCGGCGCCGTTCCGTCCGCCGATGCTGGCCCACGCGCTGGACGAGCCCGA
Source organism: uncultured Hyphomicrobiales bacterium (assembly GCA_964459765.1). Lineage (GTDB taxonomy): Bacteria > Pseudomonadota > Alphaproteobacteria > Rhizobiales > Xanthobacteraceae > BOG-931. The sequence goes on along the minus strand of CAYWNY010000060.1, from coordinate 10,931 downwards.
CCTTGCCGGTTTCGACCCGGCCGATTTCATGGCCGAATGGAAGTGGGACGGTATCCGCGTGCAGGCCGTGGCGGCGGCTGACGGCGACGGGATGGTCGCGCGGCTCTATTCGCGCACCGGCGAGAACGTCTCCAAGAGCTTTCCGGATCTACTCGATGCGCTGCGGCTGCCGGGCGCCGTCGATGGCGAGCTTTTGATTATGCGCGAAGGCCGCGTGCAGAGCTTTAACGTGCTGCAGCAGCGGCTCAACCGCAAAAGCGTCACGGCCAAGCTGTTGGCCGAGTTTCCCGCGCATCTGCGCGCCTACGATCTCCTTGCCGACGGCGGCGAAGATTTGCGCGAGCGTCCGTTCCAAGAGCGCCGTGCGCGGCTCGAGCAATTCGTCGCGCGGCTTGCCGAGCCGCGCGTCGATCTTTCGGCGCTGGTGTCGTATGCGACCTGGGACGAACTGACTGCAGCGCGCAACAATCCTGCGGCGGCTGGCGCGGGCGCCGACGCGGATGCGGTCGAGGGCGTCATGCTCAAGCGCCGCGATGCGCTTTATCTGCCCGGCCGGCCGAAAGGTCCGTGGTGGAAGTGGAAGCGCGATCCGTTCATTGTCGATGCGGTGCTGATGTATGCCCAGCGCGGCCACGGCAAGCGCTCATCCTATTACTCCGACTACACGTTCGGCGTCTGGACGCGTGGCGCGGAAGGCGAAGAGCTGGTCCCGGTTGGCAAGGCTTATTTCGGCTTTACCGACGAAGAGCTTCTGCAAATCGACCGGTTCGTGCGGCGAAATACCGTCGACCGCTTCGGGCCGGTGCGCGAAGTCGTGCACGAAGCCGATGAGGGCCTGGTGCTGGAAGTCGCTTTTGAAGGCTTGCAGCGGTCGACGCGGCACAAGTCCGGCGTGGCCATGCGTTTCCCCCGGATCAACCGGCTGCGCTGGGACAAGCCGCCGCGCGAAGCCGACCGGCTGGAACGGTTGGAAGCGATTTTGCAGCAAATCGACAGCGGGCGCGGCTAAGGCGCGCTAACTCGCGGCCTTGGTTACTTGCTCCAGAGGCCAGCGCGCGTGTGGCGCGGTGGCGAGCGAATCGGTCAATCCCAATGCCAACCGCTCGGCACCGGCCCAGGCGATCATGGCGCCGTTATCGGTACATAAAGCCGGCGGCGGCGCGACGAGCGAAATACCGACCTCGAAGGCGACACGGTGCAGCACTTTGCGGATGGCTTGGTTGGCGGCAACGCCGCCGGCACAGACAAGCGCGGTCGGCGTACCGATTTGCTCGCGGAACATGCGCAAACCGGCGCGCAGCCGGTCGGCGACCACGTCGCCGACTGCTTGCTGGAACGAGGCGCACAAATCCGCGACGTCGGCGTCGGACAGCGGCGCGATTTTTTCCGCCTCGAGCCGCAGCGCGGTTTTTAGCCCCGACAGCGAGAAGTTGGCGTCGTCGCGCCCGAGCATGGGTCGGGGCAGCGCAAAGCGTCGCGGATCGCCGCGCGCCGCCTCTTTCTCGACCATCGGACCGCCGGGATAGCCGAGGCCCAGAAGCTTTGCGGTCTTGTCGAAGGCTTCGCCGATGGCGTCGTCCACCGTGCCGCCCAGCCGCACATAATCGCCGACCCCGCGCACGGCGAGGATTTGCGTGTGTCCGCCCGAAGCGAGGAACAAGCAATACGGAAATGGGGTGCCGTCAGTGAGTCGTGCCGTGAGCGCATGCGCTTCGAGGTGGTTGACCGCCATCAGCGGCTTGTCGTGGACAAAGGCGATCGCCTTCGCCATGGTCAGGCCGACGATGACGCCGCCGATCAGGCCGGGGCCGGCGGCGGCGGCGATGCCGTCGAGTGCCGCAAAGGACACATTCGCTTCCGACATCGCCTTGGCGATGATGGCATCGAGCGTCTCGACATGGGCGCGGGCGGCAATCTCCGGTACGACGCCGCCGAATTCGGCATGCTCGTTGATCTGCGAAAGCACCACATTCGATAGAATGCGGCTATGGCCGTCGTCGGTCCGCTCGACAACGGCCGCGGCCGTTTCGTCGCAGGTGGTTTCGATGCCGAGGATAATCATCGGTGTATTATAGGTGTTATGGCGCAATCCGGTAGCGAGGCACCCATTCTGCGCATTGGTTCGCGCGGCTCGCCGCTCGCGCTCGTTCAGGCGCGCGAAGTACAAAGCCGTCTCGCGGCGGCGTCCGGCGTTCCCGCCGAACGCATCGTCATCAAGGTCATCCGCACCACCGGCGACATCGTGCAGGATCGGCCGCTGGCGGACGCCGGCGGCAAGGGACTTTTCGCCAAGGAGATCGAGGAGGCCTTGCTCGCCGGCGGCATCGATCTCGCCGTGCATTCGTCAAAGGATCTGCCGACATTCCTGCCTTCCGGGCTCGTGCTGGCCGGCTTCCTGCCGCGCGAGGACGCGCGCGACGCTTTCGTCAGTCGCAAAGCCGCGATGTTGCGCGACTTGCCGGTGGGCGCGGTGGTCGGCACCGCTTCACCGCGGCGCCACGCTTTGGTGAAGCGATTGCGGCCGGATCTGCGCCTGGTGAGTTTGCGCGGCAACGTCGAGACGCGGCTGCGCAAACTCGATGCCGGCGAGGCGGATGCGACGGTCTTGGCGGTTGCCGGCCTCAAGCGGCTTGGGCTCTTATCGGCGGCGCGTGTGATCCTTGATCCCGACGAGTTCGTGCCGGCCGTCGGCCAGGGCGCGATCGGTCTTGAAATTCGTGCCGACGATGCGCGCACGCGCGCCTTCGTCGCGACGATCGCCGATGCCGATACCGCCACTGCGGTGATGGCTGAGCGTGCCTTTCTCGCCGTGCTCGACGGCTCCTGCCGCACGCCGATCGGTGGCCACGCGATCGTCAGTGGTGACGCCATCCGTTTCCACGGCATCATCGTCAAGCCCGACGGCAGCGAGGCGTTCGAGGTCTTGCGCGATGGTCCGCGCGAGGCGGCGTCCGAGTTTGGCGCCGATGCCGGCCGCGAACTGCGCGAACGCGCTAGCGCCGATTTTTTCGTCCGGGCTTGATCATGCGGCTCGTGCTCACCCGGCCCCAGGCCGACGCCGAGCGCACCGCCGCCGCCTTGCGGGGTCGCGGCCACGTTGTGCTGATCGCGCCGCTGTTGCGCATCGCGCCGGACAGTGGCGCCGAAATCGCTGCCGAACCCTTTGCTGCGATCCTCGTCACCAGCGCCAACGCGGCGGCGATCAAGCTGCATCATAGTTTGCCGGAACTCGTCGCCTTGCCGGTTTTCGCCGCTGGGGATCGCAGCGCCGAGGCGATGCGCGAGGCTGGATTTGCCGGCGTCACTTCGGCCGGCGGCGACGTCAATGACCTGGCTTCCCTGGTGGCGGCCCGTATGGAGCCGGGAGCGCCGCTGCTTTATCTCGCAGCCGGAGAACGCTCCGGCGATCTCGCCGGCGATTTGCGCAGCCGCGGCTACATTGTCCACACGGCCATCGTCTATCGCGCCATTGCCGATGCCGATTTGCCGCGCGAAACGAGCGACGCGTTTGCGCAGCAGAGCGTCGGCGGCGTATTGCACTTCTCGCGCCGGAGCGCCGAGGCTTTCATCAACGCCGCGCGCACCGCGAATGTCCTCGCCGCTGCGCTGAAGGCCGCGCACTTCTGTCTGTCCACGCAGGTCGGTGAGCCGCTCGCGCAAGCCGGCGCCGCGGATATCCGCATTGCGGCCCAGCCGACCGAGGCGGCCTTGCTGGCGCTTATTCCCGACCTTTAGGCCGAACCGGCGTCGTGTTGCCGCCACCCGCCCACCGTACTATGCGAAAGCGGCAAGCAAAGACGCGGCGAATCGACTCCTTGGCGTGTAAGAAGCGCCAAGGCGCTTTGGAGAGCGGATGAGCGAGCCTGACAGCACCCAGCGCCGGCGGCCGCCGACCATCGATCTGACGGCGACGGAAGTCGAGGCTGGCGCATCGGATGCTGCGCCAAAGCCGGCGCTGGATCGGGCCGCCGACGCGCCACCCCGTCCCAGCCGTCTGGGTCTTTTGGCCCGCGCCAGACCTTATGCCATCGGCGTCTTCGGTGGAGCGGTGGTGGTCGCCGTGATTGCCGCGGGCCTTTGGGTCGCGGGCCTCGTTCCAGCAACGGCGCCGCCGAATGGCGCCGCGTCGAACGCGCCAGAAGCCAAATCCGCCGACACCGGCGAAATTTCGGTCCGGCTCGACAAAATCCAAAAGGCGCTGCAGAGCCCCCGCGCTGATGAGGCGCTGGCGGCGCGCCTCACTGCCGCCGAGGCGCAAACCAAGTCGCTTGGCGAACAGCTTGCCGCGTTGACCCGCCGCGTCGATGACGTTGCGACGACAACGCAGGGCGCGCTAAGCGAAGCTAAAGTCGCGGCAGAAACAGCGGACGCTGCAAAAAGCGCGGCGCAATCGGGTGTCACGCATGCCGATCTGGAGGCGCTGATCAATCGCGTCACCGAACTCGAAAGCGCGGTCAAAGCGCTCTCCGCCGACGTCGCGCAGCGGACCTCGACCTCAAGCGCCGACGACCGTGTCACGCGCGCGACCGTCGCGGCCGAAGCTTTGCGCGCCGCGGTCGAGCGCGGCTCGCCGTTCCGCGCCGAACTCGATGCCGTGCGGGCGCTCGGCGTTGATTCAGCCGCGACCTCACCGCTCGAACAATTTGCCGCCGACGGCGTGCCGAGCGCCGCCTCGCTGTCGCGCGACCTCGCAAGCTTGCTGCCGGCTCTGCAGCGGGCGTCGGAACCGGCGGCGACAAGCGGGTCTTACCTGGAGCGGCTGGAAAGCCATATGCAACGGCTCGTGCAGGTCACGCCGATCAACGCTCCGTCGGCGGCTGCGGCTGACAATGCAGCGTCGATCGCGGACCGCGTCGGCGACGATGCCGCACGCGGCGATATCGCTGGAGCGCTCGCCGATCTTGGGCGCCTGCCGGATGCAGTGCGGGCGCCCGCGGAAGGCTGGATCAAGAAAGCGCAAGCACGCGAGGCGGCTATTGCCGCCAGCCGGCGCATCGTTGCCGACGCGCTGGGTGCGCTCACCAGGCCGTCAGCGCAATGACCCGGATCGTCGCCTTTCTCATCGTCGTGGGTCTTATCGCGCTCGGCGCCGCCTGGCTCGCCGATCGTCCCGGCGAGGTGGTGCTGACCTGGCAAGGCATGCGCACCAAAACCTCGCTGATGGTCGTTGCCGCCGCAGTGCTGGTCGCCATGGCGGTGGTGATCGCGCTGTGGACGCTGCTGCGCGCCATCCTGCGCTCGCCCTTCATGCTTCGTGGGCATTTCCACCGCCGCCGCGGTGAGCGTGCGTATGAGGCGATCTCGCGCGGGCTGATCGCGATTGGCGCCGGCGATCTGGACGCCGCGCAAAAGCACGCCGCCGAAGCGAAACGCCTGGCGCCGGCCGAGCCTCTGGCGCTGTTGCTGCACGCCCAGCACGCGCAGCTTGCCGGCGACCGCGATGCCGCCGACGGCGCCTTTCGCGCCATGGCCGGCCGCGCCGACACCAAGGCGCTGGGCCTGCATGGGCTCTTCGTCGAAGCCCGCCGGCGCGGTGATTTTGGCAGCGCCCACGCCTTTGCCGAGGAGGCGGCCCGCGAGCATCCTTCGCTCGGCTGGGCAGGCAGGGCCGTGCTCGAATTCCGCTGCCTCACGGGTGATTGGGCCGGCGCACTGGCGCTCCTTGAACGCAACAAGCGCGCAATGCCGAAAGAAAGCTATCGCCGCCAGCGCGCGGTGATGCTGACCGCACGCGCGACCGCGACCGGGGACTCCGACCGCGACGCCGCCAAGGCCGACGCGCTCGAAGCCGCCAAACTCGCGCCGACACTGGTGCCGGCTGCGGCGCTGGCCGGCCGCATGCTGGCGGAGGGCGGCGAACTGCGCAAAGCGTCGCGCATCATTCACAAAGCGTGGGAAGCGCACCCGCATCCCGATCTGGCTGAGGTCTTTTCCAATCTTCGCTTCGGGGATGCCGCGCGCGACCGGCTCAAGCGCATGGAGACGCTGGCGAAGAAAGTGCCGGATCACATCGAGAGCGCGCTCGCGCTGGCGCGCGCCGCGCTCGACGCGCAGGAATTCGCCAAGGCACGCGCCGCGCTGTCGGCGTTTCTCGAAGCGCCGACCCGGCGCGTTGCGCTCATGATGGCGGAACTGGAGCGCGCAGAGAAGAACGACGAAGGCCGCGCGCGGGAGTGGATCGCACGCGCGCTTCATGCGACGCCGGATCCGACCTGGACCGCCGAGGGGCACACCTCCGCGCGCTGGCTGCCGGTGTCGCCGAGCGGCAAACTCGATGCCTTTGAGTGGCGCGTGCCGTTGACCGGCATCGCGGCTGCGCCGCAGGCGATCGAACCGCAGCCGCCGGCGATTGCGTTGGCCGCCGATGAGCCAAAGAGTGAGAAGAGTGAAAGTGCGCCGGCGCTAGCGAAGCCGGAAAAATCCGAAGCGCCGGCTGCAGCCACCGCGATCGCCGCCCCGCCGCCGCGCCGTGCCGAGGTCGCCCCAGCGAGGGCGGAGGCGGTCATTCCGCTTCTGCCCGTGCCCGACGACCCGGGCCCCGATGCCGAACCGGTCGAGGACAAAGAGCCGCACGCACCGCCGCAGGATAACGGCGGCTGGCGCAGGATTTTCGGCTGAATCTTGCAGGAACTTGCAAGAACTTCGGATCGCCTGCATTATAGCGCATGAAGTATAGTGCATGGCGGAAGAGCGGTGGCTAAGCTCACGACCAAAGCTGCGCCGGACAAAAAGCCCGCGGGCGCTGCGCCGAGCGAAGCTCACGACGCAGCCGCCTTCCTCGCCGCCATCGGCGCTGAGGTGCGCAAGCACCGCGCAAAACGCGGCATGACGCGTCGGCAATTGGCGCATTCGTCCGAAACCTCGGAGCGTTACCTCGCGCAGATCGAAAGCGGCGCCGGTAATCCGTCGGTCAGCGTGTTGCGCGCGATCGCACGCGCGCTCGACCTTCCCGCCGCCGCGCTGCTGCCGGAAGCGGGTACCCGCTCCGCCGAACTTGGCGCCATCATCGATCTCCTGACGCAAGTGCCGGAAAAGGAACTCGGTGCGCTGGCGAGCGAGATCGCCGGACGCGCGGCGCTCAGTGCCGGGGCCGACCGGGCGCGGCGCATCGCGCTGGTCGGCTTGCGCGGCGCCGGCAAGTCGACGCTCGGCCGCATGCTCGCCCAACATCTCAATTGGCCTTTCATCGAACTCGACCGGCGCGTTGAGGAAAGCTACGGCGCCAGCGTTCCCGATCTGATGGAGATGGCCGGCACCGCGACTTTTCGCCGGCACGAGCGGACCGCACTGGAACGGGTCATCGCCGAACATGAGGCGGCTGTGATCACCACGGCCGGCGGCATTGTCTCCAACCCCGAGACTTACGCGCTGCTTCTGCGCCGCACCCACACCGTTTGGGTCAAGGCGCGGCCGGAGGAGCATATGAGCCGGGTGATGGCGCAGGGCGACTTTCGCCCGATGGCGCAGAACCGTGGCGCCATGGCCGATCTGGTCGCCATCCTGGATGCGCGCCGCGCCGATTACGCGCGCGCCGAGGCCGAAGTCGATACCTCGGGCGATTCGCTCGAGCAAAGCTTCGCCAAGCTGTTGCGCACCGTCATGCGGCTCACCGGAGAGCGGCCATGACAGCTGCGGAGGCGCTTGCGGACGAGGGCTTCCTCGAAGTCGATGGGCAACGGCTCGAATACCGGATGATCGGGCCGCGGCCTGACGCGGCGCCGACGATCGTCATGCTGCACGAAGGCCTGGGATGCATCGGGCTGTGGCGCGCTTTCCCGAAGCAATTGGCGTCGGCGACCGGCGCCGGCGTCTTTGTCTATTCGCGCGCGAGCTACGGCCAGTCCGGCCGCGGTAAGCTGCCGCGATCGATCAACTTCATGCACGAGGAAGCGCTCGAAGTGTTGCCGCGCCTTCTCGATGCCATCGGATTTAGGCGCGGCATTTTGTTTGGCCACAGCGACGGCGCCTCGATCGCGGCGATCTATGCCGGCAGCATTCAGGATCACCGCGTGCGCGGCCTCGTCCTCATGGCGCCGCATTTTTTCACCGAAGCGATGGGGCTCGCCTCGATCCGCCGGGCGCGTGAGGAATTTGCCGCAGGTCCGCTGCGCGACAAGCTCAAGCGCTGGCATGCCGACGTCGATGCCGCCTTCCGCACCTGGAACGAGCCCTGGCTCAGTCAGGAGTTCGAGGCGTGGGATATCACCGAGGCGCTTGCCTATATCCGCGTGCCGATCCTGATCCTGCAAGGCAGCGACGATCAATACGGCACGCTCCAGCAAGTCGAGGCGGCGCGGGACGAATGTTACTGCCCGGTCGAGACAGCGATCCTCGAAGGCGTCGGCCATTCGCCGCATCGCGACGCGCCCGAACTGACGCTCGAAACGGTCGCCGGCTTCATCAATCGGATCTTGCGCGACCACCACGAGAGCGAAGCGCGGCCCGATTCAGGAGTTGCAGCATAGTGCATTATAATGCATATTACGCCCGCTGGCGTATGTGAATTATAATACATACCAGGGAAACGCTGGAATGGCCGACGCCCATACCCCCGAGCGTCCGCTGGCTGACGGCCGGGCGCGGATCGATTTCCAGACCGAGCCGGCGCGCTATCGGCATTGGAAGCTCAAGATCGACGGCGATGTCGCGACCTTGTTTTTGGACGTCGACGAGAAGAGCACGCTGTTCGAAGGTTATGAGCTCAAGCTCAACACCTACGATCTCGGTGTCGACATCGAGCTTGCGGACGCCATCGAGCGGCTGCACTTCGAAAACCCGCAGGTGCGCGCTGTCGTGATCCGCTCCGGCAAGCCGCGGGTGTTCTGCGCCGGCGCCAATATCCGCATGCTCGCCGGCGCGAGCCACACGCACAAAGTCAACTTCTGCAAATTCACCAACGAGACACGCAACGGCATCGAGGATTTGAGCGAGAATTCCGGGCTGCGCTCGATTTGCGCCATCAGCGGCACCGCCGCCGGCGGCGGTTATGAACTGGCGCTTGCCGCCGATTACATCATGCTGGTCGACGACGGTTCCGCGGCGGTGTCGCTGCCGGAATTGCCGCTGCTCGCCGTGTTGCCCGGCACCGGTGGACTCACCCGCGTGTCCGACAAGCGCAAAGTTCGCCGCGACCATGCCGACTTCTTCTGCACCACCGAGGAGGGCGTGAAAGGCAAGCGCGCGCTCGATTGGCGGCTGGTCGACGAAGTCGTCCCCGGTTCGAAATTCGAGGAAGCGGTTGCCGCCCGCGCCAAGGAATTTGCGGCGAAGTCGAGCCGCGGCAAAGCCGCCTTGGGCATCAAGCTCACGCCGCTGTCGCGCACGTTCTCGGCGAACGGTGTCGACTATGGCTTTGTATCGGTCGAATTCGACCGCGGTGGCCGCATCGCCACTATCACGCTGCGCGGACCGGCCACGCCGCCGCCCGCGTCCACCGACGCCATGGTCGCGCTCGGCGCCGAATTCTGGCCGCTCAAGCTCGCGCGCGAGCTCGATGACGCCATCCTCAATATCCGGCTCAACGAATTCGATGTCGCGGCCATCGTCTTCAAGTCGACTGGCGATCCGGTCGAGGTGATGGCGTACGAGCATTTCCTCGACGCCAAAAAGGATCACTGGCTGGTTTCTGAAATCCGCCATTTCTGGAAGCGGGCGCTCAAGCGCGTCGATCTGACCTCGCGGTCGCTGGTGACGCTGATCGAGCCGGGCTCGTGCTTCGCCGGCACGCTGGCTGAACTCGCCTTCGCCAGCGACCGCTCCTACATGTTGCTCGGCACCCGCGAAGGCGACAACAAAGCGCCGGCGGTGATCGCGCTCGCCGACGCCAATTTCGGCGCTTACCCGATGTCGAACGGGCTGACGCGGCTTGCGAGCCGCTTCCTCGCCGATCCCGCCGACATCGAGCGCGCCAAGGCCGCGCGCGAAACAATGCTCGATGCCGAGGCGGCACAGAAGCTCGGTCTTGTTACGTTTGCGCCCGACGACATCGACTGGGATGACGAAGTGCGCGTGTTCCTTGAAGAGCGCGCGAGCTTCTCGCCCGACAGCCTCACCGGCCTTGAAGCCAATCTGCGCTTTGCCGGACCCGAGACCATGGAATCGAAAATCTTCGCCCGGCTGACCGCCTGGCAGAACTGGATCTTCCAGCGTCCCAACGCGGTCGGCGAGGACGGGGCGCTCAAGCGCTACGGCACCGGTCAGCAGCCGGTCTTCGACACGCGGCGCGTATAGGCCGCCAGGGAGTCAGCCATGAACATCGAAGTCGTCGACTACACCACCAAGATCCCGAACAACGTCAATCTCGCCGAAGACCGCGCCGTGCTGCGGGCGCTGGAAAGTTGGCATCCAGGCTACATCGACTGGTGGAAGGACATGGGCCCGGAAGGGTTTCAGGAAGCGCTCGTCTATCTGCGCACCGCCGTCTCGGTCGACCCGAAAGGCTGGGCCAAATTCGATTACGTGAAAATGCCGGATTACCGTTGGGGCATTTTGTTGGCGCCGAAGGAAGAAGGACGCACTATTCCGTTCGGCCACCACCACGGCGAACCGGCCTGGCAGGACGTGCCGGGCGAGTATCGCGCCATGCTGCGGCGTCTGGTCGTCATCCAGGGCGATACCGAGCCGGCGTCGGTTGAGCAGCAGCGACATCTCGGCAAGACCGCGCCGTCGCTCTACGACCTGCGCAACGTCTTTCAGGTCAACGTCGAAGAAGGCCGGCACCTGTGGGCGATGGTCTATATCCTGCAGAAATATTTCGGCCGCGACGGCCGCGAGGAAGCCGCCGAGCTGTTGCAGCGCCGCTCCGGCGACGCCGACAAGCCGCGCATGCTCGGCGCCTTCAACGAGGCGACGCCGGACTGGCTGTCGTTCTTCATGTTCACCTTCTTCACCGATCGCGACGGCAAGATGCAGCTCGAAAGCCTGGCGCAATC
>CAYWNY010000059.1:0-19984 GCA_964459765.1 uncultured Hyphomicrobiales bacterium | reverse complement strand
GAATCAGTGTGCCTTCACCGTTTCAACTGGCGAGTTTTTCAACAAAATCGGCCACTAGCGCACAACTCAAAACCCGAGCCGAATAGAGCCGCCACGGCGGCGCGCTAAGGCGCGCCTCGTGGTTGCTTTGCCGACACGGAGGCGACGATGATCGCGGTGACGACGAGGTTGTTGGCAGTTGCCATCTTGTTGTCGGTCTCGGGGGTCACGCTCGCGCAGTCGCCAGCGGCCGCGGATCAACTGCTCAGCCCTGAACAGCTCGACGCGCTGGTTGCGCCGATCGCGCTTTATCCCGATCCGCTGCTGGCGGAGATCTTCATGGCTTCGACCTATCCGCTGGAAGTGGTCGAAGCCGAACGCTGGGTGCAAGCCAACAAAAATCTCAAAGGCGACGCGCTCAAAGCCGCGGTCGACAAACAGAGCTGGGACGACACCGTCAAATCGCTGGTCGCGACGCCCTCAGTGCTCGACATGATGAGCGCCCAGCTCGATTGGATGCAGGCGCTCGGCAACGCAGTTCTGGCGCAGCAGCCGGACCTCATGGCGGCGGTGCAACGGCTGCGCGTCAAGGCGCAGGCGAACAACAAACTCACGTCGAATCAACAACAGACCGTGACGGTGCAGCACGAGCGGTCCGCCGGACATTCTGATCCAGCCGACGGATCCCGATCTTCTCTACGTGCCGTATTACGATCCGTCGGTGGTGTACGGGGCGTGGCCGTATCCGGCCTATCCGCCATACTATTGGCCGGCTCCTGGCTACATCGCCGGCGGCATTATCGCCACCGGGATCGCCTTCGGCGCCGGCTACGCGCTCGGCCATTGGGCCGGAGGGGGCTATCGCTGGGGCGGCGGATTTGGTTGGGGCGGCAACAACATTTACGTCAACCGCTCCGTCAACATGAACCGGGTCGGCAACAGCTGGACGCATAATCCGGTGCACCGCCAAGGCGTGCGCTACCACAACGCTAATGTGGCCGTGAAATTCGGGAGCGCGAACCTCGGCGGCGCGCAAGGCCGCGCGGATTTCCGCGGCAAGGCAGGCGGCGGATTGCAGGCCGGCGGCGGCAATCTCGGCGCCAACAGGCCCGGCGGCGGCGCAGCTGGCGCCAACAGGCCTGGCGGCGGTGCAGCTGGCGCCAATCGGCCCGCAGGTAGGGGCGCCGCTAACCGCCCCGCTGCGGGCGGCGGCGGTCGACCCGGCGGTAACGCGATAGGCAATGTCAGCTCCGGTCGGAGCGCCAGCATCGAAAGCGCCCGCGGACACGCCAGCCTCGGCGGCGGTGGTGGCCGCGGCGGTGGCGGAGGAGCTGCCCGCGGTGGCGGAGGAGGAGGCGGCGGGCGCGGCGGTGGTGGCGGCCGGCGTTCCGACATCGCGCTCAAGCACGATATCACGCTGCTCGGCCATCTCGACAACGGACTTGGCTTCTACCGCTTTGTCTACAACGGCGGCCACACCGCCTTTGTCGGTGTCATGGCGCAAGAAGTGCAAGCCGTGATGCCCGAAGCGGTGAGCCGCGGCAGCGACGGTTATCTGCGGGTCTATTACGAAAAGCTCGACGTCAAATTCCAGAGCTATGACGAATGGATCGCGTCGGGGGCGCGGGTACCGACCGGCTACGGCCTGGTCGCACAGTGACGGCGAGGAGGATGATATGATCGCAACTCGCTCTCTTCCCCAATTCTGCTCCATGCGATCGCGCAATGCGCTTATCGCACTGGCCGCCGCACTCGCCTTGCTCGCGACCGCCCCGCTCGCGCATGCGCAGCAAGACTATAAGAGGCCGCAGGACGCCGCCACCGCGCTCGTCGCCACCGCGAAAAGCGACGACAGCAAAGCCGCGCTGACCGTTCTCGGCCGCGACGGCGAGGAAATTCTGTTCTCCGGCGACAAGGTGGCGGACGAACGCGCGCGTGCGCGTTTTGTCGCCTCGTATGACGCCAAGCATTCGATCAAAATCGACGGCAACCGAGCGACGCTGATCATCGGCGACAACGATTATCCGTTCCCGATCCCGCTGGTGCGCATCAAAAGCGGCCTGTGGACGTTCGACGCCAACGAGGGCCGCACCGAAATTCTGGCGCGGCGCATCGGCCGCAACGAGCTCAACACCATCCAGGTCTGTCTCGCCTATGTCGACGCGCAGAACGACTATGCCTTAAAGGACCGCACCGGCGCCGGCGCTGGAATCTATGCGCAACGTTTTGTCAGCGCCGAGGGCAAGAAGGACGGTCTCTATTGGCCGTCGGCGCAAGGCGGGGAAGAAAGCCCGCTCGGCGAATTGGTCGCGACGGCGACGAAGCAAGGCTACAGCACCGGGGCGCACGCCCCGTATCACGGCTATTTGTACAAGATCCTGACCAAACAGGGGCCGAGCGCGCCCGGCGGCGCCGTCAATTATGTCGTCAACGGCAAGATGATCGGCGGCTTTGCGCTCGTGGCCTATCCCGCCGAATACCGCAATTCTGGCGTCATGACTTTCATCGTCAGCCACGCCGGCACGGTGTACCAGAAGGATCTCGGGCCGAACACCGACGAGCTCGCCGACAAGATCACCGCATACGATCCCGGCGCGGGGTGGAAAAAGGTCGACGTCATCGAGCCGCTGAAATAAGTCGCGCGAGGCGTGCGCGCCGCAGAGGCTAGAGTTCTCGACCGTCCTGCCGAAACTTACTTCTGATCGAGATGCCACGCGCCGTCCGAGTCGTCCGTCAATTCGGCGGTCTGCAAAACGCGAGACGCTTGAGCAAAGTCAGCGACGGCCCGTCGTCGGGAACGACTTGCAGCGCGGCCTCGAAGGCGTGGGCCGCCCGTATCCGATCCGGTCAATTGTTCAAATTTTGCAGTCCCGTCGCCGCGGCCGCCGCGTTTTGCGGACTTGGGAGCAGGTTTGGTATCCGACTAGCGACGCTATTTGGTCAAAATTGGCGCCGGCGCCGCTGGAGTAGCCGCCGGCGCGAGCCAGAATGTCACCCATGCATTCCAGCCGGAAGGCCGAGCCGCTGCGTCAAATTCCGCGTAGGCTTTTAGATTGACATAGCCTTGCATTTTCCCGACTGGGAAGAGGTATCCGAATTGCGGACCGACGCTAGCTACGCGCGACTCGAAGCAACCGACGCGGTCGCCCGGACCACCGTCGCACGAAATCTCATCGTAGAAATAGCCGACCAGACCAATCTGCACTTGCTGCGTCAAGAACTGGGACGCTCCCCAATCGAAGTGCATATCGACGCCGTTCTGGTACTGCGTTGAGGGGTTCATCAGATTGTAAGTGAAGCCCAGTGTTCCAGATAATTCATGTCCAGTTTTCGGATCGAAATAAGTGTAGCCGCCGCCGGCATCGACCGCGCCATGCCCAATGCCGATATTCGCGAGATTGGTGGAGCCGTAGTCACCGACCGGTATGTCGCCGGTGATGTACGTCATGTAGTTGTTGGCGCCGTTGTTCCAGCGCAGCGTGAACTGCGGATACAAATCGCCAACGCCGGTGGTTGAGTTGCTGAGATTGGGAAAAAACGGGCCGAACGGCATTCCGTTGAGCGTGCCCGTCACGGTCCCGCTCAAAGAGGTGCTGGTGTTGCCGTATATCGTCATGAGGCTGAGGGCCGGTTGGCCGCCGAAAACCGGCGTTGCAAACGTGTAGTTCGGGATGAATATGCCAAGGTCACCGGTGCCGCGCACACTGGCATTCGCATTTGCCGACAGATCGGCCGGGATGTTGCCGATCTGGAATTGGCGCGCGAGGGCTACGTCGGCCCCAGCGGAAACTGACGTGTGATAATACATCAGGGCCGCCGACCATCCCGGTTGTTGCGGAACGGCCGCGAGACTTCCGAATATGCCGGGAAGCCAGAAGCTCGCCCCGCTTTCATCGGCGAGTGAAATGCCAGGGCAAGATAGAACGGCCGCGAGTGTCAGAGCGCCGCATATCAAAGCCGATTGCAGTAAACGATTGAGAACCACGTATGCTTGGAAACTTGCTCCTGAAAACCTCGATCCCATCCCGCGCCCCGGGCCAATTAGTCACTCGCGAATACGAAGCGTACTATCCGCACGGGTCGATTGCCCCTATACAATTCGGCATCCAATCCAGATCATCCATCCACACGGGGGCTCTTAATGACGCGTCTTTCTGGTCTGATTCTAGCGACCCTCGCCGCGGGTTTTGTCCTATCGCCGGCATTAGCGGCCGAACCGTTCGGCAAATGGGTGCGGCCATCGACGGGAGCGACCGTCGATTTCTACAATTGCGGCGGAAAACTCTGCGGCAAGATCGTCGCCGTCAAGGATACGAGCCGCGCCAAAGAGGTCGGCACCGTCATTGTGAGCGGCGCCGTCAAAACCGGCGACAACGAATGGAAGGGCAGCCTGCTCGATACCGACAACGGGAAGACCTACACCGGGGTGATAACGCTCGTGGGCGCCGATGGCCTCAATCTGAAAGGCTGCGCGCTCGGAATCATTTGTGAGGGTGAAACCTGGCGCAAAGTGAAATGATTAAAGGGTAACGTCTACTGGGCGATAGCCGAATCCACCCGCGGTCAATTGGGCTTCGGACACCAAATCCGCGGCAGTTAAGCCGCTCACCCGCTGGCGGTGCCGATAATTGACGGTCGCCGCCATCAGTCCCCAGATCACGCCGAGCAACAGGAAGAAGTGGCGCCAATGGTCGGTGTCGACGACGAAGCCTTCGCAGGCTTCGCCGACGAAGCTCGCGTACGCCGCGATCAGATAATCCTGCCACGGCGTCGGCACCAAGGACGCGAAGAGGCCGATCACCAGCGTCACCGCGACGAAGGTCAGATAAGCGGCGCCGCCGAGCCAGCCATAGACCAAAAAGCCCTGCATATAGACGTCATGCTGCTGGGTACCGTAGATGCGGCTGAACTCAAACGGCCCCATGCCGTTCGGATGGTCGAGGATGACCGCGAGCGCCTGCTTCTGTTCCCAGAAGCGGCCCCCGGGGCCGACGTCGTAGGGCTGGATCGCCTTGGCGCGCTCGATGAACAGATCGTGCACCGAGCCGACCATCATCAGGGCGATGAACATCAGCAGCACCGCCACCAGCGCCCCGACAGTGAACAGCATGATGCGGGCGCGCTGGCGTGGATCGGGCGTGGCGACAATCAACACGACAACGGCGGTCGCGGCCGAGATGGCAAAGTGCGCCCAGGCGCCGCGGGAAAAGCTGAGCAACAACCCGCCGAGCAGCAAGAGCGCGACGATCACACCCGATAGGCGGATGCGGTCGAGCATCATCTCGACCAAATACAGCATCAGCGGAAAGATCAGAAACGGTGCGTAGACGTTCGGATCTTTGAAGGTGGCGCTGACGCGGTCATTGGCGAGGAAAATGTCGGAGTGCGGCACCAGGTGAAAGAACCCGATGTAACCGGCGGCGGTCGCAACGAGCGCCGCGATCACGTAACCGCGGCGCAGGATCGCGAGCCGCACCAGACTGCCGTCGCAGAACAAGCACGCGAAAATCACCGCGGCGAGCGCCAGATACACCGAGGTGCCGACATATTGGACGGTCTGCTTCTGGTCGAGTACCGGAATGAGCGCAAAGAACGCGCCGAACAGCCACAGCGCCAACAGCACGACCAGCGGCGCGAGCTTGGCGTCGAAGCGCACTCGCGCGCCGATGCAGGCGGCAAGCAGCACCAGCATCAGCACGTCGTGCGGGGAGGGCTCGATGAAGGCGATCGAGCTGAACACGACGGTGACAAACAAAACGAGGTTGAGCAGCCGTTCGGCCGTTCGCGGGCGTGGCGCGTCAATCGCACCGTTATCGTAAACGGCGGCGTAGGCGGCGGTGCCGTCAAACGCGCTCAATAGGCGTTCTCCGAACGGATCAGCGCGAACGGCGTCCGCGCGACGATGTAGAGGTCGAGCAGGATCGACCAATTTTCGATGTAATAAAGGTCGCACTCGACGCGGCGCTGGATTTTCTCCTGGCTGTCGGTCTCGCCGCGCCAGCCGTGGATTTGCGCCCAGCCGGTCATGCCCGGCTTGACCCGGTGGCGGGCGAAATAGCCGTCGACGGTTTCGTCATAGAGGCGGTTCTCGGCCTTGGCCGTGATCGCGTGCGGGCGCGGACCGACCAGCGACAGATTGCCCTGGAATACCACGTTGAACAGCTGCGGCAGCTCGTCGAGGCTGGTCTTGCGGATGAAGCGACCGACGCGGGTGACGCGCGGATCGTTGCGCGTGACCTGCTTCTTGACGTCGGGGTCGGCCTGGTCGTTGTACATCGAGCGGAACTTCAAGATCTCGACCACGTCGTTGTTGAAGCCGTAGCGTTTCTGCCGGAACAGGATCGGCCCGGGGCTGTCGAGCTTCACCGCAATGGCGATCGCCGCCATGAGCGGCAGCGCGCAGACGAGCGCCAGCGAGCCGACGATTTTGTCGAACAGCCACTTCATCACCACGTCCCAGTCGGCGATCGGCTTGTCGAAGACGTCGAGCACCGGCACGTTGCCGACATAGGAATAGGAACGCGGGCGATAGCGCAGCTTGTTGGTGTGCGCCGAGAGGCGGATGTCGACCGGCAGCACCCACAGTTTCTTGAGCATCTGCAGGATGCGGGTCTCCGCCGTGATCGGCAGCGAGAAGATCACGAGATCGACGCGGGTCGAGCGGGCGAATTCGACCAGATCATCGATGCTGCCGAGCTTGGGCACGCCGGCGCAGCTTGCCGGGCTGCGCTCGTCGTTGCGGTCGTCGAACGCGCCGATGATATGCACGTCGGAGTCGCGTTGGCCCTCCAGCGAGCGGATCAGCAATTCGCCGTTGGCGTCGCAGCCGACCACGACGGTGCGGCGATCGAGCCGGCCTCCGCTGGTCCAGCGCCGCACCAGGAGGAAAAGCCCGCGACGGAACGCGATCAGCGCGAACAGCCCGAGTACGTAGAAGGTGCCGAGCCAGGCGCGGGAGAATTGGTCGCCGGCCTTGGCGAAGAACGAGACGCCGATGGCGACGAGAAACACCACCGACCACGCCGAGGCGAGCCGCATATACTGCTTCTCGTGGCCGCGGAACGCCTGCACCTGATAGATATCGGCGACCTGGAAGGCGAGCATCGCCAGAAGTGCAATGCCGAAAATCGCGGCGAAGTAATACCAGGCGAAGCCGTGTGCGGGCACCACGTAGACGACGTAAACGACGAAGCCGACGGCGGCGACCAGCGTCACCTCGATCGCGCGCACCATGCCGGCGAGCACGATCGGCGACATCGCGGGTTCGGTGTGGTCGTCGGCGAGCGCGCGCGCCGCCGCCGCCGAGAGCTTCGGCCTTTCGGCCGGCGTCCTATCGTCTGGCGGCAATTCCGCGAAGGCGGAGATCACGGCAGAGCCGGTGTCGAACAGCGCGTTGGGCTCGGGCTTTGACATGGTTTGGCTTCGGCCTTGGCTTTAGGTTTTGGCATTAAGTCTTGGCTTTGGATCTGGCTCGATCTTGAATCTTCGCTTGCGCGTGACGCTTGCGCCGCCGCGGCGCTCAAAGCGTCTGAAGCCCGGCCGCAGCACAGCGCCAATGTAGTAAATAAAGTGCGAAAAATGCCTTAAGCGAATTGTGCCAGTTTGCGGATGGCTATGGCGTCGCGATAGGCAGCAAGCCCGCCTTCGACCATGGCCGAGAGCGAGAATTCGGTGCGCACGCGGTTGCGCACAAGTTCGCCGACGCGCGCGACTTCCGCCGGATCGTCGAGTGCGCCGGCGATGGCGGTGACGAGCGCGCCGACGTCGTTTGGCGCGATCAGGCTTTCGGTCAGCGGGCCGAAAATTTCCGGGACGCCGCCGACGCGGGTGGCGATGATCGGATAGGCGGCGGCGGCCGCTTCCAGCACCACGTAAGGCAGCGATTCGGCGCGCGAGGGGATGACCAGCATGCGCCCCATGGCGAACGCCTCGCGTGCCGGGCGATGGCCGACAAAGCGCACGAGATCGGAAAGCCCAAGGCGCGCGGCTTGCGCCTTGAGCGCGTCGGCGTCAGGGCCTTCGCCGGCGATGGTGGCGCTCACCGGCCGTCCGGACGCTTTGAGCCGCCCAAGAGCCTCGAGCAAAAGATCGAAAGCTTTGACCGGACGCAACTCGCCGAGACAGACGATGTCGGTCGCGTCCGCAAACGGTTTGACCGGCGCGAATTCCGCATTGCCGACGCCGTTTCGTACCACCCGGACCATTGCCGGCGGACGGCCGATCGCGGCGCGGAATAATTCCGCGGCATAGGCGCTTTCGAACAGGAACAAATCGGTGCGCCATTTCAAAAGCCATTCGAGCGAGCGGTAAAAGCCGCCGGAAATCGTACCGGGCTGATAGACCAGCGAGCCGCCGTGTGGCGTATAGACGCGGATCGCCTGCGGCATGCTCGGCGCGAGCCGCGCCAGCGCCGCGCCCTTGGCGCCATGGCCGTGGACGACGTCCGGGGCGACCAGCCGCATCCGCTGCGCGACAAAGCGCACCGCGGCGATGTCGGACGGCCCGAGTTCGCGTGCGATGGCAACGCGATGCAGCCCGAGCTTAAGGTGGGGCGCGAGCTCCTTGAGCGCTGCGTCGGCGCGCGCTCCCCCCGTCGTGGAATCGACAATCAAGCCAACCGAGTGGCCGCGCATGGCTTGGCCCTGGGCCACGTCGATGACATGGCGGAACAAGCCGCCGAGCGGCGCGCGCAGCACATGCAGGATCTTGAGCGGCGCCGCCGGCGCGAGGTCGGGTACCGGCGACGACACAGCCAAGACCGCGCCACCCGGCACGGCGGCGCGCATCGATGCGGCGGCGCGAGCGTCGCTCATCGCTGCGTTTTCCCTAAAAGTCGAAGGCCTAACGTTAACGGTCCAATGTTCTCGTTCATTGAGAGCGCTTTGCGTTAACAAACAGTTGGGGCCGCGGCTTTTACCGGCAAAACCGGCGTGTTTAACCGGATGGCAACCATAATCGTTTGTTATTTCGGGAAGTCTTCCAACCGCCGAGCCCTGAGTCGAATAGTGTTGTTGAAGTCCGTCAGAGTAGGAGCCGCGAAATGAGTTTGGCCTCGCTTACGCCCCGGCCTTCGATGCGAGGGCAATTCATGGACACGGACCTTGATCTGGCCGGTCTCGGCTCGGCGCTGTGGAACAAGCGCTACGCGATCCTGCGCCCGGCGCTGGTGGTGGCGCTCATCACCTTCGCGGTGGTGGTGATGATCCCAGCCAAATATCAAAGCGAGTCGCGCGTGCTCGTCCTCGGCCGCGACAACGTGTTCCTGCGGCCCGACGCCGACAAGGACCTCATCGACCGCGGCGCCGTCGATGCGGAAGCGGTGACCAGCCAGGCGCAGCTTATTCTGTCGCGCGACTTGGCCGCCGAAGTGATCCAAAAACTCAAGCTCAACGACATGCCGGAATTCGATCCGGCGCTCGGCGGCGTGTCGATGATCCGCTCGATCCTCGGCTTCTTCGGCTTCATCAAGAATCCGCTGGCCATGACGCCGGAAGAGCGGGTGCTGGAAGCCTACTACGATCGGCTAACCGTGTTCCCGGTGGAGAAATCGCGCGTGATCGTCATCGATTTCCTCTCCGAAAGCCCCGAACTTGCCGCGCGCGTCGCCAACGCCATTGCGGACGCCTATCTCAAGCGCCAGCAGGAAGCCAAGCAAGACCAGGCCCGCTCGGCGGGAACGTGGCTCTCCGGCGAGATCGAGCAGATCCGCAAGAAGGTCGCCGACGCCGAAGGCAAGGTCGAAGCGTTCCGCGCCAAGTCCAATCTCCTGGTCGGGCCGAACAACACCACGCTGTCGGCGCAACAGCTCGGCGACCTCAACGCGCAACTTGCCGCCGCGCGGACGCTCAAGTCCGATGCCGAGGCCAAGTCGCGGCTCATCCGCGAGATGCTCAAATCCGGCGCCGAAATCGAATCCTCCGACATCCTCAATTCGGAATTGATCCGCCGCCTCTCCGAACAGCGCGTGACGTTACGCGCGCAGCTTGCCGAGCAGTCGTCGTCGCTCCTTGACCTGCATCCGCGCATCAAGGAGCTCAAGGCGCAGATCGCTGACCTCGACGTGCAGATCCGCAAAGAGGCGGAGACCATCGCCCGTTCACTTGAGAACGACTCGAAACTCGCCGACGCCCGCGTCGCCGCGCAGCTTGTCGTGTTCGATCAGCTCAAGAGCCAGGCGGCGACCACCAACGAAGACGACGTGCAGCTGCGCGCGCTCGAGCGCGACGCCAAATCGCAGCGCGATCTTCTGGAATCCTACACCGCCAAATACCGCGAGGCCTCGACCCGCGACACGCTCGGCGCCGCGCCGCCGGACGCGCGCATCATTTCGCGCGCCACGCCTTCGAGCGTGGCGGCCTATCCGAAGAAGCTGCCGACGGTGCTGATCGCGACCTTGGCGACGCTGATGCTGTCCTCGGGCTTCGTGCTCACCCGCGAGCTGATGGCGGCGCCGGGAAGCGCGCCCGGCGTGCCGATGCGGCGCGGGCGGCCGGCGAACGCCGACGATTTCGCCACCGCCGCTGAGCGGGCAAGGGGCGCGGACGATGGCGCGGACCCGAGCGCGCGGTCTTCGCTCGCGGCGCGGCTGCGCGGCGTCGTGAAAGGCGGGGGGTTGGGCGGCATGCTCGGCGGGGCGCCAAGCGGTGTGCCGGTCGGCGCCATCGAGGAATTCGCCAGGAACCTCCACGAAGCCGGCGTCGCCGGCAGTCAGATCACCTTCTTTACCGCGGCGCCCGAACTCGACGCCGATACGGTCGCGATGAAATTCTCCCGCGCGCTCGCTCGCGACGCGCGCGTGGTGCTGGTCGGGCTCGGCGCCGGCGACCTCGTACTCAAAGAAGCGTCCGGCGAGGCAGACGCGCCCGGTCTCGCCGACCTTGCGGCGGGCACCGCGTCCTTCGGCGCCATCATCACCAAGGACAAAGCGTCGGGGTTGAACCTGATCGTCTCGGGCCGTGACGGCGCGAGCCGCACCGCGCTTCTCGCCGCGCCCGGCATGGCCAAGAATTTCGAGGCGCTGGCCTACGCTTACGATCACGTCGTAATCGATGCCGGACTGCTCGGGGAGGCTAAAAAAGAGCTCGCCACGCTCGGGCGGCTCGCCGCGCACGCGATCCTGTTGGTAGACACCGCGTCGGGGCTATTGACGCTGAAAGCGCGCGACGCGCTCCTTGACGCCGGCTTCGACAACGTCACGCTGCTGGTTGCGGCAAAAACCGAAGCCGCGACCGAGGCCAGAACCAAGGGCCCCACGGAACGCCGCAGCGAGCCGAGAATAGAACCGAAGGTCGCCGGCAAAGCCGGCATCAAGCCCGCCGCCAAAGCGGATGCTCCGACGGATACTCAGCCGGGAGTCCTGGCCGACCGCATCGCCAAGGCCACGGCGCCGAAGCCCAAGGCGGCGTAGTTCGCTCCCGACCCCGCGCAGCCTCCCTTTTCCCTCCCCCAACCGGGCCGCGCTTGTCGCGCGCCCGGCTGCAAGCTTGAGGGGGAGGGTAGGGTCCGTTCGCTTGTCACTGGAGGCGCCGCGACGCGGTGTCGCCCAGCCAGCGCGTCGCCAACGACAAAAAGTGCAAGCCGATCGCGGCGCTGCTCAACATGGGAATGCAGTGAGAGACGAGCGCGTGATGATTCTTTCACCCTCCCCTGGAGGGGGAGGGTCGGCGTGCGTAGCACGCCGGGGTGGGGTATACCAGCCCTCGTGCGCCGCGCCGACATCGAGTTTATCTGGTGGCGGGCGCTGACCCTGTTCGCCGTGCTGTTTGCGATTTTCTGTTTCTGCTGGAACTCGAGCGGCTCGGCCGGCGGATGAACGAACAGGCTCGAGGCCAGAATGAAATTGAGCCGCGCCACGAAGAATGCGAGATGCGCGCCCAACAGACTTTTCGGAATCGCCACCTGCGGAAACACTTTGAGCGTCGCGATCCAATACGGCACCTGCAGCAGCAGGACAGCAAAGAGCACGACGGCGAGCAGGTCGGCATCGACCGGCGCGATGTCGCGCCCCGGCAGGAAGCTGCGGTACATCGGCACGCCCTCCGACACAATGATGCCGGCGCCGACGACTTGGAGCGCCAACAGCAGCCAATAGGTGCGCGTCGCGTCGGTCTTGGTGTTGTCTTTCAACTGCGGTCCTTTCCATGGTCTCGCGAAAAGCCGGTGACCCTACAATCCCGTCTGGCTTTGCGCGAGAGGCCAAAGAATCATCGCCCACTCCCTCTGACTTCCCCCCTGGAGGGGGGAGGTCGCGAGCGAAAGCGAGCGGGAGGGCGTGAATTTTCCTCGGCACTGCTCATATGCAAAACATTATCAACCTGGCGTTAGGATAGTGGGAGCATCGAAGGATCGACCGTGAGTGGGCTCAAGCACGCCGTTATCCGCAGCGGATTGGAATCGCTGTATTTTTCCGGTGCGGCGGCGGCATTGAAGCCGCTGCTCGGCGGCGTCGGCGCGATCTTGACGCTCCATCACGTGCGCCCGCCGCGGCCCGACCGCTTCCAGCCGAACCGCCTCCTCGAAGTCACCCCGCGCTTCCTCACCCGCGTGGCGAAGCTTCTGCGCCGCGCCCGCGTCGACGTGATCTCGCTTGACGAGATGCACCGCCGCCTGATCGCCGGCGATTTCAGTCGCCGCTTTGTCTGCCTCACCTTCGACGACGGCTATCGCGACAACCTCGAATACGCCTATCCGATCCTCAAAGAGGCCGGGCTGCCGTTCGCGGTTTACGTGCCGACCAGCTTTCCCGACCGGATCGGCGAATTGTGGTGGCTGGTGCTCGAAGCGGTGATCGCGAAAAACGACCGCATCGGCATGGTGATCGATGGCAAGAACCGCACCTTCGATTGCCGCACGCTCGCTGAGAAGCGCGCGCTCTATGACGAGTTTTACTGGTGGCTGCGCCGGCGCGAGACCGAAGCCGAGATGCGCGCGATCCTGCGCGACCTCGCCGCCTGTTATCACGTCGACGTCGCCGCGTTCTGCAAGGATCTGTGCATGAGCTGGGAGGAGATCGCCGAGCTCGCCGCCGATCCGCTGGTGACGATCGGCGCGCACACCGTCAATCATCCGATGCTGGCGAAGCTGCCGGATAAGACCGTGCGTGCGGAAATGGATATGAGCCGCGCGGTGATCGAGGCGGCTTTGGGCATCCGCCCGGCGCATCTGTCCTATCCTTACGGCGATCCGACGTCGGTCGGCGCGCGCGAATTTAAAATCGCCGCCGAGCTCGGTTTTAAGACCGCGGTGACGACGCGGCCGGGCGTCATTGCGCGGGCGCATGCCCAGCATCTCACCGCGCTGCCGCGCATTTCGCTCAACGGCGAATATCAGCAGCTGCGCTATGTGCGGGTGTTGTTGTCCGGCGCGGCGACCGCGATGTGGAACGGCTTTCGGCGACCGGAGGCGGCGTAAGGGTTATGCTTACGCGGTCTTTGATTACGCGGTCTTGGATTAGGCCGTCTTTGATTAGGCTTGGCGCCGCGACATCCACGTGACGATTGGAATGGCCGGGAGCACCCAGCCGAGCCCTGCGATCACGTAATAGGCGACGGCAAGGTAAGCGTTGTCGTGGATCGTCGGCGCCTGCCCGAGCGCCATGGCAGCGAGCGCCCACACGGTCACCAGGACGAGCAGCGCGATAGTGCCGATGAATTTGCGCAGGCGAAGCGCCATGGAAGTCGGCGTGATGTTGGTTGCAAGCGTTGGCGCCGAGACTATATGGTCCGCGCGCGTTCGACAAAAGATGCGGCCAAAGATGCGGTCAGCGATACGACCATGACGGCGACCGAAACCTCGCACGCGCGCGCGATCAGGTTGTGGCTTTATGCGGTCGCCGCGCTGGTGGTGGTGATGGTGCTGGTGGGGGGCGCCACCCGGCTCACCGAGAGCGGGCTGTCGATCACCGAGTGGAAGCCGGTGATGGGGATAGTGCCGCCGCTCTCCGAGGAGGCGTGGGCGGCGGCGTTCGCAAAGTATCAGGCCATTCCGCAATACCGCCAACTCAACAGCGGCATGAGTCTCGGTGAATTCAAGACCATCTATTGGTGGGAATGGACGCACCGTCTGCTCGGGCGATTGATCGGCGCGGCGTTCCTGTTGCCGTTTCTGTGGTTCCTGGCGCGCGGCGCCGTGGCGCCGGCGTTGCGGCCGCGGCTGTGGTTCATCTTTGCGCTCGGCGCGCTACAGGGAGGCGTCGGCTGGTGGATGGTGGCCTCGGGCCTCGCCGATCGGGTCGAGGTCTCGCAATATCGCCTTGCGACGCATTTGCTCCTCGCCGGCGTGATCTACGTCGCGCTGCTGTGGACCGCGCGGCAGCTCGGGCAAGCGCCGCGGCCGCAGGTGCCGGGCCGGGTGCGGGTCGGGGCGGCTGTGTTGCTCGTGCTGACGCTTCTCCAGATCTATCTCGGCGCGCTGGTGGCGGGACTGCGCGCCGGCTACGCCTACAACACCTGGCCGCGCATCGACGGCGCGTTTGTGCCCGACGCGGCGCGGCTGTTTTTCGACACGCCGCTGTGGCGCAATTTCTTCGAGAATATTCTCACCGTGCAGTTCGACCACCGCATGCTGGCGTACGTCATCTTTCTGGTTGCGCTGGCGCATGCACTCAATGTCGAGCGGAGTGTCAAAGAGGGACCGGCGCGGGCCGGCGCCTTTGCGCTGTTCGCGGCCATCGCCCTGCAGGTGGCGCTGGGCGTCGCGACGCTGTTGTGGCGCGTGCCGCTGCCGCTGGCGCTCCTGCATCAGGCCGTGGCTGTGCTGGTGCTCACGCTCGCCACGCTGCACGCGGCCGATGTCGCCGCGCCCGTGCCGCGGCGCGACGTGCTGCCGGCAGGCGCGGCGGGGGCGAATTAATCCGCCAGCGCCTGTTCGAGGTCGGCGATGATGTCGTTCTTGTCCTCGATACCGATCGAGAGGCGCACGACGTCCGGACCCGCGCCGGCCTGGATCTTCTGCGCGTCCGTGAGCTGCCGGTGCGTGGTCGAGGCCGGGTGGATAATGAGCGAGCGCGTGTCGCCGATATTGGCGAGATGCGAGAACAGTTTGACGTTGGAGACGAGCTTGACGCCGGCGTCGTAGCCGCCGCGCAAGCCGAAGGTGAACACTGCGCCGGCGCCGTTCGGGCAGTATTTCCTGGCGAGGTTGTGATAGCGGTCGCCGGGCAGTCCGGGATAGCTCACCCACGCCACCTTCGGGTGCTGCGACAGCCACCCCGCAACCGCGAGCGCATTGTCGCAATGCACGCGCATGCGCAGCGGCAGCGTCTCGATGCCGGTGAGAATGAGGAAGGCGTTGAACGGCGCGAGCGCCGGGCCGAGGTCGCGCAGCGACAGCACCCGGCAGGCGATGGCGAAGGCGAAATTGCCGAACGTCTCGTGCAGCACGATGCCGTGATATTCCGGCCTCGGCTCGCTCAGCATCGGATAGCGCCGCTCGCGCGACCAATTGAAGGTGCCGGCGTCGACGATCAGGCCGCCGATGGAATTGCCGTGGCCGCCGAGAAATTTCGTCAGCGAATGGATAACGATATCGGCGCCGTGGTCGATCGGCTTACACAGATACGGCGTGGCCAGCGTGTTGTCGACGATGTACGGCACGCCGGCGCGCTTGGCGACTTGCGCGACCGCCGCCATGTCGGTGATGACGCCGCCCGGATTGGCGATCGACTCGGTGAAGATCGCTTTGGTCTTGGGCGAAACGGCCCGCTCGAACGAGCCGATGTCGTCGGGATCCGCCCAGACCACGTTCCAGCCGAAGTTCTTGAACGCGTGGCTGAACTGATTGATCGAGCCGCCATAGAGCTTTTTCGAGGCGACGAACTCGTCGCCGGGCTGCAGCAAGCAATGAAACGCCAACACCTGCGCCGCGTGTCCCGAGGCCACCGCCAGCCCGGCGGTGCCGCCTTCGAGTGCGGCGACCCGCTCCTCGAGCACCGCGTTCGTCGGATTGCCGATGCGGCTGTAGATGTTGCCGAAGGTTTGCAGGCCGAACAGCGAGGCGGCGTGGTCGACGCTTTCGAACACGTACGACGTGGTCTGGTAGATCGGGGTGGCGCGCGCGCCGGTCGTCGGATCGGGTTGCGCGCCGGCATGGACGGCAAGCGTGGCAAAACCGGGAATACGTTCGCTCATGGTCCGATCCTCGGGCCGATCCGTTGCGCGGGACTAACGAAGCGTTCCCGGTGTATAGGACCGGTAGAGGTCGTCAAGACAGGGCCGAACGGGCGTTACTTGCTCGCCGCGTGTGCACTCACCAGGACGCGGCACGGCTCCGAGATGCGCTCGCGGTTGGCCACGAGACAATCGGCGACGCGCTGGCGATCCGGAATGAACTTGGCGCAGACGGTCAAGGCATCGACCATGCAGGCCTTGCGGCCCTGCTCGTCGTCGGCGGCTCTGGCCGCAACCGACGCAAGAACCAGCCCGCATATTGCCAGCGCCGGCATTGCACTGATCTTCATCTCCCACTCCTGAGATTGCGCGAGCGCGAATGGCGTCGCGACAAACACCGAAGCGGTATTAGCGGCGAGAAAAATGAAAAAGGCTCAAGAAAGTTCCGCCGCATTTTAAGCGATCGGCGTTATTGCGCCGCGCGCGTCTCAAGCGCGCTTTCTTATGCTGCGCCGCCCTCACGCTCCGCGCGCTCGGCGGCGTCCGTCGAGCCGCCGCGCGTTGAGGGGCGCTGCAGCGACAGCCGTTGAATGCCGCCGCTCATGGTCGCCTTGCGCGCGCTGATGGTGCGGGTGTTGACGCCCATCCAGGCGATTTCGGACGACAAGCGCCCATACTCGATCTTCGGACAGCGGTTCATCACGACTTTCATCCCACTGGCTTCGGCGAGCGTGGCCGCTTCGTCGTTGCGGATACCAAGCTGCATCCAAATCACCTGCGGCCGGGGTTTAAGTGCCAGCGCTTCCTGGGCGATGCCGAGCGCATATTGCGCCGCGCGGAAAATATCGATCATGTCGATGGGATCGGGGATATCCGCAAGCCGCGCGTAAATCCGCTGGCCGAGCAGCATGCCGCCGGCGTGTCCCGGGTTGACCGGGATCATCCGATAGCCCCGTTGCAGCAAATATTTGAAAGCGAAATAGCTCGGCCGGATCTCGTTGACCGACGCGCCGACCATCGCGATCGTCTTTACGGTGTTGAGGATGCCGCGGATATAATCGTCGGAATAGGAATCGTGGTTCATTACTCGACCGGCATCAGCGATCTTCCCACTTTGGCGGGCGCTTATCGATAAACGCGTTCATGCCTTCCTCGGCGTCGCGCGCCAACAAATTTTCCAGCATCACGCCGGATATGTATTCGTAAGCCTCCGCGAGCGACATCGGCAACTGGCGGTAGAAGGCTGTCTTTCCGAGCTTGAGCGCGATCGACGATTTCGCCGCGATGATTTTTGCAAGCTTGAGCGCTTCTTCGCGTTCGTGACCCGGCGCAACCACCCGATTGATGAGCCCGATGGCTTCGGCTCGCTCGGCCGAGATCATCTCGCCGGTCAGCAGCATCTCCATCGCGGCCTTGCGCGGCACATTGCGGGACAGCGCGACCATCGGGGTTGAACAAAACAAACCCACGTTGATGCCCGAGGTGGCAAACTTCGCGGTGCGCGAGGCAACGGCGAGATCGCAACTCGCCACCAACTGACAGCCTGCCGCGGTGGCCGTCGCCTGAACCGCGGCGATAACGGGCTGCGGCAAGCCGACAATCTGTTGCATCATGGCGCTGCAAGTCGCGAAGACATGTTTGAAATAGCTGCGGCCCTTGTCCTCATCGGATCGGTGTCGTTGGAGCTCTTTAAGATCGTGTCCGGCCGAGAAGGCCGGCCCATTAGCGGCAAGGATAACGGCGCGCACCGTCCTGTCGTGCGCGATGGCAGTTAGCGCATCACCGAGCGCTTCCAGCATATCCTCCGACAGACTGTTGAGCGTCCGCGGCCGGTTGAGCGTGAGGATGGCGATGTCGCCGACATCTTCGCGCAAGAGGATCAGCGACGAGGCCTCAGTCGCAGCACTGGTTTTGGCGGCGGCTTGAGCATTCATTCGATGGTTCCTCCGTCGTCGAGTCCCGATTGCGAAGCGCGGATTGGCAAGCGCGTCCGTCCATTATATCTGATCCACGATGTGGGGAGGAGGGGCATGAAAAAGAAGACGAAACTCTCGGTGGCGGAGCTTGAGCGCCTGCTCACTGCCGAATTCCCGGAAATGTTCAATCCGCAGGGCGGTTATGCCATCGAAGAGGTCTGGCACGGCGGCGCACGCATCCGAAAGCACTTTAGCGCACAGTCGCTGCGTCCCGGCGGCACGATCGCGGGCACCACGCTGATGACGCTCGCCGACGTTGCCCCCTATATCGCGATCCTCGCGACCATCGGCTGGGTGCCGCTGGCAGTGACGATCAATCTCTCCATCAATTTCCTGCGGAAACCGCCGCAGCGCGACCTCGTCGCCGACGCGCGCTTGATCAAGCTCGGGAAAAGGCTCGCGGTTTCCGAAATCGGCATACGCTCGGACGGGGACGACGATTTGGTCGCCCACGCCACCTCGACCTATTCCATTCCGCCGGCACGGTGAAATAATACCTCCGACCCAAAGCATTGAGATATTGTCAAAAACAACCGCACTTGGTGTTGACTGGCGGCTTTAGTCCGGATAGATAGCGCGCCGGCGCGAGCACTCGTCCAACGCGCCTCCACACGGATACGACGATGAAAACCTTCTCGGCCAAGCCCGCCGAAGTCGACAAGAAATGGGTCGTGATCGATGCCGACGGCTTGGTCGTCGGCCGCCTCGCCTCGATTGTCGCCCTGCGGCTTCGCGGGAAGCATAAAGCGAGCTTCACCCCACATGTCGACTGCGGCGACAATGTCATTGTCATCAACGCCGCCAAGGCCGTGCTGACCGGCCGCAAGGCCGAGCAAAAGGTTTACTACAAGCACACCGGCTTTATCGGCGGCATCAAAGAGCGTTCGGCGAAGTCGATCCTTGCCGGCCGTTTTCCCGAGCGGATTGTCGAAAAGGCGGTGGAGCGCATGCTGCCCCGCGGGCCGCTAGGTCGGCGCCAGCTCGGCAATCTGCGGGTCTATCCGCAGGCCGAGCATCCGCACGCCGCGCAACAGCCGGAACCGATCGACGTTGCCGCCATGAACCGTAAGAACAAGAGGACCGCGTGATGGCCGAGACCATCCAGACGCTTGAGGACCTTTCCGCGCTCAAGCCGGCCGCGGCGCCGCAGCCGCCGAAATACATTCAAAAGCTCGACAAACAGGGCCGCGCCTACGCCACCGGCAAACGCAAGGACGCGGTGGCGCGGGTGTGGGTCAAATTGGGCGGCGGCAAGATCGTCATCAACGACCGGCCGGTGGAAACTTATTTCGCGCGTCCGGTGCTGCGCATGCTCATTGCGCAGCCGCTGGTCGCCGCCAATCGCCAGGGCCAGTTCGACGTCGTCTGCACGGTGTCCGGCGGCGGGCTCTCAGGCCAGGCCGGCGCGGTGCGTCACGGGCTTTCGAAGGCCCTTATGCGCTATGAGCCGGATTTGCGCGCGGTGCTCAAGCGCGGCGGCTTCCTGACGCGCGACGCGCGCGTGGTCGAGCGCAAGAAGTACGGCCGCGCCAAAGCGCGCCGCAGCTTCCAGTTCTCGAAGCGATAAGTCGTCTACGCATAAGCCCGCTTTGCGAGCTTGACTGAAATCTCCGTTTCGCTCCGGAAGCCGTGCGCGATGGTGGCGCCGAGCGCTAATCACCGACTTCGCTGCCTGCCCATGCTATGAGATGGGTATCCCGAGGAAACCTACTACACGTTTTCCTACAGCCCCATTCCTGATGACGAAGGCAAACCGGGCGGCATCATCTGCGCCAATACAGACGATACGCGGCGCGTTATTGGCGAGCGCCAACTGGGTTTACTGCGGGAATTGGCGGCAGCCGGCAGCGGGTCGAGGACGCTTAGAGCCGGGAAGTTTGGATTCATGATGAGGCGTTTGCAGCAAGGCGCCTGAGCATGATG
>CAYWNY010000058.1:0-20662 GCA_964459765.1 uncultured Hyphomicrobiales bacterium | reverse complement strand
CCAACGCCGGCGTCGACCGGGTGCTGCAGGACACCTATTACGTCGTCGCGCACTTCCACTACGTGCTGTCGCTCGGCGCCGTGTTCGCCATCTTCGGCGGCTGGTATTACTGGTTCCCGAAGATGACCGGCTACATGTACTCGGAATTCGTCGGCAAGCTGCATTTCTGGCTCACCTTCATCGGCGTGAACCTGGTGTTCTTCCCGCAGCACTTCTTGGGTCTTGCCGGGATGCCCCGCCGGATAGCCGATTATCCCGACGCCTTTGCCGACTGGAATTACATCTCCTCGATCGGCTCATACATTTCCGGCGTCGGGGTCCTGGTGTTTTTGTTCGGCGTGGCGCAGGCCTTCGCCCGCAAGGTGCCGGCCGGCAATAACCCGTGGGGAGCCGGCGCCACGACGCTGGAATGGACGCTGTCGTCGCCGCCGCCGTTCCATCAATTCGACACGCTGCCGCTGATCCGATGAGCATCACGCAACCGCGCGCCGCGCCCGGCATCGAGCCCGATATCACGCCCAGCATCGCGAGCGTCGGCGACTACATCGCGCTGATGAAGCCGCGGGTGATGTCGCTCGTGGTGTTCACCGCCTTTGTCGGGCTGGCGATTGCGCCCAGCCATCTGCACCCGGTCATCGCCGTCACCGCTCTGATCTGTATCGCCGTCGGCGCCGGCGCCGCCGGCGCGCTCAACATGTGGTACGACGCCGATATCGACGCGCGCATGGCGCGCACCGCGGGCCGCCCGATACCGGCGGGCCGGCTGACGGCCGGCGACGCGCTCGCCTTCGGCCTCACCCTCGCGGGCTTTGCCATCGTCGTGCTCGGGCTTCTGGTCAACGTCGTTGCCGCCGCGCTCTTGGCCGCGACCATCGGGTTTTATGTTCTGATCTACACGATGTGGCTCAAGCGCTCGACGCCCCAGAACATCGTCATCGGCGGCGCCGCCGGCGCATTGCCGCCGATGATCGGTTGGGCGGCCGCGACCGGCGGGGTGTCGATCGAACCGGGCCTCCTGTTCCTCATCATCTTCTTCTGGACCCCGCCGCACTTCTGGGCGCTGTCGCTCCATCGCGCCGACGACTATGCGCGCGCCGGCGTACCGATGCTGCCGGTGGTCGCCGGACTGAAAACAACGCGCTGGCATATCCTCGCCTATTCGCTGCTGTTGGCTCCGCTCGGGGCCGCGCCGTGGTTTTTTGGCTTTGCCGGACCGCTCTATGGGGTCGTCGCGGCCGTTGGCGGCGCGGTAATGGTCGCGCTGGCGCTACGCATCGTTCGCGAACGGAGCCATGCCGCGAGCCGGCAGATGTTCGCTTTCTCGATCCTCTATCTGTTCCTGCTGTTCGCCGTGCTGCTGGCCGACCGGATGTCGGGAGGGCTGTACGCCCACTTTGCTGCATGACGACGAGCGATGGCCATGAACGACGACAAGCCCCAGGGCGGCATCAAGCTGACGGAACAGCAGTTGCGTGCCCGGCGCGCCCGCTCCATCGGCATCGCGGTGGCGCTCGGCCTACTGGTGATCCTGTTCTACATCGTCACGCTGGTGAAGGGCCCCGGCGTGCTCCACCGTCCGTTATGAACACCCAGTGAAAACACGCTTCGCCGATGCAGCCGCAAGCCCATAGACCCAACAAGCCGCCGCGCCGCGACGTTCTCGTCGCCTTTTTGTGCGGCGGCCTGGTCGCGGTCATGGTCGGCCTGTCGTTTGCGGCGGTGCCGTTCTATTCCTGGTTCTGCCGCACCACCGGCTATGGCGGCACGACGCAAGTGGCGAAAGCGCTGCCGACGCAGGTCGCTGACCGCGTCGTTACGGTCCGCTTCGACTCCAATGTCGCCGCCGGCCTGCCTTGGCGGTTCGAGCCCGAGCAGCGCACCATCGACGTCAAGCTTGGTCAGGTGGTCACGGTCTATTATTCCGTCACTAACGAGACCGCGCGGATCACCGCCGGTCAGGCCGGCTACAATGTCAGCCCGCCGACCGCTGGTATCTACTTCGAGAAGGTCAACTGCTTCTGTTTCACCGAGCAGGTCATGAAGCCCGGCGAGAAGCGCGACATGGCGGTAGTGTTCTACGTCGACCCCAAGCTGGCGAAGGACTCCGAACAGGACACGCTCAAACTCATTACGCTCTCTTACACCTTCTATCCGGTGCAGGTGCCGGATCAGGCGGCGGCGGCGAGCGCAACGCCGGGCAAGTCCGGCCGAATCTAGCGCGCCGCCGTTTAGCCGGCGCCGAGGTGGAGAAGACAAGATGGCCGACGCTGCGCACGCCAAACCGCACCACGATTACCACTTGGTGAACCCGAGCCCGTGGCCGGCAATCGGCGCGCTGTCCGCATTCGTGACCGCCTTCGGTCTGATCCTGTGGATGCATCACATCACCGCCTACGCGCCGGTCATTTTCGGCATCGGCCTCATCGGCGTCGCCTACACCATGATCGGCTGGTGGCGCGATGTAATCTACGAAGCGGTGGTCGAACACGACCACACGCCGGTGGTGCAGATCTCGCACCGCTACGGCATGATCCTGTTCATCGCCTCGGAAGTGATGTTCTTCGTCGCCTGGTTCTGGGCTTATTTCGACGTGGCGCTGTTTCCGGCGGAACTGAAGGACGTGGCGCGCACCGCGTTTATCGGCGGCGTTTGGCCGCCGGCGAACATCCACACCTTCGACCCATGGCACCTGCCGCTGCTCAACACGCTGATCCTGCTGACCTCGGGCACGACGGTAACCTGGGCGCACCATTCGCTTCTGGAGAACGACCGCAAAGGCCTGGTCTGGGGGCTGATCTTCACCATCGCGCTTGGGATGACCTTCACCTGCGTGCAGGCCTTCGAATACGCCCACGCGGCGTTCCACTATTCCGGCAACATCTACGGCGCCACGTTCTTCATGGCGACCGGATTTCACGGCGCGCATGTCATCATCGGCACGATCTTTCTGATGGTTTGTCTCGGCCGGGCGCTGGCCGGCCAGTTCAAGCCGACGCACCATCTCGGTTTCGAATTCGCCGCCTGGTACTGGCACTTCGTCGACGTGGTGTGGCTGTTCCTGTTCGCCTGCATCTATGTGTGGGGCGGGGGCGTGCCGCTGCCGGAATAAGGCGAGGCCGCAGCGTCGCTGTTTTGCGCTCATTCCCGCGCAAGCGGGAATCCAGGCAGCGGCGAAACTGGGTCCCCGCTTGCGCGGGGACGAGCGGATGACGACATCGGTCGCATGGACAAGCCAATCGACACGCTTTCCGGCGCGGCGCTCGCCGGACTGACCTGCTCGTGCCCATGCTGCGGCAAGGGCAAACTGTTCGGCGGATTTCTGACCCTGCAGCCGCGCTGCGAAGTCTGCGGCCTCGATTACGACTTTGCCGATTCCGGCGAC
Organism: uncultured Hyphomicrobiales bacterium; assembly: GCA_964459765.1. GTDB lineage: Bacteria > Pseudomonadota > Alphaproteobacteria > Rhizobiales > Xanthobacteraceae > BOG-931. Next base: position 17,280 of record CAYWNY010000058.1, on the reverse strand, counting down.
GGACCCGCCGTCTTCATCATGCTCATCGCCGGCTTCATCGTGGTGTTCGCGGCGCTCGTCACCGAGATCCTCTACCGGCCGCCGTTTTGGGTGCATGCGGCTTTATGGCTGCCGCTCATCCTCATTGTCACGCTCGGGCCGTTACGACCGATGAAGGGGCTGTTGATCGCGCTGCAATACCACCACAAGGCCGCCGAAGGCCGCGTTAGCAAGAGCGAGCCTTGAACCGCGCGCAAGACGAGCGCCGAACCTCGTACCGGTCTTGGCGCCGCTCTTGGCTCGGCCTGTTGATCCCGGCGCTCGTTGCTTTCGCCGTCCTCGTTGCGCTCGGCACCTGGCAAATCCAGCGCAAGGCCTGGAAGGAAAGCCTGATCGTAACGCTCACCGAACGGCTCGCGGCGCCGCCGGTCACACTGCCGCCCGCGGCGGCCTGGTCGACACTCGATCCGGCCGAGGACGAATATCTTCGCGTCAAATTCGTCGGCAACTTCGACTACCGTAACGAAGCGCTGGTCTATGCCACCGCGTCCGCCTTCCGGCCCGACGTCTCCGGCACCGGCTATTGGGTTTTTACGCCGGCGCGCCTTGCCGACGGCACGACCGTCATCGTCAACCGCGGCTTCGTGCCGGACGCGCGCAAGGACGCCGCGACGCGCGCCTCCGGACAGATCGCCAGCCCGGTCGAGCTTGTGGGCGTGCTGCGCTGGCCCGACGAGCGTCACTGGTTTTCGCCGGCCGACGATCCAGCACACAATGTATGGTTCACCCGAGATCCGTCCGCGATTGCCGCCGCCAAAGGACTCATCAACGGACTCAACAAGAGTCTCGGCGCCGTCGCGCCATTCTATGTCGAACAGGAGACGCCCGTGCCACCGGGCGGCCTCCCGCAGCCGGGAAAGCTTGTCGTACAATTGCGCAACCAACACCTCGGCTACGCCATCACCTGGTACGGGCTGGCGCTGGTTTTGGTCGTGGTGTTTGCCGCATGGGCCCGCAAAACCAGCCGCGAGGCGCGGCGTGACGAGGCCTAAAGCCCGGTTTCGCAACGCTTCGCGTTCCTTGTGGCGGGCCCGGCTTTTCTATTAGTGTGGGCGCGTCCGGGACGGGAGGCCGTTCGGTCGCTCGAAGCGAACATCCTGGAAAATCAATAGTTTAGATCGCCCGCGGGTTCGCGCCGGGCCAGGGAAGCCGTTGATTTTGCGCTACGTTTCCACCAGGGGTGAAGCCGCGGCGCTGACTTTCGCCGAAGCGATGCTTGCGGGCCTTGCCCGCGACGGCGGCCTCTATGTGCCGGGGGTCTGGCCGCGCCTTGAGCCCCAAACTATCCGCGGTTTTGCCGGCCGGCCTTATGCCGAAGTCGCCGTCGACGTGATCCGGCCTTTCACCGGCGATTCCATTGCGGATGCCGACCTCGCCCGCATGGCACGCGAGGCCTACGGCACGTTCCGGCATCCGGCCGTGGCGCCGCTCGCCCAGCTCGGAGCCAACACCTTCGCACTCGAACTGTTTCACGGTCCGACGCTGGCATTCAAAGACATCGCGATGCAGCTTCTGGCGCGGCTGATGGATCACGTGCTTGCCGCGCGCGGCGAGCGGCGCACGATTGTGGTGGCGACGTCCGGCGATACCGGCGGCGCCGCGGTGGAAGCGTTTCGCGACCGCAACCAGGTCGATGTCGTCGTGCTGTTTCCGCAGGGGCGCATTTCCGACGTGCAGCGCCGGATGATGACCACGGCGGCGGCGTCCAACATCCATGCGCTCGCCATCGAGGGCAACTTCGACGACTGCCAGGCGATCGTTAAAGGCCTGTTCAATCACCCGAGCTTCCGCGAGCGGGTGCGGCTCTCCGGCGTGAATTCGATCAACTGGGCGCGGATCGTCGCGCAGACGGTGTACTACTTCACCGCCGCGGTGGCGCTCGGCGGTCCCGACCGGCGGATCGCCTTTACGGTTCCGACCGGAAATTTCGGCGATGTCTATGCCGGCTACGTGGCGGCGCGCATGGGCCTGCCGATCGACCGGCTGGTCATTGCCACCAACGTCAACGACATTTTGGCGCGCACGCTCGCAACCGGTACTTACGAATTGCGCGACGTCGTGCCGACCACCTCGCCGTCGATGGACATTCAGGTCTCCTCGAATTTCGAACGGCTGCTGTTCGATGCCTATGACCGTGACAGCCGCGCCGTGAGGGCGCTGATGGCGTCGCTGGCGCAATCGCGGCGCTTCACGCTGTCCGCATCCGCGCTCGCCTTTATCCACGCGCTGTTCAGTGCCGGCCGCGCCGACGAGGAAGAAGTCGCCGCCGCCATGCGTACGGTCAAGCGCGAGACCGGCAATTTCGTCGATCCGCACACCGCGGTGGGCATCGCGGTGGCGGAAAAGGAAGAGTTGCGCGATCCGGCCATTCCCATGGTGGTGCTGTCGACCGCGCACCCAGCCAAATTTCCGCAAGCCGTCGAAGCAGCCTGCGGCGCGCGCCCGCACCTGCCGGATTGGCTTTCCGATCTCAATTCACGTCCGGAGCGCGTCACCGTGCTGCCGGCCGATCAAACCGCGGTCGAGCGTTTCGTTGTGTCGACGAGTCGTGCCGCACAGGAAGGAGCGGCAGCATGACGGTCGAAGTAACCACATTGAAGTCCGGCATCAGGGTCGTGACCGAGACGATGCCGCATCTCGAGACGGCCTCCCTCGGCGTGTGGGTCAATTCCGGCAGCCGCGACGAGCGGCGCGACGAACACGGCATTTCGCATTTCCTCGAGCACATGGCGTTCAAGGGAACGCGCCGAAGGAGCGCCCGGCAGATCGCCGAGGAAATCGAGGCGGTCGGCGGCGACCTCAACGCCGCGACCAGCGCGGAGTCGACGGCCTATTATGCCCGCGTGCTCAAGGCCGACGTGGCGCTGGCGCTCGACGTCCTTGCCGACATCGTGTCCGAGCCGGCGTTCGACCGCGACGAGTTGTTGCGCGAGCAAAACGTCATCGTGCAGGAAATCGGCGCGGTTGCCGACACGCCCGACGATCTGATCTTCGAGCATCTGCAGACCATCGCCTTTCCCGACCAGCCGCTCGGCCGCTCGATCCTGGGCACGCCCAAGACGGTGCGCTCGTTCGACGGCGGCAAGCTGCGCGACTATCTCGGCCGCCATTACCGCGCCCCCGACATTCTGGTCGGCGCCGCCGGCGCGGTCGATCACTTGGCGATTGTCGGCGAGGTCGAGAAGCGCTTCGCAAGCTTCAACGGTCCCGCCAGCCCGCTGCCCGAACCCGCGCACTTCGGCGGCGGCGCGCATGTCGAGCGCCGCGAGCTCGAGCAGGTCCATATCGCGCTGGCGCTCCCCGGCATCGCACAAACCGATCCGTCGCTGTTCAGCCTGCAGATGTTCAACAACGCGCTCGGCGGCGGCATGTCATCGCGGCTGTTTCAGGAAGCGCGCGAGAAGCGCGGCCTGTGCTACTCGATCTACTCCTTTCATGCCGCTTATTCGGACGTCGGCATGTTCGGCCTCTATGCCGGCACCGATGCCGCCGACGCGCCGGAATTGATGCGGCTCGTTGTCGACGAGATCGCCAACGCGGCCGAGACCATTTCCGAAACCGAAATCGCCCGCGCCAAGGCGCAGCTCAAAGCCGGGCTGCTGATGGCCCTGGAAAGCTCCGGCGAGCGGCTCGGGCAGCTGGCGCGGCAAATGATCACGTGGGGCCGACCGATCCCGCTCGACGAGCTCGTCGAGAAGATCGAAGCGGTGACGGTCGAGAGCGCCCGCGCCGCCGGCCGAGCGCTGATCCGCCGCGGCAAGCCGGCGATCGCCGTGATCGGGCTCGGCTCCGGGCTCGAAAACGCGGCGGCCATCGCCGAAACCCTGACGCTGCGGGCCGCATGAACCGAACGGGCCATGGCTTTCTTTCGCACCATCAACTTCTCGGAACCGCTGCCGACGGTGGTCGGCGAAGGCTTGGTGCTGCGCGGCCCGGTGTTGGCCGATCATGCCGAATGGGCGGCGCTGCGTGAGGACAGCCGCGATTTCCTCACGCCTTGGGAACCGACCTGGCCGGACGACGATCTGACCCGCGCCGCGTTCCGGCGGCGGATCCGCCGCTATGCCGAAGACCTGCGGGCCGATCAAAGCTACGCTTTCGTCATCATCCGTAGTTCCGACAACGCGCTGGTCGGCGGTTTGACGCTGGCGAACATCCGCCGCGGCGTGTCGCAGGCCGCCAGTCTCGGCTACTGGATGGGAAAGCCTTACGTGCGCCAGGGCTACATGACGGCCGCGGTGCGCACCGTGATTACGTTCGCTTTCGACACTCTGCGCCTGCACCGGCTGGAAGCGGCATGCATCCCGACCAACAACGCCTCGATCCGGCTGCTCGAAAAAACCGGCTTCGTGCGCGAGGGATATGCGCGCGACTACCTGTGCATCAACGGCATTTGGCAGGACCACCTGCTGTACGGGCGGCTGAAGGACTCCAAATCCGGCGCCTGATGCGCAACCTGGGGCTTATTTCACGTGGCGATAAAGGCTTAACCAAACCGATAGGCCGCCTTGGGATGGCCACGGTTCCCTTGATATAACAAAGGCATCGGGGAAATCTTGGGATGAGCCGTCGGGGAATGCCGAGGACCGGTCGGTGGATGACGTGGCGTGCCTGCGCCGCGGTTGCACCGTTGTTGGCGCTCGCGCTGTTTGCCGGCGGATGTTCGACCAACCCCGCCAGCACCGGTGCGCCGGCCGCTGGAACCGGCGGCTTAGGGTCGATTACCGATTTCTTCTCCGGCTCGTCCGCTAAGGCGCCGCAGGCGGTCGCCGGCGGTCAGCCCGACATCGTGTGCCCGCCGGTCGATGTGCGCCGCGGCGCCTCGACGCTGACAATCGGATCGAACGGCGAAAAATCCTCGGCGATGACGCTGAAATACCAAGGCAGTTTCGCGCGCGAGGCGCGGGAATGCTCGGTGGTCGACGGCAACATGGTGTTGCGGGTCGGCGTCGAGGGACGCCTCGTGGTCGGGCCGGCTGGCGGCCCGGGTCAGGTCAGCGTGCCGTTGCGGATCGCGGTGGTGCAGGAGACGCCCGGCGGTTCGCGGCCGATTGCCACGAGGTTTGTGATCATTCCGGTCACGGTCACCGACAGCACCGCCAACAACCTGTTCACCCATATCGAAGACGCTGTAAGTTTTCCGCTGCCGTCGCCGACGTCGCAGCTTGACGACTACGTCGTTTATGTCGGTTTCGATCCGGTCACCGCGGAAGCGAAGGCCAAAGCGGCAGCGCCGGCCGCAAAACCCAAGCGCGGCGCCAGCCCGGCCACCAGCGCCAACTGATCTACCAGCCACGCAAGTCTACCAGCCACGCAAATCTACCAGCCACGCAGGTCGATGATTGCGCCCTTCAAGGCGCGCATGTCGGCGACGACGGCGCGGGCGCCGGCGGCGCGCAGATCATTTTCCAGCGCGCCTTCGACCGGGTTGCGTCCGACAAAGCCGACCGGCCGCATGCCGGCAGCGCTGGCCGCGGTGATGCCGGCGACCGAATCCTCGACGACGATGCAATCCGCCGGATTGATGCGCAAAGTCTTGGCGGCCAAAAGAAACAGATCGGGAGCCGGTTTGCCGTTGGCCACGTTGCTGCCGGAAAACAGCCGCGGCTCGAAGAAACGCAGCAGCCCGGTCACTTCCAGACTCGTCCTGATGCGATCAAGCGGCGATGACGAGGCGACCGCCTTGGGCCCGCGTATCCAGGTCAGCGCATGTGCGGCGTGCGGAACGGCACGCACCTCTTCCGTCAGGCGTTTGAGCGTGTCGGCCGCCAGTTTGGCCGAAAAATCCGGCGGCAGCGGCCGCTTGGTGTGTTGCTCGACGCTGCAGAGAATGTCGGCGGCGCGGCGTCCGTGAAACACGCGTGCCACCGCTTCAACGCTCAACGACAACCCGACTCTCATGAGCGCATCGGCAAGCACTGCGCTCGCAATCGGTTCACTGTCGACAAGCACGCCGTTGCAGTCGAAGATAACCACAGGTCCGCCTGGAGCTTCGGCCGAACCGCGGCCGCACCGACAAACGAATCACCCACCGCCGAACATAGCGCCGGCTGATGTCGGTCAAAGGCCGTTGTCTACCTTCCCCCGAAATTATGCACAGGAAGCGGGTTTGGCCGGCGCGGCTGCCGAGGCGCCCGGCCCGGCAGAGCCACACGCGCTAGTTGAACCGCTTGCGGACGTCCTCGATGCCTTTGACCAGGAGATCCTCGGCGACCTTGCCCTTGGCGGCGGCGGCCAGAATCTTCTCGGCGGCGGCGACCGCGGTGTCGGCGGCGGCGGCGCGGACGTCGGCAAGCGCCTGCGCCTCGGCCTGGGCGATCTTGGCCTCGGCCATTTTGGTCCGCCGCACCACGAAATCTTCCATCCGCGCCTTGGCTTCCACAGCCAAGCGTTCGGCTTCCGCCTTGGCGCTGCCGATAATCGAAGCGGCTTCGGCCTCCGCCTGCTGTCCTTTGCGCTCGTATTCGGCGAGCAGAGCCTTGGCCTCGTCCCGCAGCCGCACCGCTTCGTCGAGCTCGGCCTTGATCCGCGCCCGACGCGCATCGATCCCGTCGAGCACGCGCCGGTGCGCGCCGAGATAGATCAGCAGACTGATGAAGAGGACGAAGGCGATGGCGACCCAGGCTTCGGCTTCAGGCATCGGCATGGAGTTATCCTAATGCTTGCCGGCGTCGCTGATGGCGGCGGCGACCTCGTCGGCGCTCGGCGTCGTTCCGATCAGCCGTTGCACGATGGCGGCGGCGGTTTCGGCGGCAATGCCGCTGACATTGGCCATGGCGGCCGATCGCGTCGACGCAATCGATTGCTCGGCGGCGGCAAGCTTCTCGTGCAACTGCGCTTCGAGCTTCTTGTTGGTCGCCCCAGCTTCGGCCGCGTGTTTGTCGCGGGTCTCGTTGGCGATCGCCTGCGCGTGGGCGCGCGCGTCGGCCAGCGACTGCAGGTAGGCGGCGTTGGCCGCTTCCGACTGCTCCTTGAAGCGCTGCGCCGCCGCCAGGTCGTCGCCGATGCGTTTGCTGCGCTCGGCAAAGATCGAGGCGATGCGCGGCAAAGCGAGCCGCGACATCAACAGGTAGAGCAGCACGAAGGTCAGCACCAGCCAGAAGATTTGCGACGGAAAGTGCTGCGACTGGAACGGCGGAAAGCTGCCGTGTCCCCCGGGCGCCTCGGTATGAGCGGTCGGTTCGGCCATGATGGCGGAGCGTTTACAGCCCGAACAGGAGCAACAGCGCGATCAGGAGCGAGAAGATGCCGAGCGCCTCGGTAACGGCGAACCCGAAGATCAGGTTGCCGAACTGGCCTTGCGCGGCCGAGGGGTTGCGCAGCGCCGCCGCCAGATAACTGCCGAAGATGATGCCCACGCCGGCGCCGGCGCCGCCCATGCCGATGCATGCAATGCCGGCTCCAATATATTTTGCCGCGGTCGGATCCATGAGAAGAAACTCCTTGTTCGAGGTGATTAATTCAGCCGCTAATGGCCGGGGTGAATCGCATCGTTGAGATAGATGCAGGTGAGGATGGCGAACACATAGGCCTGCAGGAAGGCCACCAGAAACTCCAGCGCGGTGAGCATGATGACGAGAATGAGCGGCAAGGCAGCGCCGAACCAACCGAGCACGCCGAAGCCCGCGAGCATGATGATGAAGCCCGCGAACACCTGCAGCGTGATGTGGCCGGCGAGCATGTTGGCGAACAAGCGCACGCTGTGCGAGATCGGCCGCGACACAAACGACAATATCTCGATCACCACGATCGCCGGCAAGATATAGATCGGCACCCCCTTGGGCACGAACAAATTGAAGAACTTCAGTCCGTTGCGCCAGAAGCCGTAGACCACCACGATCACAAACACACTCAATGCCAGCATCGCGGTAATGATCAGCTGGCTGGTCACCGTGAAGGTGTACGGGATCAGCCCGATCATGTTGGCGAACAGGATGAACATGAATAGCGTGAACACGAAGGGAAAGAACTTCATCCCCTCGTTGCCGGCCGAGCTGCGCAGCATGTTGGCGACGAACTCGTAGGACATCTCCGCAACCGCCTGCCAGCGGCCGGGCACCATCGCGCGCGGGGCGGTGGCGCCGAGCAACAGCGCCGACACCAGCGCGGTGATGATGAACATGAACAGGGCGGAATTGGTGAACGCGATCTCGTGACCGTGGATGGTGATGATCGGCACCAAGTTCTCGATGCGGAATTGATGGATCGGATCGATCTTCATCGTTCTGTCGCCGTAAGATGCCTGCGCGGCATCATTGTTTCCCGCTTCCTTGGGTGCCGCCGTGCGTCGGACCGGGGACGACACCCGCAGAGCGCATCACGTTAAGCACGCCCGCCACAAAGCCGAGCAGAAGAAATATAATGAACCCCCACGGCGCGATCCCGAACAACCGGTCGATTCCCCAGCCGAGGCCGGCGCCGACCAGCACGCCTCCAACGAGTTCGCTCGAGAGCCGGAAGCCCTTGGCGTAGCCCGCCGCAGTCGCGGCCCGGTCCCCATCAGCGCGGTCGGAAGAAGGTTGCGGTCCAGCGCGCTCGCGCAACTGGCCCAAACCTTCACCGAGACGCTGAAGTCTCGCGGAGAGGGCGGCTTCGTCGGTCCGAGCCTTGTCGCGGTCGCCATTCTTCCGCGTGCCGTCGCTCATCTGTTCGACACTCGCGGCTGACGGCAAACGAGATCGGCGCGCCCCTTAAAGCCGCGCGGACCATACTGACTGGGTTTTGCTAAGTCAAGAAACCGCTATGAGGCATAACATATTGAAATGGCGCACAATATCGGCGTCTCCGCGATATTTTTCCCGAGCATTTGTGCAGCGCGAAGCCATTACCGTTACAATAATGCCGCGATGCCGACTTTTAATCATCCATTGCAGAGCCGGCTGCGCTCCGCCGAGGGCGATTACTGCCGGCTTGGGAGACGAGCATGATCAACAAAATCTGCGGCGTCGTGTTGGCGGGTGGTTGTTTGGTCCTGCCCGCTGCGGCCGGTGAAGCCGGCCCCGACAACGATCACGGCCGATACATGCTCAGCAAAGTCGCCGACGGCTTCCTGCGGCTCGATACACAGACCGGCGACGTGTCGCTCTGCACGCAACGCACCGTGGGCTGGGCGTGCCAGGCGGCGCCGGACGACCGCGCCATTTTGGAAAACGAGATTGCGCGGCTGCGCAGCGAAAACGGGGCGCTGAAAAAGGAAATTCTGGCCAACGGGCTACCCTTGCCGGCGGGCGCCGCGGCGGATGCGGCCGGTGCCGGCGACAACAGCGTGATCTTGCGCCTGCCGAGCGACGACGAGGTCGATTCCGCTTTTGCCTATGTCGGACGCATATGGCACCGCTTTGTCGAAGCGCTCGCGCGCGCGCAAAAGCAAGTGTTGAACAAGAGCTAGTGCATGATCCGGAAAAGTGGGCGCCGGTTTTCCGACAAGATCATGCACCAACGAGTCTAGCCGTTCGTGCACCTTGATCTCTCCGCCATTGCGACCGCTCGCGTCGACACCCTTGCCAGCGCCACGCTCGCGGTCGACACGCCCGGCGAGGGATTTTTCGAAATTACGCAGGAGGCGATCCGCTTCCTCGCCAAGATCAAAGCCCGCAACGGCGTGCTCTTGCTGTTCATCCGGCATACCTCGGCGTCGCTAGTCATCCAGGAGAACGCCGACCCGGATGTGCGCACCGATCTTGTCACCGCGCTCCAGCGGCTTGCGCCGGCGAACGCCTCATGGGTGCACGACATCGAGGGACCCGACGACATGCCGGCGCACGTAAAATCCATGCTCAACGGCGTCGCGTTGCACGTGCCAGTCATTGCCGGCGCGATGGCGCTCGGCACCTGGCAGGGCATCTACGTGGCCGTAGCATCGGACGTGGCCGCACCGGCGCGAGGTGGTATTGCAGTTTGTCGGGGCGAGCGAAGCGGCGTGACGGTCGGTGTCCGGCCTACGCGGCCAAACCGTGCACTTTTTGAATGACCTGCAGCAGGTCTTTCGGCTTGAACGGCTTGTAGAGGGTCGCGCTTGCGCCGGCTTCGGCAGCCATGGCGTCGAAGTTCGGCATTTCAGGACACTCGCCGCCGAACATGAAGCCGGAGGCGGTGATGACCGGCATCGCCGGCCTGATCTTGCGGATGGCTTTGGTCGCTTCCAGCCCGTCCATCTTCGGGAGAAACAGGTCGCAGATCACCAGATCGAATACCTGGTGCTCGATCGCGCGGATGCCGGCCGGCCCGTCAGAGGCGGTGACAACCGCAAAACCATTGGCCTCGAGCACGATCTTGGTCGCCGCGCACACCGCCGCATCGTCATCGATGATCAGAATGCTTGTCACGTCGCGCGAAACCCTTCATGCGGCGAGCACCGACTGCACGACACTCGAAAGTTTGCTTCATGGGAACGGCTTCTTGAGCCGGGTGACGCCCAAAAGCTCGCACGCCGACGCCGCGGACATTATCAACCGACGTTATCGACCAGCGATCGTAAATCGCGAGTTACCACTACTATAAGTCAAATTGCTTGGGTTTTTGCCGGTGGCGGCGCGGCGAATACCTCGGCACCGTCGATTGCGCGGCGGAGCATGCCGGCCAGCTCCGATTTTCGATATGGCTTCGCAAGGAGATGCACACCCGGGTCGAGCCGGCCATGGTGGATGATGGCGTCCTCGGTGTAGCCGGATGCGAACAGCACCTTGAGCGACGAACGGCGTTTGGCCATTGCTTCGGCGAGCTGTCGGCCATCCATGCCTCCGGCCATGATCACGTCAGTGAACAGGAGATCGAACGGCTCGCCGGTATCGGCGATCGCCAGCGCTTCGGCGGCGTTGGCCGCGGTCAGAGACCGGTAGCCGAGGCTGCGCAGTTGCGCGTTGACCGAGCGGCGTACCAGCGGGTCGTCTTCGACGACCAGGATGGTTTCGGAGCCGCCGACAAGCGCGGCGTCCGGCAATTCGTCCACCGCTTCCGCCGCCGCCCCGGCGCCGCGCGGCAGGTAAAGCTTGAACGTGGTCCCCTGGCCCTCCTCGCTATATACCTTGATGTGCCCGTTCGACTGTTTGATGAAACCGTAGACCATGCTCAAACCGAGCCCGGTGCCCTTGCCGACCTCTTTAGTAGTGAAGAACGGCTCAAACACGCGGCCGCGGATGGATTCGGGAATACCGCCGCCGGTATCGCTCACCGCAACCACGACGTAGTTGCCCGGCCTGACGTCGGGGTTGCTGTCTGCGTAGGCGTCGTCGAGAACGGCGTTGCCGGTCTCGAGCGTCAGCTCGCCCCCATTCGGCATCGCATCGCGGGCGTTTACGGCAAGATTCAAGAGCGACGTGGATAATTGCGACGGATCGACCAACGCCGGCCAAGCATCCTGATGCAGACGCAGCTCGATATCGACATTCTCGCCCAAGGTGCGGCGCAAGAGTTCTTCCGATTCCGTCATCAACGCATTTACATCGATCTCGCGCGGCTGCAGCGGCTGCCTTCTGGCGAATGCCAGCAAATGCCCGGTCAATTCGGCGCCGCGGTCGGCGGCCTCGCTGATCAGTTTGGCGATAGCCGCCAGCTGCGGCTTATCCTTCACCGCGTCCGCCAGGATGTCGATGGTGCCGGTGATGACGGTAAGCATATTGTTGAAGTCGTGCGCGACACCGCCGGTCAATTGCCCGATCGACTCCATCTTCTGCGATTTGATGAGCTGATTATGCTCCGCCCGGCGCTCGGTCACGTCCTCGACGACCCCGAGAATGTATTGCGCTGCACCATACCGGTCGCGAATAAGCATCCGGTGCGACGTTACCAGGCGCGTTTTGTTGTCCGGGGTGACAATCGAATGGTCGCCGATGAAGATGTTCGTTCCGGCCTGCAAAAGATGGACGTCATTAGCCACGATCATTTCCGCGGTCGCCGGCGGTAATATATCGCCAGCCGTCTTGCCGAGCATCTCCGCGCGCGACAGGCCCCATAGCTCTTCGGCGGCCTTGTTGACCAGGATGAAGCGAAAATCGCGCACATCCTTGACCAATATTGCGATCGTGATGTTCTCGACGATGCCGTCCAAAATTTCGCGGTTGCGGTCGCGGTCCCTTTCGGCCTGGGCGCGTTCGGTGACATCGCGAAGGAACGCGTTGATGACGTAGCGATCGCCGCGCCGCAAGGCCGTGATGGATATCTCGTTATCGATGATCTCGCCATCGCGGCGCACCGAAGGCGCTTCGTAGCGACGTCCGGTTATCCCTTTCGCCGCATCCTGCAAAAAGCCTGCGAGCCTTTCGCTGTTGTCGGCCCGACCGTCTGGAAGAATGATGAAGTCACGAAGATTGTGCCCGACGATTTCATCGCGCGACCAGCCGAACATCGCCTCGGCCTTCGAACTCCAGTCGATGACGTTGCCGCCGTCGTCAAGCTGGATGAAGGCATCCATCGCGGTGTCGATGATGGCGCGCGCCAGATGCTCGCTTTCGATCAGCTCCGCCTGCGCCCGCTTGCGGGCGCCGATGTCGCGCACGACTTTCGCCCCCCCGATAATGGCGCCGGAGTGGGATTTCAGCGGCGATACGCTGAGCGACACGTTGATCCGGCGGCCGTCCTTGGTGAGGCGGACGGTTTCGTCATGCTCCACCTTTTCGCCGGCCTTGATCTTCGCCAACGTCATGCGCACGTCGCCGCGAAGCTCGTCGGGAACGATGATATCGACGCTTTTTCCGATGACTTCATCGGCCGCGTAGCCGAAAAGATGCTCTGCGGCCACGTTCCACGCGGTGATAACACCATCGGGGTTATTGGTGATTATCGCGTCGTTCGACGATTCCACTGCGGCTATGAAGAACTGCTCGCGTTCGGCATACTCGCGGATCGTCGCCTCGTCGCGCTTTTGCGCAGTCATATCGCGGCCGAAAAAATAGTGCTGCTGCACGCGGCTCGACCAGGCCCCGGTCCACTGCAGCGTCACGAGGCGGCCAGACTTGTGCCGGTAACGCGCTTCGAAAATCCTCGACACTCCGCGGCGGCGCAAAGCGCGCATCTGGTTGCGCGTCGAATCCAGATCGCCGGGATAGATGAAAGCCTGCGCGTTGCGCCCGGTCATCTCCTCCGGCCGATAACCCAATATCTCTTCACAGCTCGGGTTGATGCGGACGATATTCCCTTGAATATCAGTGACGACGATCACGTCCGGCGAAGTGTCGAAAATGTGCCGGCCTTCGTCGATCTCCACGGTGCGCGCGGTGCCCGGCGACTGCCGCAGCGCGCCGAAAAGGCGATTGAAAAACCCGATGAACGATCTCATCGCATGCCCTCAACGGCGAGGTGTGAGGCATTTGCGCAAATCACCGCTGCGGCCGCTATTCTACCGGCGGCTGCGAAGCTCCTGCACGAGTGTACACTATCGTACCGCACTGCGGCGGCCAACGAGAACCGCCAGCCCGACAATTGTTGCCGCGCCGGCGGGGCTCCAACCCGGATTGCCGCTTACGCGGGGTTAATGCAGCCCCATCAAGTGGACCGGTTCGGCCGAACGGCGGTACAGTGCTGCCGTGAGGGCCCGTTGACCGACGCGCAAACCCATCATTTGTTGATCGCCGACGATCATCCGCTGTTTCGCGGCGCATTGCGCGAAGCCGTCAACGGCGTATTCGCCGACGCCGAGATTGCCGAGGCCGGCACCTTCGAAGAGGTCAGCGAATACCTGGAACGCACGTCGGGCGACGTCGATCTGATCCTGCTCGACCTGTCCATGCCCGGCGCGCGCGGCTTTTCGGGCCTGATGTATTTGCGCGCGCAATATCCGGGCCTGCCGATCGTGGTGGTCTCCGCCAATGACGATCCGGCGGTGATCCGCCGTTGCATGGAATTTGGCGCATCCGGTTTCATCCCCAAGACGCTCGGCATCGAGGCGCTGCGCGCCGCCATTGCACGGGTCCTACAGGGCGAAGTGTGGACGCCGCCCGATATCGATCTGACGCGGCCCGCCGACGCTGAAACGGCGGCGACGATTGCGCGGCTCGCCACGCTGACGCCGCAACAGGTGCGCGTGCTGATGATGTTGTCGGGCGGGCTTCTCAACAAACAAATCGCCTACGAGCTTGGCGTCTCGGAAGCGACGGTCAAGGCGCACGTCTCCGCCATTTTGCAGAAGCTCGGAGTCGAGAGCCGCACACAGGCGGTCATTGCCGCGAGCAAGATCGAAGCCGGCAACTGGCCACAACTAAATCTGCCCCCAATATCCTGAGGCGCGCGTCCAAGGATAATGGAGGTTTACTCCGCGGCGACGCGCTGCACACGCCACTGCGTCATCAGCGCGCGCAAGGACGCGGGCTTGACCGGCTTGTTGAGCACGTGCGCGCCGGCGGTACGCGCCTCGTCGCGGACTTTGAGCGAGCGGTCGGCGGTGAGCAGGATCGCCGGCAACCCCCGGCCGTAGCGGGCCCGCAGTTCGGCGATAGCGTCGAGGCCGTTGTCAGCGTCGAGGTGATAGTCGACCAACAGGCCGTCCGGCTCGCAGCCGCTGGCCGCGATGGCGGCGAGCGCGGCAGCAAGATCGACCGCCTGCAGCACGCGGCAGCCCCAGCCACGGAGCAAAGTCTGCATGCCGTCGAGGATCGCCGGCTCGTTGTCGATGCAGACAACGACCGTACCGGCCAGCTGACCCGCTGCGGCCTTGGCCGCCGCCCGCAGCGCCGGCTCCGCCGCCGCGGCGCGCCCCCGCGGAACCTCGACGGAAAAACGCGAGCCGCGGCCGACATCCGATTTCAGCGCCACCTCGCAATCGAGCACGCGCGCGATGCGCTCAACGATCGACAGGCCGAGGCCGACGCCGCGCGCCACTCGCGCACCCTGATCGAGCCGGTGAAACTCCTTGAACACGGCGCGGCGCTTGGCTTGCGGGATGCCGATGCCGGTATCGTAGACATCGATGCGCAGCCGGGCGCCGCGGCGACGGCAGCCGACCAGCACCGTCCCCTTGGGCGTGTATTTGATCGCGTTCGACACCAGGTTCTGCAGGAGGCGGCGCAGCAAGCGCCGGTCGGAACGCACCGCGAGCGCGCAGGGCATGAATTTGAGCTGCAACCCCTTCTCGCGCGCCAGCGGCGCAAACTCCACCTCCAGCCGTGCCAGAAGCTCATCGATGCGGAAGTCGGTCAATTCCGGCTGCATCGCCCCGGTATCGAGCCGGGAAATGTCGAGCAGCGCCGCGAAAATCTCCTCTACCGCTTCGAGCGAGGCATCGATGTTGTGGACGAGGTTGGTATCCTCGCCGCCGCCGCCCTGGCGCTCGATCAGGCTGGTGACATAAAGCCGCGCCGCGTTGAGCGGTTGGAGGATGTCGTGGCTGGCGGCGGCGACGAAGCGCGTTTTCGAGACGTTGGCGTCGTCGGCCTCGGCCTTGGCGCGTTCCAGTTCGGCATTGAGGCGAGTGAGTTCGCCGGTGCGCTCGCGCACCCGCCGCTCCAGCGTGGCGTTGGCGCGCTCCAGCGCCTCGGCCGCCTTCACGCTCGGGGTAATGTCGGTGAAGGTCGTGACCAGGCCACCGTCAGGCATGCGGTCGGCGCGCACCTCGATCACCAGCTCGCGTTCGGGGAAGCGCTCGAGGAACGGTTCGGCCTCGGAGGTGTAGCGCGCCACGCGTTCGGCGACTTGCGCCGGCACATTCTTCACATCGCGCGCATCGCGCGCGACCACATGGCGAATAATGCCATCGAGCGCGATGCCGAGACGGGTAAGCTCGTGCGGCAGATCGAGGATTTCGCCGAATTGGCGGTTCCAGCAGACCAGCGCCAGTTCCTTGTCGAAAACCGCGATGCCCTGGCGCACGTGATCGAGCGCGGTCTGCAGCACCTCGCGGTTATAGTGCAGCGCGGCGCTGGCATCATCGAGGAGCTTGAGCGCCGCTTTGGTGGAGACCGTCTGCTTGCGCAACAGCAGCGACAGGACGAGCCGCGACGAGGCGGCACCGATGGCCGACGCCAACAGATATTCGCCGTATTGCAGGAGCGCAAAGTCGGCTTCCACCCGCGGCTCGAGACTGATGCGGCGCGAGGCGGCAAAACTCGCAAACGATGCCCGGGTTCGCTCCTCGCCGAGGTAACGCGCGATAGTGGCGATCAGCTCTTCGGTGGTGACCGCGGCGCGGCGCAGCCGGAAGCTGGGCGCGATCGGCGCCAACGAAGTCGGCACAAACAAATCCGCCTGCATGCGCTCGATCGCGCTTCCCCGCCGGCCGAACGAGCAGCCGACATAAAGCGCGACGTTGGCGAGGAGGCTCAGCGCGACGCCATGCACCAGCGGCGGCAGATCGAGCCCGAACAGGGCCTGCGGGCGCAGCCAGATCAAATCGAACGGTCCGTCGTTCAAGATGCGCTCGCCGACCATGCCGGCATCCATGATGCTCGGGAGGAGCAGCGTATAGGCCCAGACCAGGATGCCCGCGGTCATGCCGGCGATGGCGCCGGTGGCGTTGCCGCGCCGCCAGATCAAGCCGCCGAAAAATGCCGGCGTGAGCTGGGCGATAGCGGCAAAGGAGAGGAGCCCGATCGAGGCGAGCTGCGCCGGGCCGGCGGAGCGGTAATAGATGTAAGCGAGCAATAGAATGCCGAAGATGGCGATGCGGCGGACGGTCAAAAGCTGCGCGCCGGCGTCGCTTCGTTCCACGACATTAACGGCGCGGCGATTGAGAATGAACGGCATCACGATGTCGTTCGACACCATGATCGCCAGCGCCACCGACTCGACGATCACCATCGCGGTCGCCGCCGACAGGCCGCCGACAAAGGCGACGAGCGTGAACAATTCGGAATGGGCTTTGAGCGGCAACGCCAGCACGAACATGTCGGCGTCGGTCAGCCCGGCCGGGAAGGTCAGCAATCCGGCCATGGCGATCGGCATCACGAACAGATTGATCAGCACCAGGTAGGCCGGGAACAGCCAGGCGGCGCGGCGGATTTCGGCTTCGCTCCTGTTCTCCACCACGGCGACATGGAACTGCCGCGGCAACAGCAGGATGGCGAACAGCGACAACACCGTGGTGGCGAAGAACGCCGCCGCCGACGGCGTGTGCGTCAGCACCGCCGCGGTGCGCGGATGCGAAAGCGCATCCGAGAACAGCGCCAGCGGCCCGGGAAACATCACGAAAGTGACGAAGACGCCGACGGCGAGAAAGGCGACGAGCTTGATGATCGACTCGGTGGCGATCGCCAGCATCAGCCCGTCCTGATGCTCGGTGGCGTCGATGTGGCGGGTGCCGAACAGCACCGCGAA
>CAYWNY010000057.1:0-20758 GCA_964459765.1 uncultured Hyphomicrobiales bacterium | reverse complement strand
CTTAGCAGCGTCAGGCGGGGTTCGGAGGCACCTGGCAACAGAAGCCTCCACTTTCCAGAGGACGGACGACCGACGACAGAGGACAGAATCGCTCTGGACCTCTACAATTTTCCACTTAAGTGTCTTGTGTCATCCGTCATCAGCAGTCCGTCATCCGATGCCCACTGACCACATTCGCTACGACATCCTCGCGCAAGCGGCGCTGCGCGGGGTCGTGCGCACGGTGCTGGAGGATGCGGCAAAAAAAGGTCTGCCGGGCGAGCACCATTTCAAGATTACGTTCAATACGACGTCGGCCGGGGTGCGGCTCTCCGACCGCATGCGCGAGCGCTATCCACAGGACATGACCATCGTCCTGCAGCACCAATTCTGGGATCTCGCCGTCACCGAACAAGGCTTCGAGGTCGGTCTGTCGTTCGGCGGCGTGGCCGAGCGGGTCGCGGTGCCGTTTGACGCGGTGAGCGCCTTTTACGATCCGGCGGTACAGTTTGGCTTCCAATTCGAGACCATTGAAGGCGCGGCAAGCGGCGAGGACGGCATGCCGGCGGAAAAGCCGGCGCCGACGGCCAGGCATCTTGTATTGGACGACAATAAATCCGAAGCGCTGACGGCGCCCGCATCGCCGAGCGCCGATGAATCCGCGCCGCCTGGGGCTGGTGCCGAAGTCGTGCGCCTCGATCGCTTCCGCAAAAAATAAGAAAGCGTTCACCTCGCGATCACATTCCTTTGCGCTACCGGCGCAATGGATTGATCCGACGTGATAATTTCTATTTCAGCCAACACATGAATCCGACCGCGCGGTGATCCAAAGCCGCGGTACCGGCGTAATCCCTGCTGAAGTGCCGGGGCTTATTGCGACCAACACAGTCACGCCGAATTCCACCATGGGTGAACTCGCCAACCTGCGCGTCTCGCGCAAACGCGCCAAGCGGCGGCAGGCCGAAGCCGACGCCGCGGTTAACCGGCTCGTGCATGGGCGCTCGAAATCCGAACGAACGCTGGAACGATCACGCAATGAGAAGGCCGGCAAAGAACTCGACCAGCAGCGGATCGAAACAGGAGAAGAGCGATGAAATCGCCCGTCGTCAAACGTTCCATCGTCATCGCCGGCCACAAGACCAGCGTCAGTCTTGAAGACGCGTTTTGGCGCGGACTGAAGGACATCGCCGCGGGCCGAGGCGTGACCTTGGCCGAACTCGTCGGCTCGATCGATTCCGATCGCCGCCATGGCAATCTGTCGTCGGCGATACGTCTTTACGTGCTCGATTTCTATCGCGGCAGGACGGCGGGCTTTGGCGGGGCGAAAACGCCACACGAGACGCGCATCACCGAACACCCGACCGCGTCAATTCTGCGAGTGGAATAGCAAATTCAGCGGCGCGTGCACCGCCGGTTGCGGCGCCGGCGGTTTTGCCGCCGGCGGAGCGGCCGCGGGCAATACGGCGGCGGCCGCGGGAACTTCCGGCCGCAACCGGTCCAACGCATTGGCTCCGGGCATCGGCGCGGCGGTGACATTGGCGTGGTTGTTGATCTCGAGCGACGTGCCTTGCGGGATGATCCGCACCGACGGTGCCAGCGGGCGCATCGCAGGGCCGAGGACATCCTGCCGCCGGTTGGCCTCCAGCGACTCCAGGCGTCTCGTCTGCTGTTCGGTCGCGCGCAACGTCAGCCAGCTGACAAACGTCGAGGTGTCGAGTTTTCTTTCCGGCGCGGCCAGCGGTCCTTTGACGCTAACGGCGAGCTCCGGCAACGACGGGATGTAGGTGCTTGCCGCGGGATGGCCCGACAAGGCCAGCTGCGTGTCGAGCGTCGCATTGTTGAGGTCGAGCACGCCATCGACTGTCAGCGCGGCGTCGTTCTGCCCTTTGAGTACGGCGTTGCGCAGCTGCATTTGCCCGGCTGCGATCGTTACTTCCGCCTCCCCCTTCGGCACGGCCAATCGCCCGTTATCCATGGCGGCCGTGATTGCCGCCTTGATTCTCACGGGATCGAGCGTCGTGCTCTGGTCGGCGATGCGGATCGCCGCGTCAAACGCGGCAGGCGTCATACCGCCGAACTGCGCTTGGGTAAGTGCGATCGTTCCGCCGCCGTGAAAGGCGCCGACGATACCGTCCGGGCTTAGCCCTTGGCTCTCGCCCTGGAGTTTCACCGTTAGCTTGCCGTCGATAGCGTTGCTGTTGGCCGCGGTGAAGGCCGCGGCGCTGGCAGACGCGAGTTCGACGCTGCCCTGCGCCGCCAAAGCTTGCGGATCGTGCCGGAATGTCAGCGTGCCGCCGAGACGTCCGCCGGCAAGGGTGCCTTGCAGATCGCTCAGAACGATGTAGGGCGATTTGAACTGCACAACGCCCGTGAGGTCGCGGGCGGTGAAGGCTGGCGTCAAGGCCGCGCGCGCGAATTTGAAATTCACTGCGCCGTTAGCGAAGCTAAAAGCACCGCCACCGACCGGCGCGGCCGACCAGAGCTTTCCGCCATTGCCAGGGACGCTCGGCAAGCCGAGCAGCATCGCCGCGACCGCGGCTGCATCGACCTCGTCGGCGGCGACTTCGCCGGCGATGCCGACCGGTTTGGATAGCGTAAGGTCGAGCCTGCCACGCAGCGACGACTTCCCGGCGGTGACCGCAAGATCAGTGACCGAAAGATCGCCCCCGGCAATGCCGACGATGGCATTGCCGGAAATCCCAATGGCGGCTCCCGGCTGTCCGGTCATCGCGCGGCGAAGCGGCCGTAAATCGGACGCCGTCACGCGCAATTGCAGGCTGCCGGTCGGCGTTCCCTCGTTGAGCCGGAGCGCCCCGTCGGCGACAGTGGAAAATCCGCCGGCGCTGGCGGCGCCGTTGATATGCAGGCTGCCGTCGAGCGGTCCGCCGACTGAAATCGTCATTTGACCGGGCAGTTGATCGACCGCGAGGATCTGATCGAGATTGAGGAGCCGCACCAGCGCCTCGCCGTCATCGGCGTCGAAGCGCCCGTTGACGTGCAGCACTGCGGCTTCAACGTGGGAGGGCTGCGCCGTCGCATCGCCCTTGAGCGCAAGGCGTAGCGCGCCGACACTGCCGCCGAGATCGAGCTTGCCGAGGCTCGCGGTACCGGCCGCGCGATCGACCGTGACCACGCCGTGCACTTTCGCCGGCGAGAGCCGCTCGACAAACGGCCGCAACGAATTGGCAACGCGCGGCGCATAGCGAGCGGCGATATCGAGCAAGCCGGCGAGCGTCGATGCATTGATGTCGAGCATCAGCTGCCCGCGCGGACGCGACGACAATTCGTCGATGCGGCCATTGACGTCGACTGCGGCCCCGCCGAGGTCGCCGACCGACAGGCGATCCACATGCAATATGCCGCTGTCGAGCTTAAGCCGCGCATTGACCGCGCGTGCGTCGACGCCGGCGAATGTCGCCTTGCCGATGTCGAGAACGAGCGCGACTTCGTGCGGCACTTCGAGCGCGCCATCGGCAGTCGCCGCACTGGCGAAGGCAAGCAGCGCGTCGACGTTGAGGCTGGCGGCACGCAAGGCGCCATCGAGCGTGGCCGGACGCTCGCGCGTCGCCCAGGTGTAGGCGAGCCGCCCGTCCACGGTTTCCTGGTCGAACGACGCCGACAGCCGGTCGAGAACGAATCGGTCGGTTGCGAAAGTGACGTCCGCGCGCGCATTCATGCTTTCAGTCGAACCCGCGGCCTGTTCGGGCCGGCCCCCGAGCCACGCCATGAGCACTTTCAGATCGGCTGCCTCGATGCGCCCCGGCCCGCTGAAGGCGACGCCTTGCGGGCCGGAGCCCAGACGCCCGCTCAAGCTGACCTCGGTGAGGCCGGGGGCGCGGAACGCCACGTCATCGACGCTCCAGCCGTTGTCGTAACGCGCATTGCCGTGGAGCGATTGAATGGCGGTGCCGCCGACAGTCACCGCATCGATGGCGACGCCAACCGACATCGGCAGCGGCGGCCGGACCGTCGCTGTGAAAGTCTCCAAAAAATCCTTCAGCATGACGAGCGGCGGCCGACGCGTGACGTCCGGCGCGGCCAGCATGCGATCCACATCCACCTGCCGCGCTGAAATCTCGCCGTTGAGATGCGGGTGTTTGCCGAACGTCAATTCGGCGGTGCCGGTAAAATTGACCGCTCGCTCCTCCGGCCCGTATTGCAAAACAAGGTCGCGCAGCGACGCCGTCGACGGCGTCGCCCGCACTTTGCCAGCGAACTGCCACGGGTTGCTCATCACCCGCTCGCCGCCGGCAAGCGTGACTGCGACCGGCCGCGACAGTGTCAGCCCGCCGTCGAATTGCGGCAGGCCCCGCGCGAAGCTGAGCTGGCCTTCAATTTCGGTGGTCAACGGAGTGTTGGACGGATCGACCGCGAGCCGAAGCTTCAGCCCGCCGTCCTCGTCGACACGATTGCCCGATATCCGGTACGCGTAAGCGTCTTCGCCGATGACGAAGCCGCCCGCACCATGGAACGGCCCGAGGAAGGACCGGACGTCGCCGCTGAACGAAAGCTTCTGCAGCGCGACGCGCGCCCCCGATGCCGCGTCCGATAAGACAATGCGGCCGTCCTCCACGCTGAAGCGCGAAATACTCAACGCGTCGGCGCGGAAATCGGGCGCCGGCGCCGGCCAATCGAGCGCGCCGGCGGCATCGAGGCCGAGCGTGATTTGCGGGGCAATCAGCCGCAGTTCGGTGGCGCGCACTTCGCCGCGCAGCAGCGGCGAAAGCGCGACTTCAACGTCGACGGCCGCGGCCCGCATCCGTTCATGGCCGTCTTCGCCAACCGTTACATCGCGCAGTGTGATGTGCGGCAGCGGCAGGATCCGCGCATCGATCGACCCTTCGACATGGACGGCGAGGCCGGTCAGGCGGCTAGCTTCCTCTTCGAACAGCGCGCGATTGCGACCCCAGTCGACCACAAACGGCGCAACCAGCGCCGCGACGAGCGCTACGATAATAGCAATGGCCAATCCGAGCAGGGTCGTCTGCACGGCAAGCGTCCTCTTCAATCGCCGAAATGAACCTGCGTGCGGTCGCTGCTTCAAGCTAGAGCAAGCGATTGCCGATTGCACGTTTCGCTGGGTAAAGCGGCATTTGCGGGCAATTCTGTGTCGGCCAGAACCGTAGCGCGGGTTGAGGCAATTACGCCCGGCCCGTACGATGCAAAAAAGTCGACGTAAGGGAGGAGACAATGGACGCAGTGAGCCCAAGCCACGTACCGGTGCCGGAGCCCGATCTAGAGCCGGAAGTGATGATTGCGCGCGCTCGCGCGTTGCGCCAGTTGGTGCGGGCGGAAGCGGAAGAAGCGGAGCGCCGCGGATATTATTCCGAAGCGCTGCACCAGGAGTTCACCAAGGCTGGCTTCTATCGCTGCCTGCAGCCGCGCCGCTTCGGCGGCTACGAGTTCAGCATCCGCACCTTCTTCAAGAGCATGGTGGAAATCGCCAGCGGCGACCCGGGGATCGGCTGGTGCCTGACGCTCGCTTGTGGCCACGCGCTACAAATCGGCACGAATTTCGGCGAAGCTGCGCAAGCAAAGATCTTCGGTCCGCACGGACATTTCATCGCACCTTACTCACCGAGCGGCCCCTCGCCCGACGCCGAATGCGTTGCCGTCCCCGGCGGCTATCGCGTCAAGGGCAAGTGGCGTTATGCATCCGGCGTTCCCTACGCGACCCATTTCATGGGTATGGCGCCGCTGAAGGGCTCGCATCCCGGTGGTCCGACACGAAAGCTGGTCACCATCGTGGTGCCGAGCGACCAGTATGAGATGCTCGACGATTGGCATGACATGTTCGGCCTCAAAGGCAGCGGCTCAAACAGCGTCGTTATCACAGACGCCTTCATTCCCGAGGATTTCGTCGATGAAACTATCTTCGGCGACGACGGTAGCGGCGATAGGCCGGGCCTGAAGGTGCACGGCAACCCGATGTACAACGGTATTTTCATGGGCTTTGCGCCGGGCGAACTCGCCTGCTCGCAGGTCGGCGCCGCCTGGGCTGCGCTCGAAGAGTTCGAGAAGCACATTCGCACAACCAAACCGCTGCTCTCCAGCAAGCCCGTCTTTAAATATCAGCACCACGATTGGCAGCGCATTTTCGGCCTGGCGTGGTCGATGGCCAACGCTGCGGAAGCCATTTTGCTGCGCACGGCCGAGCTCTATGTCGAGTATGGGAAAGCACGCGCAGAGCGCACCGGCCAATTCACCCAGAAAGAAGCTACGATGCTCATGGGCATGCAGCATCAAGCGTCGCGCGTCGCCTGGGAAGCGGGTTACGATCTGTTCCGCGCTTCCAGTACGACGAGCATCCGTGACGGCCAACCGATGCAGCGCTTCTTTCGCGACTTTGCGACGTTCCGAAATAATCCGGTGCACCAGCCGGACTTCGTGGCGACCCGCATCGCACAAGCCTATTTTGGCCTGCCGATGGAAGACTTCGATTTGTGACGGCTAATCGGCGCTACGACGGTCGCGTGGGGTTCGATCGCAACTGGGTGAAACGTTTATTTCTTCAGGCTGCCGTCGGCGTTGAACGCACGCAGATAGGCCCAGAGATCGGCGGCCTGCCGCTCATCCTTGAGCCCTGCGAAGACCTTTTTGGTACCCGGTACTTTGGCTTGCGGGTCTTTGATGTATTGTTTGAACGTCGCCTCGCTCCACACAATGCCGGAATTCTTGTGCGCGTCGGAATAGTCGAAATCCGCGACACTGCCGGCCCTGCGGCCATCGAGACCGTTAAGCTGCGGCCCGGTCTTGTTCTGCGCGTCTTCCTCGACCGCGTGGCAGATCGAGCATCGTTTGAACGCAGCCTTTCCCGCCTCGGCGTCTTGAGCCAGAGCAATTCCAGTCGAAGCAGCCAACAAGACAATTGCCGCAACCATCCTGGTCATCGCTTAGCCGCTGTCTCTAAAGGCTGAAAATCTTCCCCGGATTCATGATGTCGAGCGGATCCAGCCCCCGCTTGATCGCGCGCATGGCGTCAAGCGTCGCCTCGCCGTGCTCAGCCGGCAGGTATTTCATCTTGCCCTGCCCGACACCGTGCTCGCCGGTGCAGGTGCCGTCCATCGCCAGCGCCCGCTCGGTCAGGCGCTCGAGAAACGCCCGCACCCGCGCGACTTCCTCTTCGTCCTCCATGTCGACCATCAGCCCGACGTGGAAGTTGCCGTCGCCGACATGGCCGACGATCGGCGCCAATAGCTTGCTCTCGGCGATGTCGCGTTGCGTCTCGGTCAGGCATTCGGCCAGCCGCGAAATCGGCACGCAGACGTCGGTCGCCAACGGCTGGGTATTCGGCCGCAATCCGCGTTGCGCCCAATAAGCGTCGTGCCGCGCCTGCCACAGCCGCGAGCGATCCTCGGCCTTGGTCGCCCAATCGAACGGTCCGCCGCCGAATTCTTCGGCGATTTCGCCGAAGCGCTGCGATTGCTCGGCGACGCCCGCTTCGGTGCCGTGAAACTCGACAAACAGCAGCGGCGTCTCCGGCAGGCCGAGTTTCGAATAAAGGTTGCAGGCCTTCACCTGCAACGCGTCCAATAGCTCGATCCGCGCCACCGGAATGCCGGCCTGAATGGTCACGATGGTGGCGTTGCAAGCGGCTTCGACCGAAGGGAACGGACAGACGCCCGAGGCGATGGATTCGGGAATGCCGGCAAGCCGCAAGGTGAGTTCGGTGATGACGCCGAGCGTGCCTTCCGCGCCGACCATCAGGCGGGTCAGGTCGTAGCCGGCGGACGTTTTCTTGGCGCGCCGCGCCGTCGAAATCACCTCGCCATTGGCGAGCACGACTTTGAGCGACAGCACATTGTCTTTCATGGTGCCGTAGCGCACCGCATTGGTGCCCGATGCGCGGGTCGAGGCCATGCCGCCCAGCGAGGCATCGGCGCCGGGATCGATCGGAAAGAACACGCCCCGATCGCGCAGTTGCTCGTTGAGCTGCTTGCGGGTGATGCCGGGCTGCACCACGCAATCGAGGTCTTCGGCATGAACGGCGAGCACGCGGTTCATATCGGCAAAATCGATGCAGACGCCGCCGCGCGGCGCGTTGACCTGGCCTTCGAGCGAGGTGCCGGTGCCGAACGCGATCACCGGCACGCGGTGCGTCGCGCACAGCCGCACGATCTCTTGCACTTCCTCGGTCGTATGCGGAAACACTACCGCGTCCGGCGGCTGATTGCCGACCCAGGTCAGCGTATTGGCGTGCTGCTCACGGACCGCCTGCGAGGTCACCAGCCGATTGCCGAGCATGGCGGCAAGCGACGCAATGACCGTGTCGATCGCCTTGCGGTCGCGCGCCAATCCCTCCCGTGTTTCAGCCATTGCCATCGCGGTTGCTCTTGAGGCGCAAAGTGGCGGTAGCCCCGGCGCCGGTCAAGGGCGGCCGCGACAGGCTTGCAAGCCGCGCGCCGAATCCGCCACAGTGGGACATGCTCGACCGCCCCGATCTGGAACCCGCTTTCTTCGCGCCCTTCGTGTCTTCGGTCATGAAGGTCGAGCAGGATTGGATCGACTATAACGGCCATCTCAACATGGCCTACTACAACGTGCTGTTCGACCGCGCCGTTGACGAGGCCTATGAGCTGCTCGGCTGCGGGCTCGCTTATCTGGAACAGACCCGGCATTCCACCTTCACCGCGGAAGTGCATATCCGCTATCTGCGCGAACTCCATGCCGGCGACCCGGTGCGCGTCACCTTTCAGCTGCTCGATTTCGACGCCAAGCGCATCTATTACTTCGAGCAGCTGTTCCATGCGCAGGAAGGCTGGCTTTCGGCCACCTCCGAGAACATGACGCTGCATGTCGACATGACTGCGAAGAAGACCGCGCCGTTTCCCAATTTCCTTGTGGCGCGGCTCGCCCGCATGAAGGCGGCACACGCCCATTTGCCGGTGCCGGACGGTGTCGGCCGCCGCATCGCCATGCCGGGCAAATAATCGATCCAAGTGATCGATCGAAGCGATAGATTTCGTGCTACGTCGTGGTTCGTTTCTAACATTCGCATCTGGGTTCGGCAGGCTCTCATGCGAATGTTAGAAACAAAGGACCACGAGTAAACATGAATGGCAGGGGAGCTTTGGATTTGACATTCGCTTCACAAGTTCCCGGCCAACTGGGTAGCGAATGTCAAATCTGCTCCACTGGGTTATCCTGATTGCTGAACAAGCAAAGCAATCGCGCCGTCAGCTAAATCGGGATCGAATATGTCGACGAAGCCCCCTGAAACAAAAAAATTGCCCGCCGCAAGTTTCTCACCGGGGGCGCTGCGCTAGCGTCAGGCGCGGCGTCCGCCGCTTTATCCACAACGCCCGCCATCGCGGCGGACGACAACCTGCCGCCGCACGTCCCGGCATGGATGAAGGAACAAGGTGCGCCGATCCTATCGCCGCCCTACGGCGTGCCCTCGCCGTTCGAGAAATACGTCGTCCGCAAGGCGCGCGCAGCGACCGCGACGCAAACCGCGGCATCGACCTTGACGCCGCTGCGGGATCTTCACGGCATCATCACACCCAACGGCCTGCACTACGAGCGCCACCATGGCGGCGTGCCGGCGATCGATCCCGATCAGCATCGTCTCATGGTGCATGGGCTTGTCGAGCGGCCGTTGATCTTCACCATGAACGACATCGCCCGCTTTCCGTCGGAGTCGCGCATTTATTTTCTCGAATGCTCCGGCAACGGCGCGTGGAGCGGGCTGAAGGAGAACGCGACGGCACAGGACACCCACGGTCTCGTAAGCTGCTGCGAATGGACCGGCGTGCGTCTGTCAACGGTGCTGGCGGAGGTCGGCGTCAAGCCGCAGGCGCGCTGGATTCTCGCCGAGGGCGCCGACGCGGCCGCCATGTCGCGCAGCCTGCCGATCGCCAAGGCGCTCGACGACACGCTTGTTGTCTACGCGCAAAACGGCGAGCGGCTGCGGCCGGAACAGGGTTATCCGCTGCGGCTTCTGGTACCCGGCTATGAAGGCAATATCAGCGTCAAATGGCTGCGCCGGGTGAAGCTCGGCGAGGAGCCGTTTCAGACGCGCGAGGAAACTTCCAAATACACCGACCTGGTGCCGGACGGCTCGGCGCGCCAGTTCACCTTCGTCATGGAGGCAAAGTCGGTCATCACCTCTCCGTCGGGCGGCCAGCAGCTGCGCGACAAGGGCTACTACGAAATCTCCGGACTGGCATGGTCCGGCCGCGGCCGCGTCACGCGCGTCGATATTTCGACCGACGGCGGCGAAAGCTGGTCGCCGTCACACCTGCAGGAGCCCATTCTGCCCAAATGCCTCACACGATTTCGCTTGCCGTGGAATTGGGACGGGGCGCCGGCGCAATTGCAGAGCCGCGCGCTCGACGAGAGCGGCTACGTGCAGCCGACGCACAAGCAGCTCGCCGACGTGCGCGGGCTGCAGTCCTACTACCACTACAACGGCATTCAGGCTTGGCAGATCGCTCAGGATGGGGCGGTGACCAATGTGGTCTGACCGGCAGGTCTTGATCGCAGGGATGGCCGCAGCGTTTTTAATCAACGCAACCGCAAATGCTGCGCACGCGCAATCGCTTGGCAGCGGCCACACGGCGACGCCAGCCGAAATCGCCGGCTGGGACATCGATGTCCGCGCCGACGGTCAAGGCCTGCCGCCTGGGCATGGCAGCGTGCGCGAGGGTGAAAAGGTCTATGTCGAGAATTGCGCCGCGTGCCACGGCGACAAGGGCGAAGGCAAGCCGGCGGACCGCCTGGTGGGTGGGTTCGGCACGCTCGCCAGCGCCCAT
Organism: uncultured Hyphomicrobiales bacterium; assembly: GCA_964459765.1. Lineage (GTDB taxonomy): Bacteria > Pseudomonadota > Alphaproteobacteria > Rhizobiales > Xanthobacteraceae > BOG-931. Next base: position 10,025 of record CAYWNY010000057.1, on the reverse strand, counting down.
CCAGTGCGCACCGTCGGCAGCTATTGGCCGTATGCCGCGACCCTGTTCGACTTCATCCGCCGCGCCATGCCGTTCACGGCGCCGCAATCGCTAAGCGCCGACCAAATCTACGCGGTGTCGGCTTACGTTCTTTACCTGAACAAGATCGTGCCCGAGGACACCGTTCTCGACGCGACGTCGCTGCCGAAGGTGGCGATGCCCAACCGCAACGGCTTCACCAGCCCGGACCCGCGGCCCGACGTGCCTTAAGCCGCACCTGTTTTCACCGCACTCGCCTCGCAAAAGCCTCGCGCAAGTGCCATCTTAGCCCCGTGAGAATCACGGAAAATTCGCGGGCGGTCGATCGCCTTGGCTGACCCGTTGCGAGAGACTTTTGAGCCGGCGCAGGCGCCGGTCCCCGTTCCCGGCGGCATTGCCGCGCGGGCGCGGCCGGCCGCGCCCGGCTCGGCGGCCTATCTCGCTGGCCTCAATACGGAGCAGCGGCTTGCGGTCGAGACGCTCGACGGTCCGGTGCTGGTGTTGGCCGGCGCCGGCACCGGCAAGACCCGCGTGCTCACCGTACGCATCGCCCACATCCTCGCGACCAGCCGCGCCCGGCCGAGCGAAATCCTGGCGGTGACCTTCACCAACAAGGCGGCGCGCGAGATGAAGCACCGCGTCGGCGAGATCGTCGGCCAGGTGGTCGAAGGCATGCCCTGGCTCGGCACCTTCCATTCCATCGGCGTCAAGATTCTGCGCCGGCATGCGGAACTGGTGGGCCTAAAGACCGACTTCACCATCCTCGACGTCGACGATCAGGTGCGGCTGTTGAAGCAGCTTCTCGCCGCCGAGAATATCGACGAGAAGCGCTGGCCGGGGCGCGTTCTGGCCATGCTGATCGACGGCTGGAAGAACCGCGGGCTCACGCCCGAGCAGGTGCCCGCCGGCGAGGCCGCCGTGTTCGCCAACGGCAAGGGTTTAAAGCTCTACAAGGCCTATCAGGAGCGCTTGAAGATTCTCAACGCCGCCGACTTCGGCGATTTGCTCCTTGAAAATATCCGGCTGTTCCGCGAGCAGCCGGAAGTGCTACGCCAGTACCAGACGCGCTTCAAATACATCCTGGTCGACGAATATCAGGACACCAACGTCGCGCAGTATCTGTGGCTGCGGCTTCTTGCGCAACGGGCGGGACAATCGGCGACCACACATTCCACCTCTCCCCGTGGGGGAGAGGTCGGCGAACGAAGTTCGCCGGGTGAGGGGGACCGAGAGTCACTTGTCCCCTCACCCCAACCCTCTCCGCCCCGGGGAGAGGGCGCGCGCAGCGGCGCCCCGCAAGTCCAAAGCCCGCCCCCAGCGCCCAAAAACATCTGCTGCGTCGGCGACGACGATCAGTCGATCTACGGCTGGCGCGGCGCCGAGGTCGACAACATCCTGCGCTTCGAGCACGACTTCCCCGGCGCCACGGTGATCCGCCTCGAGAGGAATTACCGTTCCACCGGCCACATCCTGGCCGCCGCCTCGCATCTGATCGCCCATAACGAAGGCCGCCTCGGCAAGACGTTGCGCACCGAAGACGTGCCCGGCGAGAAGGTGGCGGTCACCGGCGCCTGGGACTCCGAAGAAGAGGCCCGCGCCGTCGGCGAGGAGATCGAGCAATTGCAGCGCGAACGCCACGCGCTCAACCAGATCGCGATTTTGGTGCGCGCGTCGTTTCAGATGCGCGAATTCGAAGACCGCTTTGTCACGCTCGGCATGCCCTATCGCGTGATCGGCGGTCCGCGCTTCTATGAGCGCGCCGAAATCCGCGACGCGCTCGCCTATCTGCGCCTGATCAATTCGCCGGCCGACGATCTTGCCTTCGAGCGCATCGTCAATGTGCCCAAGCGCGGCCTAGGTGATGCAACAGTGCAGCTTTTGCACGATCATGCCCGCAAGCGCCGCGTGCCGATGATGGAGGCCGCGCGCGCCGTCATCGAGACCGATGAGCTGAAAGCCAAGCCGCGCGGCGCGTTGCGCGGCGTCATCGAATCCTTCGACCGCTGGCGCAAACAGCGCGATACCATCCCGCACACCCAGCTCGCCGAAATCGTGCTCGACGAGTCCGGCTACACCGAGATGTGGCAGAAGGACCGCTCCGCCGACGCCGCCGGCCGGTTGGAGAACCTCAAAGAGCTCATCCGCTCCATGGAAGACTTCGAGAATCTGCAAGGCTTTCTCGAACACATCTCGCTAGTGATGGACAACGAGAAGGCCGCCGAGGACGACGCCGTCAGCATCATGACCTTGCACGCGGCCAAGGGGCTGGAATTTGAAACCATATTCCTGCCCGGCTGGGAGGAAGGCGTGTTTCCGAACCAGCGCGCGCTCGACGATCAGGGCCGCGCCGGGTTGGAAGAGGAGCGCCGGCTCGCCCATGTCGGCATTACGCGCGCACGCCGGCGGGCGAAGATTTATTTCGCCACCAACCGGCGCATGCATGGGCTGTGGCAGACCAACATTCCGTCGCGGTTTCTCGACGAGTTGCCGGAAGCCAATGTGGAGGTCACCGAGGCGCAAAGCGGCTTCGGCGGTTATGGCGGCTACGGCGCCTCGCGCTTCGACGCCGCGACCTCGTTCGGCTCGAGCTACTCGACGCCCGGCTGGCAGCGCGCGCAAGCGGCGCGCAACCAGGTTAGACGCGAGCGCGGCGGCGGTTTTTCCGACGACGGCGATACTTATTACGACGCCGACGACAGCGGCGCCGAGGACCTATCTCACCTCTCCCCGGCGGGGAGAGGTCGATCGGGCGGAGCCCGATCAGCAGAGGGAGGACCGCGCTCGGGAGCAAGCCCGCGCAAGCTGCCGCTGACCATCGAAGGCGAATTGGTGGCGAAATCCACCGGCACCGTTTCCGCCTTCACGCTCGGCGACCGGGTCTTCCACCTGAAATTCGGCAACGGCAACGTCACCGCCATCGACGGCAACAAGCTCACCATCCAGTTCGACCGCGCCGGCGAAAAGCGCGTGGTGGATAGTTTCGTGGAGCGTGTTTGAATTCGTCGTCTCCGCCGAATCCCATCGCTATCTACGTCGACGCCGATGCTTGCCCGGTGAAGCAGGAAATCTATCGCGTCGCCGAGCGGCATGCAGGTAAGGGCGTCGCGCTCAAGGTCCTTGTCGTCAGCAACAGCCCGATCGCTGTGCCGCGCGATATGGGAGATTTGATCGAGCGCGTGGTGGTCGGCGCCGGCATGGACGAGGCCGACAACTGGATCGCCGAGCGTGCCCGCGCCGGCGATATCGTCATCACCGCCGACGTGCCGCTGGCGAGCCGCGCGATCAAATCGGGCGCCGAGGTCATCGCGCCGAACGGCAAGCGCTTCACCGCGGACTCGATCGGCATGACGCTGGCGACGCGCAATCTGATGGACTCGCTGCGCTGGGCCGGCGAGATCACCGGCGGCCCGAAGCCGTTTTCACCGCGCGACCGCTCGAGCTTTCTCGCCGCGCTCGACCAGGTCATCGTGCGGCTCAGGCGCGCCGGCTTCGGCTGATCGCCTCGAAGTGCCGGCGTCATTTTACCGTCACGCGCTAAGGTTTGTCGATTTGCAAATACTCGCAAAGATTGTTAGTATGCTTGCCGGTTGGAGCAGAGAGAGTTTCGATGACATCACGGCGCGAATTTCGCAGGACTTCGATCACGGCGGCAATGGCCGCGCTGGGCATGACGGTAGCGGCTTTGACGACAGTGACTTGGCCCGCCGCGGCCGAGACGGCATATCCCATCGTCAGCTACGTTCTGAAGACCGATGCGCCGCCGCCGCCCGCCGGTCTGCAGCTGGTTTGCGTGAGCGTTCCGAACGACGGCGCGCCGTCGAGCACGAACTGCCCAGTCGTCAAATACAAGGACGTAACGACCTGGGCCTTCAGTTACGTCGACAATCGGGTGTCGATGGCGCCGGTCAGCTACGACGCCAACAACATCATCATCGCCAATGTCGAAAAGCCCGGCGCCCGCTAGGTCTTCACCGCGGAATCGAGCGTTAACACCGAAACGGTGCTTTTTTCCGGCTAGGCAACCAACCACGTCACCGCGACCTGGGCCGAGTTGGGCCTCAAATAACGGCGGCTCCCACAGGCCGTCGGACCATAAGGGCGGCCTCGGACGAGGAACCCCTCGCCGGCCGCGCGGTTGTGATTTCAAGGTCCGCATTTGTTGCGGCCCCGACATCGACGGATAAGCGTAATGATCCGCAAGCTTCCTTCCGGCAAATACCGGCTTTACTCGCGCAAGCAAGATCCGAAGACCGGCAGGCGGCGCAATCTCGGCACCTTCGCCAGCCGCGAGGCGGCGGAGAAACACGAGCGCGCCGTGCAGTATTTCAAACGGCATTAAGCCGCCGCTTACCGTTAACGCCGCAATTCGCCCGCGTTTTCGCCCCGGCCGTTCACTATTTTGTCGTTCCTCGCCATTACGTTCTATTACGCTCTTGATTTGAACCAATTGCCCGCGAGACACTTGTCGAACTGAGGCAACCGGTTCGCCCATCGGGTTTTTGTCATGCGTTCCCCTCTTCCGCTTTCCGCCGTGGTTCTCGCCGCGGCCATGGCGTTCGCTGCGCCGGCGTCCGCAGCCATCGTCATGAGTATCGATAAATCCGCGCAGCAGATGTCGGTCACCGTCGACGGCCAGCCCCGCTATCTGTGGCCAGTATCGACCGGCCGGCCCGGCTACGACACCCCCAACGGCGTCTACAAAGTGAACCGCATGGACGCCGATCACCTGTCGCAGGAATGGGACAACGCGCCCATGCCGCACACCATGTTCTTCGACATGCACGGCCACGCCATTCACGGCTTTTTCGACGTCAAGCATCTGGGCATGCCGGTGTCGCACGGCTGCGTGCGGTTGTCGCCGGACAATGCCGCGACGCTCTATGCGTTGGTCGAGGGCGAAGGCATGAAGGAGACGACCGTCATCATTTCCGGCCAGGCGTCGGCGTGGAGTCCGGCGATCGCGAGGCAGCGCGGCCCGGCGCAGGACGCCGCGGCGCCGCCGATACAGCTCGCGCCCGATTACGGACAACAGCCGCCGCCCGGCTACGTGCAACCGCGGCCGATCCCGCCCGGCTACGGCGTGCAGCCCGACGACGGGCAGGCCTATTATCAGCAGCAACAGCCCGCTTATCGGACGACGCCGCCGCCCGGCTACGGACCGCCGCAACAGCCTTATTACGGGCAGAGCCAGCAACCCTATTACGCCCAGCCGGCCCAGCAGCCCGCTTACGCGCAGCAGCCGCAACCGCCGCGCGGTTATTACGTGCAGCAGCCGGCCTACCCGCCGGCGCAGCCGCCGCCGGTCCAGTATTACGTGGTGCGGCCCTTCGGGCAGTAGTTCTGAGCCTTTTTCTTTAGCCGCTTCTTTAGCTCGCCCTGACACCCGTCGCGACGGCTTATGGGAAGCAACCCGGACGATCGGTTACGCCAATGCATGACTGCGACGGGTAGCAGCATGTCGAAAACGAACCGACCACGCATGCCTTCGTCCTCCCTGACACGCAGATTTTGGACCATGGTATCGCTGTCCTCATGCTCGCATGAGGTTCGGCAGCGAACGCGGCGGACGGAATTGCCAAACAACATGCGACGATAATGAGTTTAAGCATTGTCCCCTCCCTTGTTTCGTCACGGGAGGGATTTTTGTCCGCTCCCTTGTTTCCTCACGGGAAGGAGTTTAAGAACTATTTTGAAAGAGCGACAACTCGTACAAATACACGAGCTGGCGACTATTTTCTTTTTATATAGACGGCGTATCCGGCTTCTGCGGCAAACGCCTCGATGATCCCCGCAAGATCCTTTCAAGGTCCTTGGCAGACAAAAAGTTTATCTGAAAAGCCCTTTGCCAGTCGCGCGCTGCGCACAGCGTGTCTAAAAGTATACGAGTCCAATTGAACCGGAAAAAATAAATAGCCGGGATGAATGTTTTCGCGCACGCTAGTCGGCGAATCGCGTGTCACCATGAGAATTGCTGCACCGCCAAAATCAGCGACAGCGAAACACATGTCTGCCGAGGCCAGTGGGGTTGCGCGGCTTGAAGCCGACGAACAGGTCGCGCGCCGCGTCGCCAACGCCGTCTGCGAGTATTTTGCTGCCGACGATGTGGCCGTCAGTCTGACGGAAGCCAAAGGCCGCTGGCAGTTGGCGATTCATTTCCGCACCACGCTCGACGATGCGGCGGTCAAAGCGGCGGTGCGAGACATCGTGCAAGACATCGCCGGGCGCGACGTCGCCGCGGCGTTGCGCTTCGAGCGGCTGCAAGCGACCGATTGGGTCAAACGAAGCCTCGCCGGCTTGGCGCCGGTCGCCGCCGGGCGGTTTCTCGTCCATGGCGCGCATGACCGCAGCCGCGTGCCGTCAAACCGCATCGGCATCGAGATCGAGGCGGCTTTGGCTTTCGGCACCGGCCATCACGGCACCACGCGCGGCTGCCTCATTGCGCTCGACCGGCTTTTGAAGGCGGCACGGTTTCGCCGCACGCTGCACATCCTCGACGTCGGCACCGGTTCGGGCGTGCTCGCCATCGCCGCGGCGCGCGCGCTGCGCGCGCGTGTGTTGGCGACCGACATCGATGCCGGGTCGGTACACGCTGCACGCGGCAATGTCCGGCACAATCGCGCAGGCAGCCTGGTCACGGTCGTGCTGGCAAACGGCGCACGTACACAACACATCCGCACCCGTGCGCCTTACAATCTCATCTTTACCAATATTCTGCTGGGCCCGCTCAAGCGCCTCGCTACGCCGCTTCGGCGCCTCGTCGCGCCCGGCGGCCGCCTCGTACTCTCCGGTGTGCTGCCGTCGCAGGCCAATGCGGTGATCGCATCCTATTCTCCGCTCGCTCTCGAACGCCGCTTCGACATCGACGGTTGGACCACGCTGGTGTTGCGGCGCCGCGCAGGGTGGCGGACCGCCGTTGCCCCTTCCCCATTCGGCTCCTAGATTGCCGGCATGTTCGAGGCCTATTTCCAGTCGTTTGACGATCACGCCGACCGCAGCGACGGCGCGCCGCGCGTCGCCGCTTTGCGCGCGGAGCTCAAAGCGCGCGGGCTTGACGGCTTCATCGTGCCGCATGCCGACCGCTTCCAGAACGAATATCTGCCGCCGAGCGACGAGCGGCTCGCCTGGCTGACCGGCTTCACCGGTTCGGCCGGGCTTGCCATCGTGCTTGCCGACCACGCCGTGTTGTTTGTCGACGGCCGCTATCAGCTGCAGGTGCGCGAACAGGTCGACGGCGCGGTGTTCACCATCGAGCATCTGGTCGACAATCCGCCGCCGGCATGGATCAAGGCCAACCTGCCGGCCGGGGCGCGGCTCGGTTATTCGCCCTGGCTTCACACGGTCGACGGCGCCGAGAAACTCGCCAAGGCCGCTGAAGCGGCAGCCGGCGCGCTCGTATCCGTTGACGACGATCCGGTCGACGCCATCTGGGCCGGCCGGCCGGAGCCGCCGCTCGGCGCGGTGGTCGCCCACGAGTTGCGTTTCGCCGGCGAAGACACCGCCAGCAAGCTTAAGCGCGTACGCGCCGAAATGGACAAAGGCGCCGCGGACGCGCTGATGGTCACCGATCCGCAGGCGGTGTCGTGGCTGTTCAACATCCGCGGCGCCGATATTCCGCATACGCCGGTGGTGCTGGCCTTCGCCACGGTGCCGAAGGAAGCCCGGCCGACGCTGTTTGTCGATTTGCGCAAGCTCGGCAACGAAGTCCGTTCACGCCTGGAAGAGATCGCCGACGTGCGCCCGAATGCGGCGTTCGAGCGCGGCCTCGTCGCGCTCGGCGGCGCGCACCGCGCTGTGCAGCTCGATCCGTCCCGCTGCCCGCAGGCGATTGCACAACTGATCGCGGAGAACGGCGGCATTGTGGTGCGCGGCGCCGACCCGATCGCGCCGATGCAGGCGGTGAAGAACGCCACCGAGATGGACGGCGCCCGCGCCGCGCAATTGCGCGACGGCGCGGCAATGACCCGCTTCCTCGCCTGGTTCGACCGGGCGGCGCCGCGCGGCGAACTGACCGAGATCGACGCGGTCGAGGCAGTGGAGAGTTTCCGCCGCGAGACCGGCGCGCTCAAAGATATTTCCTTCCCCACCATCTCCGGCGCCGGACCGGACGGCGCCATCGTGCATTACCGCGTGACCCGCAAGAGCAATCGCCGCATCGCGCCCGACGAATTGTTCCTGGTCGATTCCGGCGGCCAATACAAAGACGGCACCACCGACATCACCCGCACCGTCGCAGTCGGCACGCCGACCGCCGACATGCGGCGCAATTTCACATTGGTGCTCAAAGGCCATATCGCCATCGCGCGCGCGGTGTTTCCCGACGGTACCAGCGGCGCGCAACTCGATTCATTCGCGCGGCAATATCTGTGGCGCCACGGGCTCGATTTCGACCACGGCACCGGCCACGGCGTCGGCAGCTATCTGTCGGTGCACGAGGGGCCGGCGCGCATTTCCAAGCTCGGCGGCGTCGCGCTCAAGCGCGGCATGATCCTCTCGAACGAGCCGGGCTATTACCGCAACGGCGCCTACGGCATCCGCATCGAGAATCTGATCCTGGTCACCGCCGCGCCGCCGGTCCTGGACGCGGAAAAGCCGCTCAATGCGTTCGAGACGCTGACACTGGTGCCGATCGATACGCGACTGATCGACCCGTCGATGCTGAGCGCGGACGAGCGCGCCTGGATCGACGATTACCACACCCGCGTGCGCGAAGCGCTCAACCCGCAGCTCGATACCGCGACGCGCGCCTGGTTGTTGGCGGCGACTATTCCGCTGCCGCGGGAGTAGCAAACGGCGTCAACCGATAAGCTTGAGCCACTCATCCTCGGTGAGGACTTTGACGCCGAGTTTCGTGGCTTCGGCAAGCTTGGAGCCCGCGCCCGAACCGGCGACCACATAATCGGTCTTCTTCGACACCGAGCCCGATACTTTGGCGCCGAGCCGCTCGGCGGAGGCCTTCGCCTCGTCGCGGGTCATTTTTTCGAGCGTGCCGGTGAACACCACGGTTTTGCTGGCGATCGCCGAATCGGCGCGCGGCTTTTCGGCATCGCGGATCTGTAGCTGCGCCGCCAGGCGCTCGACGCGCTTGCGGTTATGCGCCTCGCCGAAATAGCTTTTGAGGCTTTCGATCACGGTGTCGCCGATCTGATCGAGCGCGTCCATTTCCTCTTTGGTCTCTTCGTCGTCCTTGGCAAGCTTCAGGCAAGCCGCGTGAAAGGCATCCCAACTGCCGTAGCCGCGCGCCAGCGCCACCGCGGTGGTCTCGCCGACATGGCGGACGCCGAGCGCGTAGATGAACCGCTCCAGCGAAATCTGGCGGCGCGCGTCGATGGCGTTGAACAGATTGCGCACGGAGGTTTCGCCGTAACCTTCTTCGCCAAGCAGATCGTTGCGATGCCGTTTCTCCAACATGAACATGTCGGCCGGCTCCCTCACCCAGCCCTTTTCATAAAATAGTTCGAGTTGCTTCTCGCCCAGTCCGTCGATGTCGAAGGCACGGCGCGAGACGAAATGTTGAAGATGTCCGAGCACCTGGTACGGGCAGGCAAATTCTCCGGTGCAATAGGTCCGCGCGCCCTCTTCACCGCCGGCGATAGTTTCGCGCACGACGTCGGTATGTAGCGGACAGGGACACGTCTTCGGCGCGGCGTAAGGTTTTGCGCCGCGGGGCCGTTTGTCTTCGATGACTCCAAGCACCTGCGGGATGACGTCGCCGGCGCGCTGGATGCGCACCGTGTCGCCGATGCGCACGTCAAGCCGCTCGATCTCGTCGAAATTGTGCAAGGTGGCGTTCTGCACCACGACGCCACCGACCGTCACCGGCTCGAGCTTGGCGACCGGGGTGAGCGCGCCGGTGCGGCCGACCTGGATCTCGATGTCGCGGACGATGGTCGTCGCCTTCTCGGCGGCGAACTTGTGCGCGATCGCCCAGCGCGGCGTACGCGACACAAAGCCCAGCCGCTCCTGCCAGTCGAGGCGGTCGACTTTGTAGACCACGCCGTCGATATCGT
>CAYWNY010000056.1:0-20767 GCA_964459765.1 uncultured Hyphomicrobiales bacterium | reverse complement strand
CGCCCATCGCCTGGGCGGCGACTTCGTCGGCATGGACGGCGATCATGGCGCGACCCATGCGCGCGTAGCGATGCCGCCATGCGACCAAGCTGGTTAAGAGGCAGGCGGACGCCACCCAGGCCAAATTCGTGTACGGCGCCATTCCGCCAATACCGCTCGCGCCGCCGGTGAAGGCGAAATTGAGAAAAAAGACCCGCACGATCTCGCCGAAGCCGAGCGTGAGAATGATCAGATAGATGCCGCGAATTCTGATGGCTGGAATGCCGACGACGATGCCGCTCAAGGCCGCAAGCAAACCGCCTATACCGACCGCAATCCAAAACGGCATGCCGCTTTTGGTCAGCACCGCACTTGCATACGCGCCGATGGCCATAAAGCCGCCCTGGCCGAGCGAGATCAACCCGGCGGTCATCGGGAAATAGAGGCTGAACGCCATAAGCACGTTGATGCCGAAAAAGATCGCGACTGAACCCCAATAGCCCTCGAACACGGATCAGCGCTCCACAGCCACGCCGGTTGCGAACAGGCCGCGTGGTCGCACCAACAGGACAATGATCATAAGGCCGAAGGCCACGGCATCCCGGTACGAGGAAGCAGCATAGGCAACGCAGAGAACTTCGACCGTTCCAAGAAGGAGACCGCCCGCCATGGCGCCGTAGATACTGCCCAGCCCACCGACCAGCATGATGGCCAATCCTTTGACCGCCATGTTGATGCCCATGAACGGCGAAACCGCTGTGTAGGCGAGACCGACTAACACGCCGGCGATGCCTGCGAGACCTGAGGCGACCGCGAAGGTCAGCATGATAACCGCGTCGGCGTTGATGCCGAGGACGCTCGCGATCTCGACATTCTCCGCAACCGCCCTCATCGCCATTCCATAACGCGTCCGCGATATGAAGAGATGCAGGACGATCATTGATAGAATTGCAATCGCCATGATAAACACCTGAGTCGCGCTAACGAGCAGCGGGCCGATGTGGTAAACGTCGCTGCCGACACCGGCTGGGAACTCGCTTTGCTCCGCGCCGAATATCTTCGTGAATATCTCCTGCAGGATCAGGCCCGCACCGATGCTCGAAACCATCGGCGCGAGAAAGCTGCCTCCTTTGCGCCGAATGGGCCGAAATAGAATCAACTCGAGAACGATGCCCAACAGCGCCGTGCCGACGATCGCGGCCGCCAGCGCCACTACGGGTCCGACGTGAAAGGCAAGCATGACCTCCAAGCCGATATAGGCGCCAACCATAAACACCTCGCCATGGGCGAGATGAATGAGCCGAAGAACGCCGAACACCAGCGAATAACCAATTGCGACCAGCGCATAGGTGCCGCCAAGCATAAGTCCATTAGTGAGTTGCTGTAGCAGCATGACAAAGCCTCGTCGCTCCGCCGCAACGGCGCGCGCCGTTACCGCTTGTCGGTCGCAGTCCCTTCCCTGATGAAGACCGCAAACTCATTTAACTGCGCCCGCACGGCTTCGCGCGTCGCCTTGTCGATTAGCTGATCCGTTTCGTCGAACTTCGTCGTCGCGGGTCCAATCATGACCTCAGGGCGCGGCATGACGCGCGCGTTCACGAAGACCATTATCTGCCTGAGGTGATGCTGCATCCGCACGCCGCCCATCGGTCCGCCAGATACCGATTGGATCAATACCGGTTTGCGCGCGAACGGTTGGTTCGGCGTACGGGATACCCAATCGATCAGATTTTTCAGCCCGCCCGGTACCGAATAATTGTATTCGGGCGAGGCTATCAGCAGGCCGTCGGCCTCGCGTATCGAAGCCGCGAGTGCGTTTACCACTGCTGGAAAGCCGCTCAGTCGTTCCAGATCGCCATCATAGACCGGAATGTCCGCGACGGACGGGCCTTCTTTGAAAATCAGGTCGCCCGCCGAAAGCGACGGCAGTGCGCGCAGCAACGCGGCATTGTAGGACTCCTTCCGCACGCTTCCGCATAAGGTCAGAATGTTCAATGAAAAGTCGGCTGTCATGTTCGCCTTTCGTCTCAATAGGGACCATAGCGCGGTCATGGTCGTACAAACGAGCCGTTCGGCCGGGAAACGACTTCACCGTCACGGGCGATCATTTTGCCGCGTAAGAACACGCCCTCGACCCGGCCATTGATCGTGCGGCCCTTAAGCGTGGTGTAATCCGCTTTACTGCGTTGCTGACTGTCGGTGATCAACGTGCGATCCGTCCCATTTATGACGATGAGGTCGGCGTCGGATCCTACCTGCAGCGCGCCCTTCTTTGGAAAGAGACCGAACGCCTTCGATGGTCGCTCTGCGCATGAACGCGCGATGTCGGACATGGATAGTTGGTCGTCTGCGACGAGGGCCAGCATCGACATACACAGCGTCTGCAAGCCGGGCATGCCGGGCGGTGTGCGCCAAACGTCGCTCCAGCCGAGTTCCTTGTCCTCGCGCAATACCGGCGAATGATCGCTCACGACCATGTCGATTTCGCCGGACCGGACCGCTGAACGGAGGCAGTCGCGTTCATTGCTGGTTCGGATCGGAGGAATGATGATTCCATACGGTCCCAATTCGACCGCCTCCTCTTCGGCGAACAAGAGATGGTGAGACATCACCTCAGACGTTAGCGGCAGCGAATCGCGAAAACGCCGGACCAGATCGATGCTTTTCTGCGAGGACAATGATCGGAGATGGACGCGCGTGCCGGTCTCGCATGCGACGGTGCAAGCGCGCGTGATGCCAAGGCCCTCTGACAAGGTCGGGCGCGTCATCGCAAAGTTTTGGACCGGCGGCAGGGGATCTCCCCTCCGCTGCGGATCGAGATGCTGTCGTTCCGCCTCGCGCTGCTTTTGCAGCTCGGTGAGTTTTGCAATCAGGGATCCCGAGTGCGGCGTGACACCAACGACGCCGCCCACGTCATGAACGAGCTTCATAAGCCGGTGGAGTTCGTAGTCATCGTGGGCGACGACGAAGGCCGGATTGCCGCCATAGGCGAGAAATAGCTCGAATGACACCGGGCCGAGCGACGCCATCTCTTCGATCTCGCCGCATTCGGTCTTAGGCGACACCAGGGCCTGAATGGCAAAATCCACGAAAGACTCCTGCTCGCCGATCCGCTTCTTTCTTTCGAAATAGCTTGCCGAGACCGTGCGCGGATCGTCGGTGGGCATGAGCATGATGGTTGTCACCCCACCGATGGCGGCGGCGGCGGTGGCGGAGCTGAAATCGTCGAGCCGGTGGCGCAGCAAATAACCGGGTATGTGGACATGGGCATCGACTAACCCGGGAAGGATGAATTTGCCCTTGGCATCGATTTCGGTAGCGGCGGCGGGCGTCTCGCCGGCCTGTACAATCGCCTTGATGATTCCGTTGGCGATGCCGATGTCGGCGCGGGTGAGCCCGTCCGAGCTGACAATGGTCCCGCCGCGCACAATCAGATCAAACATACAGCAACCGAAGTCCGTTTCGCAGGCCCGAACCGCGGCAAGGCATCGCCGGTTCACACCGCATTAGCCGCCTCAAGACCGCGCTTATACTTGTCGACCACCCAGGTGTTGAGCTGGGTTATCGCGTTCTCTAGGTAAGACAGCCGTCCGGGCGGCATGTACCGCGAATGATATGCTTCCTGCAGTGCCGCCTGCGTTACTTGGTCCTGCATAATGATGATCTTCATGTGCTCGAACTGCTCGTGGCGGATGCGATCGAAGTCAGGTACTTCGGTTGCAGGCTTGCAGTAAAAATTGACACGGCGCGAGTTCATGATGCCGGCCGATACCGGGCTGAGAAACGTGATGGTGACAAACGATGGCTGCAACACAGCAACCGCACAAGGCATGATCGAAATAAACAGCACCCGGCTGCGCTGCTCTTCGCTCAGCCCCTCGATCTCCGGCAGCCGCCGACTACCCGATTCCTCAAACAGATCGCCGGTCGCCTTTGCAAAGCCTGTGGTGCGCATCACCTGGCCGTCGCCGATCTCGAAGTCGCAGAATTGAGTCAGATTCGAGGGCACGGCGTCATGATAACCCTTGTGGACATACGAGGTGTGATATGGCTCCAACGCATTTTCGTGATGCAGCTTCCAATTCCACTTCAGCGATTCTTGCGGGAATACGTGGGCCGGTATCAATTGTTCCAACCCGTAGCTGGCGAATTCGGCGTCAAGCTTAGCCAAACCCGGAGCAAGCTGCGGCGCGTCGTCGTGGAAGTTGAGGAATATCAGCCCATGAAAGATTTCCGACTTAATTTCGGGGAGGTGCATTTTGTCACGCAACACGGAGACCGGAGTGGTCTCGCTCATTGACGGCGCTCCCAGGAGCCGACCGTCCAGCCCATAGACCCAATTGTGATAGGGGCAAATGAGCCGGCTTCCGTTCATGCACCGGCCGGGCTGCGGATTTTGCAAGACGCCGCCGACAAGGGGATGACCGCGGTGTCGGCAAATGGCCGATAGCACGCGCACGTCACCGTTTTCGTCCCGAACGACCACGACAGGTTCATTCAAGACGGTCAGCGGCAAATAGTCGCCGACGTTTGGCACCTCGTTGATGTGGGCTATGCATAGCCATTCCCGTGAAAATATGGCGTATTTCTCGAAAGCCCAGAACCGCTCGCTTACGTAGGCCTCTTGCGGAAGTAGTTCCGCTTCCTTAACCGGAAGAACGCTGAACCGCGTACGTCCGACGATTTGGCGGGCGAACTGGAAATCTATTTCGTCCGCTACTGTTTGGGGCACGAGCGAGGTCTCCTCTAATCGGCAAGGACGCGTTTTCGCACTGACGCGTTTTCGCACTTTTGCCAAATTCGTTCGGCGGCAAACTTAAATTTTGCATTGCCCTGCCGCGATATGTAGCACCAAATGGTCGATGCCGGGCATGGCGTTGCTCTATGACCTTGGGACCGGGTCGTGGTGCGGCAACTCGACCGGTCGTCTGGTCCGGTTCTTGCTTCTAAGGCCTTGAAGTGTAAGCCGATTGTTGCGATTCTGGCTGTCGGAGGCAGACCGCGATGGGCAAGTCTGAGGTGATTTCCGAACCGAGCGTCACGTTTGCGCGCAACGTCGACTGGAATCTGTTCAAGGTGTTCCACGAAATTGCCCGGCGCGGTGGTATCAGCGCCGCCGCAAGGGCCTTGAACAAGAAGCAACCCAGTGTCACCGCAGCGCTGCGGCGGCTCGAAGACCAAGTTGGCGCGACGCTATGTACGAGAACACCACGCGGCGTCCAATTGACGGTGCATGGACACCAGCTGTTGGCAGCTTGTGAGAGTCTGCAGGCGTCGGTTCAAGATATTCCGCGAGCAATTTCCGCCACCAACGCGGAGGTTTCAGGTACGGTCACGCTGCGCGTTTTGTCGAACTTGTACAATCTCAGCGCGCTGAGCGGCATTTTTGATGATTTTCACACCCGCTATCCCCGCATTGAGATCAGGCTCGACGTGGCGCCGTGGCGCGAAATTTTGAACTCTTTGAAGAAGGGTGAGATCGAGCTTGCGATCGGATTTGCCGATGAACTCGACGACCGCTATCTCTTCATCCCGATCACCAAACAGCCCCAACAACTTTATTGTGGCCCAAAGCATCGATTCTTTGGACGGCCTGCAGTCTCCCCCACGCTTATGGAAGCCGAGCCTTTTGTCATAACGCGCGATGAGCCGCTTCCCTACATTCGCTATCGGGACCGTTACGGACTCGGCCGCCACATCGGCGGCTTCGCCGACAGCCTGAATGAGCGTATGTGGCTCATCCAGCTCGGCATGGGCATCGGTTTTCTTCCGAAACCGATCGTTGAGAATTCAAATTTCGCTTCGGTGCTGTGGCCGCTGTTGCCTGACGACGAAGCGCCGATTTGCAGCGTCTATCTGATGGCGAACGGACACGCTGCGCGCAGCGCACCAGCGCAACTATTGCTGGATACCGCTGTGACGCATCTGCAGCGGGGCACCAGATGATTCTCCGCTTTGCTACGGTAGCAGGCAAGCACCTGTCTCCGCGCCGGCAGCACACATCATGATGATAATTCATCTATCGGAAAAAGCGGCAGTGGATTTGGAATTAAACGATGGCGGTTACCGAGAAAACTTCGGGTCCGATCTGGCTGGGCGATTGTTACAGATCGGAGGGCAGTTCGCCGAAATACGCTTCGCGAACTTTCTCGTTTGAACGCAAGTCATCTCCATCTCCCGCAAGCACAATCCGTCCCGTTTCGAGTACGTATGCCCGATTTGCCAATTTCAGCGCGGCATTGGCGTTTTGCTCGACCAGCAGAACGGTCACTCCAGTCCTGGCCAATTCCGCAACAATAGCGAAAATTTCTTCCGCAATGAGAGGTGCAAGGCCGAGAGACGGCTCATCAAGCAGCAACAGCTTCGGATTCGCCATCAATGCACGTCCAATGACCAGCATCTGCTGCTGACCGCCCGAAAGATTCCCGGCGAGGTGTTGCAGCCTCTCGGCAAGAAAAGGAAAACGCGTCAAGACCGCCCCAAGCTTGTCTCTCGACTCCACTCGGTTGCGGTTTGCAAAGCTACCGAGAACGAGGTTCTCCCGGATAGAAAGCTCGCGCAGAACACCCCGACCTTCCGGCACGTAGGCAATGCCCATCCGCGCGACGGTGTGTGTGCGTAACGAATCCAGCCTGCGGCCGTCATATTCAATCGTGCCGGCGTGGAGTGGCGCGAGCCGCATGATGGCACGCATCAGAGTGCTTTTTCCCGCCCCGTTGGCACCGATCAGTGTGACGATTTCGCCGGCCTCCACTCTCAGCGAGACGTCAGTTAGGGCTTGGCTCTTGCCGTAACGAACAGACACGCCTTCCAGCCGCAACAAGCTCATGCGGCAGACCCCGGAATGACGAAAGTCTCCGCGGTCTGAATAACGCGCCAAGAGGAAGATGCCGGCGTCAAAGCTGCGCGTCTACCGTCGCGAGCGACAAGGGTCCATCGACGCAGTCTATGATGGTCATCGGTCTGATGGCGCTGTGGGCATCGAAAGAGGCATGGTAAAAAATGTCATCCGCCGGAGTGCGCGAAGCTTTTCGCGGAATTTTATAATCTGAGGCACCCATGGGATCAACGGCTACGGCTCCCCAACACCTTGATAGTCGCCCTCTGATCAGCGGTTTTGGGGTGGAAATCACCGGCATTGACGTTCGGACAGCCGATCGCGAAACCCTGAACGAAGTCGCCACCACTCTGGCGCACCACGGCGCCATCGTGTTGCGCGGACAGCAGTTGAACCCGCACGAGCAAGTCGATTTCACGAGCGTGTTCGGCGAGCCGGCGGGCAATCCGCAGCTAGAATTTACGGTTCCAGAAGAACCCAAGGTTTTCGTCATCTCGAACAAGATTGTCGACGGCAAACCGATAGGCGACCCGGAAGCAGGCACGGCCTGGCACACCGACCTGAATTACGAGCGCCGGCCGGCGGCCTATACGTGCCTGCATGCGGTCGAAGTTCCGCCCGAAGGTTCGGACACACTCATCGCCGATACTTGCGCTGCGTGGAGTGCTTTGCCGCAGCAACGCCAGCGGCAAATCGATGGACTTAGGGTGCATCATAGTTATGCTAATCTTGCTGCACGGTCGCACCGGACCCTGACGGAACAGGAAAGGCGCGAATACCCGGATGTGCTTCATCCCCTGGTTCGCAGGCACCCGGCCGACGGCCGTAAGGCACTTTGGGGACTTTCCACGACCACGCCGAATGGCATCGTGGATATGCCAAATCCGGCCGGCAAAGAGTTGATCCGGGAACTGATGGAATTCGCTACCCAGGACCAGTTCGTTTACCGCCATAAGTGGCAGGTCGGCGACATCCTTGTGTGGGACAATCGATGCACGCTGCATCGCGGCACGCCATTCGACAAGGGCAAATACATTCGCCTCGTCCATCGCACCTGGGTACGAGGTGAAGAGCCGGTCTAGAGGCAGCAGGCCACGCGCTGCGCGTCTCAGCGATGTGTGCTGTTAGCGCGTCCCTTCATCAATCAAAGCACTTCTTGTTCGATGAGGTCGAATATCATGCCGGGGTCGAAATGACGCGAGAGCAAGCGGATCACCTGGCATGAAGAAGGCAAACTTAGTGACACCCCGGGAAAAACATGATCAACGATGACTGCTGTCGGAGGTAAGTCATGTACCGAATACTGTTTTTGATCACGGCGCTGACGGCGGGCGCGCAGGCCGCCTATGCGGATGTGCGGATTGGTATCCTCATGCCGCAAACTGGCGCCGGTTCACGATATGGCCAGGAACAACGCGTAGCTGTCGAGATGTTCTTGGAAAAGTACGGTGACCTCGGCGGCGCCGCGGGGAAGCTTGTTCCGATCATTTACGATACGCGATGGAGCGGTACGGAGGCCATCAGCGTGACGCGCAAGCTCATCGAGTCCGATGAAGTCGCGATCATCGTTGGACCTATGTCAAGCAGCGAGAGTGAAGTCGCTATGCCAGTCGCCAATCGGATGGAAACGCCGATCATCACGCCAACAGCCGCAAAACCAGGGATCGCCACCGCCAACCGCCCCTGGGCTTTTGGCTTCGCTACTACCGCGGACAAGCTCGATGGTTCGCTCGTGACCGCATGGCTCGATGCACACCCTTCTAAAAGCGTGGTCATTTTGGTCGATGCCAAGGATGCGGTTTCCAACAGCGAGTGCACGCGCGTTTTCCCCCCTGCGCTCGAGAAATCCGGCGTCAAGGTGCTCGATACGATTTCATTTCAGACTGGAGACATCGATTTCTCAGCGCAGGTTACCAAAGCCAAAAGCCTTGACCCGGATGGAGTGGTGCTGTGTGGACTCTACACAGAATCCGCGCATGTGGTGAAAGAGATGCGACGGCAAGGAATGACACAGCCAATCGTCGCGGGAATCGCGGTCATGAGCGACCGGTTTAACGCGCTCGCCGGCGCCGACGCCAACGGCATTATGAGCGTCACGGACTTTTTTGCCGGCAATCAAGATCCAACGATTGCCGCCTGGGCGCAAGAATATGAAGCACGTTTTAAAAATCCTCCGACCAATGTCGGCGCTTTGACATACGACACGCTTTATTTGACGCGTGAATGCATCCTCCAGCGCGGCGTTGCCGGCAAAGACCTTGCGGCCGATCGCACCGCAATCCGCGATTGCTGGGCGCAACTGAAGGAAGCCAAGGCGCCGTTGACCGGAGCCAACACAGTGAACACGGACGGGTATGCGGTTCGCAAAGCGACGATCGTGACGATCCAAGGAGGCAAAATGGTTGCCGTGCACTAGGGCAACTTCGACCGCCGCGTTGGGCCATCTCAGCGCCTTTGACCGCCAAATGCGTCCAGCCTTTTTAAATATTGTAGTGGCAGTCGCAAAAAAGCCGATCACGTTTGGGAGCGTTGAGAAATGGGAGCAAAGATGATGGGGGCGCGGGTCCCTCGTCTCGAAGACCCCCGTCTTCTGCGCGGCCAGGCAAGTTTCGTTGATGATCTGCGCATGCTGGGAGTTTTGCACGCCGCAATCTTACGCAGCACTCACGCCCACGCCCGAATTCGCAAAATCAATCTCAGCGCGGTGCGCGCCGCAGCCGGCGTGGTGGACGCCTTTTGCCTCGGCGACATTTGGCAGAACCCGCCGACGATCCCGGTGTTGGTCGGCGTCCCCTCTCTGCTGCCCTGCGCACAACATCCACTAGCTCGCGACGTCGTGAGGTATGTCGGGGAGCCCGTGGCGATCGTCCTGGCATCGGATCGCGTTTGTGCCGAGGACGCCCTCGAAGCCGCAGAAGTAGAATATGACCCATTACCTAGTTCGACTGATGCCGATCGAACACGCGCGGCAGAGGCGCCATTGCTGCACGCTACCGCACCTGGAAATGTTGCGGCGCGCTGGACGCAAGGCTTCGGCGACGTAAAAGCGGCGTTCGATGGAGCCGACCACATCGTGCATGATCGACTTCGCATGCAGCGCTACACGGGCGTGCCATTGGAAACCCGCGGCATCTTGGCTAGCCCTGATCCGATTAGTGGTGAACTGATCGTATGGGCATCGGGTCAATGGCCGCATACCGCGCGGCGCATAACTGCGGCCATGCTCGGCATTGAAGAACGGTCCATCAGATGCATCCTGCCGGACGTCGGCGGCGGTTTTGGCATTAAATGCGACATTTACCCTGAGGACATTCTGATTCCGTTCGCCGCTACGCGCCTCAATCGCCCGGTCAAATGGATCGAGGATCGCAGGGACATTTCCTCGGAAGCGTGCATGCGCGCGAGATGACATTCGACCTTGAACTGGCGCTCAAAGCCAACGGAACAATCATTGGCATGCGTGGCCAAATCATCAGCGATCAGGGCGCTTATGTTCGTACGCTGGGGATGGTCAATGCTTCGCTGGCAATTACCGGACTGCCCGGACCGTACAACATCAAGAATTATTCGGCTGAGGTCGTCTGCTCGCTGACGAACAAAAGCCCGACCTCAACTTATCGTGGTGCAGGCGCCCCAGAGGCGACTTATGCGCGCGAGCGACTTCTTGATATTGCGAGCCATCAGCTCGGCATCGACCCTGCCGAGTTGCGCTTGAAGAACCTTCTGCCGCCCGAGGCTCTGCCGCACAATATAGGGCTCGCGAATGTTGAATGTGCCGTCAGATACGATTCCGGTGACTTCCCTGCGGCTTTGCGGCAAGCCATGGAAAAGGCCGATTACGCAGACTTTCGCAAAGCCCAATTGCAGGCTCGAAGCGAGGACCGGCTGCTGGGCGTGGGTATTTGTGTGTACGTGCAACAGGCGGCAATCGGTCCCTACGAGGGCGCGGAGGTTCGCGTTGATGGGAACGGCAACGTCGCCGTCGTAAGTGGCGCTGCGCCACAGGGCCAAGGATCGGCCACGGCGCTCGCTCAAATCGTCGCCGATCAGCTTGAGGTGCCATTGGAGCGAGTGAGTGTCTGCTTCGGTGATACGGCCCGCATCCCGTTCGGGGTCGGAACTTACGCAAGTCGCAATGCCGTTATGGCGGGTTCAGCTGCATTGGGCGCGGCTCAACAGGTTCGCACAAAGGCGATCCAATTGGCCGCGCATCTGTTCGAGGCTAGTCCCGAGGATCTCGAGTGGAAGGACGGCGTTGCACGCGTCGTCGGTGTCCCGGACAAAGGCTATACAATTGCTGAACTCGCCCAGGCAGCAGTCCCGGCCGGAAATCGGCCGCCTAACACCGAGCCCGGCCTGGAGGCGTGGTATTACTTCGAGAAGAAGGAAGCGCCCTTCTCCTATGGAGTGCATATAGGCGAAGTCGAGGTTGAACGCGAAACCGGGGATGTGAAGCTGCGGCGCTACGTCGTGGTGAACGATTGTGGCCGGATGATTAATCCGATGATCGTGGAAGGTCAGATCGCGGGTGGCATCGCGCAAGGGGTCGGTGGCGCGTTACTTGAGGAACTTGTCTATGATGCGCAAGGACAGCTTCTGACAGCGAGCTTGCTCGACTATCCCCTTCCGACCAGTCTCTATCTGCCACCGATTGAAATCAGTCACCTTATATCGCCCACAAGCCTGAACCCTCTTGGCGTGAAAGGGGTAGGCGAGGGCGGCGCTATCGGAGCCCACGCCGCCATAGCGAACGCGGTTGCTGACGCAATTGAGCATACCGGCGCCCGCGTGCGCGGGACGCCGCTTCGGCCCGCCGTCGTTTGGAAGCTTCTGAACGAAACGGTTGTCCAGTCTGCCTAAGTATCTTGCTCGTCGATGGATAGCAGCTGCTCCTGCATCCCTAATGTTTCCCGCCGCGTGGGATCGCGGTCGCGGAGCGTAGAGGCGGTCCGCTATGGCAGCTTTGCTGCGATTCAGGAGTCGGAAAAGTGGCCCTCAACGGACATCACCCGAAGGACCTCGAATATCCGCTTTCGGAAAGATTGTGTTGCAAAACTCGAAAGTTGAAGGGCTACGAATTTTTCGCAAAAATAAGAAACCGAACGCAATCGCTGATTCGTATAGTCTCTGTCGCGCTACCGAACTCGCCTATGAGTTTAACGTGAGGCGGTGAGGTCCCTCATATCTTTACACGAAGGTCGCGCCAGCAGCCCGCAGAATTTTTGAGCACCAATGAAAAACGAGTTTTGCAACACAATCGGAAAAAAAGCGACCCGCCCTGCGCTGTCAACGATCCTGCTCTGCTCGTGTAGCAACTCTCGTTAGATTTCCGCTTGCGCGGGAACAAGCAGCCAATGTCTACTTGGGACAAACTAAATCGAGGCAACGGGGAGGACGGTGTGACCAAGGCGCTCGAGAAAACCTACGACGGCATCGTTATCGGCGCCGGCCATCACGGTCTGATCCTCGGCACCTATCTCGCCAAGGCCGGTTTGAGGATTCTTTTGGTCGACCGCCGGCTGCAATATGGTGGCGGTCTCTGCACCCAGGAAGCCACCGCGCCGGGCTTCTATCACAATTTGCATTCAATTAATCATTTCCATATCTCCGAGACCCCGTGGTTCAAGGATTTGGGCCTCGAAGATCGCGTCACCTACATCACGCCGCGCTACGAATTCGGCCAAGCGCATAGCGATGGCACCGCGCTGGTGTTCGGCCGCGACCGCGAGGAAACCATCGCCAATGTTGCGCGCTTCTCCCGGCGCGACGCCGAGACCTTCCGCGACTGGAACCGCCGAGCCGAGGAGATCACCGCGCGCATTCTCATTCCGGAGCGTTACGCCGAGCCGTTGCCGCAGTCGGAGCGCGAAGCATTCCTCAACAAGACGGCGCTCGGCCGCGATTTCCTCGCTATCAGCCGGCGGCAACCGCTCGAAGTTGTGGACGAGCTATTCGAAAACGATCATGTCAAGCTGCTGTTCCTGTTCAAGGTCTCGCTGTTCGGCACCTGGCTCACCGACACGTTGTCGAAGACAAGCCCGATGGGTTCGGTGATCCGCGCCTTCGACTTGGAGACCGGCTACCAGCTTTGCCAGGGCGGCTCGTTCAATCTGGCACGCGGCCTGATGGAAACCTTCATCGCCGCCGGCGGCACGTTCGCGCCGCAGGTCGCGATCGACCGCATCCTGATCGAGGGCGGCCAGGCCCGTGGCATCGTTCTCGCCGACGGGCGCACGGTGCGTGCCCGATCCTTCGTCGTCTCGACCGTGGACGTGCACCAGACCTTCGAGACTATGGTCGGTCGCGCGCAATTGCCCGCGGCATTCGCCGCCAAGCTCGACCACTTCCAATACACCGGCTGGACGCTGTTCGGGCTGCATCTGGCTCTAAACGAAGCGCCGCGCTTTGCGGCCGCGGCATTCGACCCCAACATTGACCGCACGCTCAAATGGAGCATCGGCGCCGAAACCATGGAGGAGCTGTTCTCGGCGCATGAGGACGTGAAGGCAGGCCGCATTCCCCGCGTCGTGCAATTCGGCTCCGGCCCGCTCAGCGTGATCGATCCCTCTCAGGCGCCTCCTAGCAAGCACACCACCTATTGCTGGCATGTAATGCCGTTCGAGCCGGATCTCGGTGGACAGAGCTACGCGGACTTCACGCGCGACTTTTCCGAGAAAATTATCGAAACCTTCGCCCGCTATTGTCCAAACATGACAAAGGCCAACATCATCGGGCAGTATGTCTACACGGCAAAGGAATATACGGCAGAACTAATCAATATGCGCCGCGGCGACATCTTTATGGGCGCCTTCAATGCCGAGCAGGTGATGTACAACCACTTCGGCTACCGCACGCCGATCCCGAACCTTTATATGGCAGGCTCCGCCGGCCATCCCGGCGGCGCCATCTCAGGCGGCGCTGGCTACATCGCCGCCGGCATCATCGCTCGCGATCTCGACGTCAAACTCTGGTGGAAGCCGGCCGACGCCGCGGTCGCGCTCGGCGCGCTGGCGCACGCGGCGTAGAGGAGCGGTTGTGTCCGACGCATTCTCCGTGGCTGACAAGGTTGTCGTCATCACCGGCGCCGGCCAGGGAATCGGCCGTAGCTTCGCAAAGACGTTCGCGTCCGGCGGCGCTAAGGTGGTGATCGCCGAGCGCAATGTGGACAGGGCCCGCATGGTGGTGGAGGAAATCGCCGCTGGCAACGGTCACGCCGTGGCGATCGAAACCGACGTCGCCGATCCAACATCGGTCGAACGCCTCGGCGTTGACGTAACGCAGCGCTACGGGCGAGCCGACGTGCTGATCAATAACGCCGCGATTTTCTCCACGCTGGAGATGCGCCCGTTCGAGCAGATACCGCTCGCCGAGTGGGAGCAGGTACTGCGGGTCAACGTCACCGGTCCGTTTCTCTGCGCTCGCACCATGGTTCCGCTTATGCGCAAGAACAAATGGGGCCGCATCATCAACATGGCCTCGGGCGCAGTCACCCTCGGCCGCCCGAATTATCTGCACTATATCGCCTCGAAAGCCGCGCTCGCCGGAATGACCCATTCCATGGCGCGGGAGCTCGGCCCCGACGGCATCACCGTCAACGCGGTTTTGCCCGGCGCCACCTTTACTGAAATTCCGCGCAAGACGGTCACGCCCGAGCAGAAGGAACGCATCATCGCCATGCAATCCATTCCGCGGCCGCAGCTGCCGGCGGATTTGCTCGGCGTGGTTTTGTTTCTCGCTTCCGATGCGTCGGCCTTTATGACCGGCCAAGAGTTGACCGTCGACGGCGGCGCCACGCATCCATGATGGCGCTGCCCCCTCGTCTACTCTCGGCAAAATTCGGCCAGTGCAATACGAATTATCTTTCTGCTCGACATCTCCAACGTTGGCAGCAGCACCGGCGCTCCCAGTTCCATAATCCGTCATTATGCGAACGCATCAACCGCGGAGTTGATACCGGGCTCAGGCGGATTGGTCTTTCTCGCTCCCCCATTGATCCGACTTGAGTGGGGGTTGCGACCGATGCCCTATCCTGACTTCCGAACGAAGGAAGGGTTACCTGCGATAGACGCCGCATACGCGGAATACGACGAGCCAGCTTGGGGCCACCAGCTGACATTCACGTTGTTTTAGAGTGAAAGAGGATCCGCCGGAGGGCTCAGCGCGGCCCGCGACTTAGCCCGCCATCGACAGTCCGCCCGAAACGCTGATCACCTGGCCTGTCACATACGCCGCGTCGTCGCTGGCCAAGAACGCAATGGTCCCAGGCAAATCGTCGGGCGCACCGATCCGCCCAAGCGGGATCGACCGCCGAAAGGCCTCCATCAACTTGTCGGGATTGTCGGCACCCTTGAGAAAATCCGCCAAAAGATTGGTGCTGGTGGGGCCGGGACAAACGACATTCAACGTGATGCCGTGGCGTGCATGCTCGCGCGCGAGCGTCTTCGAGAAGCCAAGCATCGCCGACTTGCAGGCCGCATAAACCGCCTCGCCGGTTGAACCAACGCGCGCCGCGTCGGACGAGACATTGACCACGCGGCCGTACTTTCGCTCGACCATCCCCGGCAGCACGGCGTGATGCATGTGCAGTGGTCCGAGGAGATTCACCGCGATCAGGCGCTCCCACTCGCTTGGCTCGGTCTTGAGGAAAGGCTTGAAAATATCGAAGCCGGCATTGTTGACCAGAATCGCTGCCGGCCCTAGCGCGGATTCGCTCGCTGATACGGCAGCATCGATAGTCTGCCGGTCCGTGATATCGCACGCGAAGGCCTGCGCTTTGCCGCCGGCGGCCTCGATATCTCTTGCGACTTTTTGCGCGCCGGCCTCGTCGCGATCGAACACGGCGACCCGCGCGCCCTCGGCGGCGAAGCGGCGACATGTCGCCGAACCAATGCCGCCCGCGCCGCCGGTTACGATGGCGGACTTGCCGTGAAATCTTGCCATTTGCATCATCCTGACCTTACGCCTGCGGGGGCCGCGAAACCGACGCGGCCCCGATCTCACTTTGCGTTGTGCCGGTGCCTACTTCGCCGCCTCGGACTTGGCGTATTCGGCGGAACTTTCCTTCACGACTTTCCACACTTCTTCGGAGAAGCCGGCGATCCAATCCGTCTCCGGTACCCACTTGGTGCCGTCCCACATTTCGACGCGGGTCCTGCCGCCGCCGCCGTGATCGGCGGGCGTCACTGTCAACGGCGCCATCAGGCCGTTGGCGCTGAAATCTTTTATCGACTCGAGGCCGGCCTTGAGCTTCTCCGGCGTCAGCGGCCAGCCGCCCTTCTCCACCGCGAGCCGCGCGCCCTCAAAAGCGATCGAGTAAATCGCAAGGCCGGTGTTGTAGTAGACGTCGTCGAGATTCTTGCGATCACCCGCGCCTTTGCCCTTGTCGTAAATTTCGGTGATGATTTCCTTGATCAGCGGATGATCCTGACCGCCGGCGACGCTCGTGCCTCGTTTGAGGCCCTTGGCGGCATCGGCACCGATGTTCTTGATGTCGATTTCGTTCAGCCAGTTGACCGAGATGTACTTGCTGATCGGGATGCCGTTGCGCTTCATCTCGCGCGACGCAATCACGTGCATGTTCGAGAGGCTCCAGCTGATGATCCAGTCCGGATCGAAGCGGCGCATCTGCGTCCAGGCCGACGCCTGGTCGTTGCCGGGCAGCGGATACGGGAAGAGCTGGAGATCGAAGCCTTCCTTGGCGGCCAGCGTCTTGAGGATACCGATCGGCTCCTGCCCGAATGGATAGTCGACATAAAAGAACGCGATCTTGACGCCTTTCAGGGTCCCGCCCTGTTTCTGCTTGATGTAGGCGACGTCGTTCGCCGCTTGGCCCCAGTAGGTCGGTCCGACCGGAAACACCCACTTGAAGACCTCGCCGTCAACGGCGTCGCCGCGGCCGGCGAGCGACTGCAGCATAATGTTGCCGTCCTTGCTGATGCGCGGCAGCACGGCGCGGGAAACTGGCGTCGACAGGAAGTCGAACACCATCACGCCTTCCCGCTTGAGCTCCTCGTAGCATTCGATGCCGCGCTGCGGCTCGTTGCCGTGATCCCGCACGATGACTTCGATGGGGTGGCCGCCGATGCCGCCCTTTTGGTTAAGCAGCGTGGCGTAGTCGCGCGCGGCTTGCGCCACCTGCGGCGTGACGAACGAATACGCCTTGCTGATATCGTAACAGAGCGCGAACTTGATGGCTTCCTGCGCCGCCGCCGGCAGCATGCCGGCGAGCAGCATCGCCGCGCCGGCGAGCCATGTTGTCAGTCTGAGTTTCATCTTTCCCTCCCTTGTAGTTGTGTTGCGGTTTTGAAAGTTCGGTCAGGTCAGCCAACGCTTGCGGCGCCGGTAGTGCTTGATATCGTGGAAGTTACGGGAATTGCTGCCGCCGAGATAGAACTCCTGGATGTCGGGGTTCTTCTTCAGCGCCTGTGCGGTGTCGTGCATCACGATGCGTCCGCTCTCGATCAGGTAACCGTACGAAACAATCTCGAGCGCGGCGACCGCGTTCTGCTCGACCAGCAGCACCGACAGCCCTTCTTCCTTGTTGATGCTGCGGATGATCTCGAAGATCTCGGCGACGAGGAATGGCGCCAGGCCGAGGCTGGGCTCATCGAGCATGAGAAGCTTAGGTTGCGTCATGAGGGCCCGCCCGATCGCCAGCATCTGCTGCTCGCCGCCCGACAGATAGCCGGCCTCCGATGAGCGGCGCTCGTAGAGACGCGGGAAGTAGGCGTAGACCCGTTCCTTGTTGCGTGCGAAGTCGTGGCGGCTACGGATCGCGGACGCCGCCACGAGATTCTCCTCCGGGGTCAGGTGCTCGAAGACGCGCCGGCCCTCCAGCACGTGCGCGATCCCGAGTCGCACGCGCTCCTGCGGCGGCAAGGCGCGGACATCTCTGCCCAGGAAGGTGATCTCCCCGCGCCGCACTTCGCCACGCTCCGGCGTCAGCAATCCACTGATCGATTTGAGCGTCGTGCTCTTGCCGGCGCCATTGCCGCCCAGGAGCGCGACGATTCCACGCTCGGGCACCGTGAGCGAGACGCCTTTGATCGCCAGCGACACGTAGTCGTAGACGACTTCGACGTTGTTGAGGGTGAGAATGGCTTGGTCCATCGTGCTACTTCTTCGTATAGCCGAAAGGCCAGACCAGCAGGTAATCGCGTATGTTGCCGTAAATCTTGCCGAGGCCGAGCGGTTCGACCAGCAGAAAGGCGACGATCAATGCGCCGTAGAGCGCGTGCGGAAGATGCGCCAGCGTCTCGATGCCAAGCGAGAAACCGAACTCGGTGGCGAGCCAGGAGATGAAGGAATTCATGATCCCGGGCATCAGCAGAATGAATCCGGCGCCGAAATAGCTGCCGATGATCGAGGCTAATCCGCCGACGATGACCATCGCGAGCGCCTGGATCGAAACGTCGACTGAAAACTGTTCCGGCGTGACGGCATGATAGAACGTACCGATCAGGACCGCGCCCGAAACGCCGCCGATGAATGATGACGTCGCAAAGGCGACGAGCTTGAAATAGAAACTGCTCACCCCGATCACAGCAGCCGCATAGTCTTTCTCGCGGACGGCGACGAGAGCGCGGCCAAGCGCCGTGCGGCGAAGGTTGAGCATAAATAAGGTAACAAGCACACACCAGGCGAGCGCAATGTAATAGAGGCCCGCTTCCGACCGCACCGGCAGCCCGAGGAGCCTGATGTCTGGCGCCTGTAACGTCGCTTGGGTACCGCCGCTGATCGCTGGAACGTGGGTAATCGTCCAATCCACGACGAACTGCATGGCGAGCGTGCTCAGCGCGAGATAGAGGCCCTTGACGCGCAGCGAGGCAAACGCGAACACGAGGCCGATCATCGCCGCCGTAAGCCCGCCGAGCACGGCGGCGATCTCCCAAGGCACGCCGAAGCGCGTCGCGTGCACGGTCGCATAGGCTCCGATGCCCATGACCGCCGCGTAGCCGAGATGGAATTGGCCGGCCCAGCCAATGATGAGGTTGAGTCCCAAGGTCGCCGCCGTCCACACCAGCCAGGGCAGGACGAAACTACTGAGGTAGAGAGAGTTGAGGTAGAACGGCGCCAGGATCGCAAGCACGAGCAGGCCGCCGATCATGATCCGGTCTGCTGGAATCGGAAACAGCGCGCGGTCGGCGTCGTAGCCGGTGTGGAAAATGCCGGCCTGGCGAAACAGCATCACACCCTCTCGATGTCATGGCGGCCGAATAGGCCGTGCGGGCGCACCAGGATAGTGAGAATCAGTATCGCGGCATCGACCAGTTCGCGGCTGGCGCCGCCGACCATCGGATCGAGATATGCCGACGCGACGGCTTCGATCATGCCGATCATGACGCCGGCGATCAGCGCGCCGCCGATGCTGTCGAGGCCGCCGAGCACGGCAACCGCGACGGACTTGAGCAGCAGAAGCGCGAGCGACTGATCGACACCCTGTACCGAGCCCCACAGTACCCCGGCTATCGCTGCGACCACCGCAGCCATCGCCCAGGACAGCGCGATCCCGCGCTCGACCGAGATGCCGACCGACCATGCGGCCGTGTAATCATCCGAGATCGCACGCAGCACGGTCCCGACCCGCGTGCGAAAGAAAAGGACGAAGAGACCAAACATCGCGACCGCAATGGCGGCTCCCACCGCATAAGTGCGGTTGATCAATAACGGTCCAACAAAAAGTGGCGCGTCGTCGATGCCGAGCTGCATCGGCCGCGCGGTGGCGCCCCAGATCGCCAATGTGCCGGCACGAAGGAAGATGTCGAGGCCGAGCGTCATCATCAGGATCATGATGATCGGCCGGCCGGCGAGCCGGCGCAGCGCGAAGCGCTCGATCGCGATGCCAATGCCGAACATCGCGAGAATGCCGAACGGGATGGCGGCCCACAGCGGCAGGCCGAGGCCCGCGAATGCAAGGACGACGTAGGCGCCGAGCATCACCATCGCGCCTTGGGCCAAATTAGGCACCGACGAGGACTTGTAGATCAGCACGATACCGATCGCGACGAGTGCGTACATCAGCCCGACCAGAGCGCCATTGACGGCAGATTCGAGCAGGAGCGCGATATCCACGGCTCACGCCTCCTGCACCGCGAGCATGCGTTCGATCACGCCGGTTTCGCCCGACTCATAGGTGATCTTCGCCTGCATCAGCACATGTTTCTCGCGCCCATAGATGGCATCGATGATTGGTTTGTAGCGCTCCTCGACTACGTTCCGCCGAATCTTGCGCGTGCGCGTGATCTCGCCGTCATCCGGATCGAATTCCTTGTGCAGACAGACGAACTCATGCAGCCGCAAGCCTTCCGGCATGGTGCGGTTAACATGCCTGACTGCGTCGGC
The DNA here is from genome assembly GCA_964459765.1 of uncultured Hyphomicrobiales bacterium. GTDB lineage: Bacteria > Pseudomonadota > Alphaproteobacteria > Rhizobiales > Xanthobacteraceae > BOG-931. The sequence continues at coordinate 609 of CAYWNY010000056.1, read as the reverse complement.
TACGAGTTCGACAACCTGCAGGTTCTGCGCGAGGTCCGCGTAGGACATGTAGGAGATGCCGCGCTGCTCGGCCCACAATCCGACGGCTTCCCGGTCGATACAGACGATCGCAGAAAGCCTGTCGCGATCGCGCCCGAAGACGGCCGCATCCTTGATGAAAGGACTGAACTTCAATCGGTTCTCGATGTAGTTCGGAATGTAGCGCTCGCCCCTGGCCGTGTGCACGACGTCTGATACGCGGCCGAGCACGACAAGATGTCCGTCCGGTTCGAGATAGCCGGCATCGCCGCTATGCAGCCAGCCGTCGCGCAGTGCCTCGGCAGTCGCCTGCGGCTGCCGGAAGTAACCCTCGAACACGCTGCCGGAACGCACTAAGATTTCGCCGGTGTCGCTGATTTTTATCTCAACGCCCGGCAGCGCGCGGCCGACGGTGTGCAACTGGACTTCGTCGGTGCTCTGTATGGCATTGTAGGCGCTGGTTTCGGTCTGGCCGTAAAGCTGGCGGAGCTTGATGCCGAGCGCGCGATAGAAGACGAAGGTCTCCTCGCCGATGGCTTCGCCGCCCGTGAAAGCGCCCCGCAGCCGCGTCAAACCGAACTGATCCTTGAT
>CAYWNY010000055.1:0-21268 GCA_964459765.1 uncultured Hyphomicrobiales bacterium | reverse complement strand
ACGTGCAGCGGATATCCGGTCTGCCACATGTGCAGCCGCGCCAGCGCGCGCCACGTCCCGCCGACGGCATAGAAGTTGCGGCCTTCGCAGGCGCGCAGCACCGGAAGCGAACTGAGCGTTTTCTTGACGAATTTCTCCGCCTTCTTGAGCGACTTTGCTGAGATATCCGCCAACGCCAGCCCGCCGAGCGGCCGGGTCAGCCCGCGGCGCGCCCGCGTGCCATGCACGTCGATTAGCTCGAGCGAGCCGCCGCCCAGATCGCCGACCACACCGTCGGCCTCATACACGCCGGAAATCACGCCGAGCGCCGTCAACTCCGCCTCGCGCCCGCCGGATAGGATGTCGATGTCGGTGCCAAGGATGCGCTCGGCGAGACTGATGAAGGCGCGGCCGTTCTTGGCGTCGCGGCAGGCGGCGGTGGCGATGGCCAAAATCTTTTTGACACCCAGGGTCGTGCACAGCGCGCGATAGCGTTTGAGCGATGCGAGCGCCAGGTCGACCGCGTCGGCGGCAAGGAGCCCCGTGGTCTGCACTTCGCGGCCGAGACCGCACAGCGCCTTTTCGTTGAACAGCGGCGTTGGGCTGCGCGAGAGACCTTCATAGACGACGAGGCGCACCGAGTTTGAGCCGATGTCGACGACGGCAAGCGGCGGACCATGGTCGAGACGTCCGTGAGCGACGTCCATTTTTTGGCGGCTCATATTTCGAAGTCAGCGGAAGGGACGGTAAAATTCCCGATCACACACGCCCCGGGCGGTGGCGCAGGCGCGGGACGGAATCCTTAGGCGACTTACCACGCCCCGAGAGGCTCGGATTGGTCATGAAGTAGGTGTGTACGTTGAACTTCTCTTCGTTCGAGCCCGGCTTGATGCGGCGCGAGGAACCGTCGGCCAACAATTCCCAGCTTTGCTCGTTGTCCTTGAGATTGGCGACCATGATCTGATCAAGCACCTGCGCGTGCACGGTGGGATTGAGGATCGGGCAGAGCACTTCGACGCGGCGGTCGAGATTGCGCGGCATCATATCGGCCGACGAAATGTAGACCGCGGCCTTCGGGTGCGGCAGGGCGTGGCCGGAGCCGAAACAGTAGATGCGGCCGTGTTCGAGGAAGCGCCCGACGATCGATTTGACGCGAATGTTTTCCGATAGGCCCGGCACGCCCGGCCGCAGGCAACAGATGCCGCGCGCGATGAGCTCGATAGCGACGCCGGCGCTCGACGCCTTGTACAGCGCGTCGATGATGTCGGGGTCGACCAGCGCATTCATCTTCATCCAGATCGCCGCCGGACGGCCGGCCTTGGCATGGGCGATTTCCTGCTCGATGTGCTCGACGATGCGCTTGCGCAAGGTCAGCGGCGACACCGCCATGCGCTCAAGCCCGGCCGGTTCGGCATAACCGGTGATATAGTTGAACACACGCGTGACATCGCGGGCGATCACCGGATCGGCGGTGAAAAACGACAGGTCGGTGTAGATGCGCGCCGTCACCGGGTGATAGTTGCCGGTGCCGACGTGCACATAGGACGCCAGCGCACTGCCCTCGCGGCGGATCACCAGCGATAATTTGGCGTGCGTCTTAAGCTCGATGAAGCCGTAAACGACCTGTACGCCGGCGCGTTCCAGGTCGCGCGCCCAGCGGATGTTGGCTTCCTCGTCGAAGCGCGCCTTGAGTTCGACGACCGCAGTGACGGATTTGCCCGCCTCGGCCGCTTCCGCAAGCGTCCGCACGATCGGGGAATCCGCCGAGGTGCGATAAAGCGTCTGTTTGATGGCGACGACATCGGGATCGCGGGTCGCCTGGTGAAGGAAATCCACCACGACGTCGAACGACTCGTAGGGGTGGTGGACGATAAGGTCCTTCTGGCGGATGGCGGCGAAACAGTCGCCGCCATGATCGCGGATGCGGTCGGGATAGCGCGGCGTGTAGGGCACGAATTCCAGATCCGGCCGATCGAGGCTGGTGAGTTGCACCATCTCGTTGAGCGCCAGCACGCCGTCGACCTTGAACATGCCGTCGTCGGTCGCATCGAGCGCGCGCTGCACGAAGCGCTGCAGTTCCGGCGGCATGTCGGCCTCGATGTCGAGCCGGATCACCGAACCGCGGCGGCGGCGCTTGAGCGCGGTTTCGAATAGCCGCACCAAGTCTTCGGCCTCTTCGAGGATTTCCAGTTCGGAGTCGCGGATGACGCGGAATGCGCCGACGCCCTTGACCACGTAGCCCGGGAACAGTTTGCCGATGAACAGGCTGGTCGCACCTTCGACGGAAATCATCCGGACGTCTTTGCCCTCGCCGCTTGCCGGCAGCCGCACGAAGCGCTCGATGCGGTTCGGCATGCGGATCAGCGCATTCATCGCCCGGCCGTCCTTGGCCCGGGCAAGCTGCAAGGCGATCGAGAAACCGAGGTTGGGGATGAACGGGAATGGATGCGCCGGATCGACGGCGAGCGGCGTCAGCAGCGGAAAGATGTGCAAAAGAAAATAATCTTCGAGCCAAGCCTTCTCGGTCTTGGTAACGTCAGCGCCGTCGATCAGCACGATGCCGGCGCGGGCCAGTGCCGCGCGCAACTCGCGCCACTGCGCCTGCTGATCCTCCACCAGGAGGACGACGGCGTCGGCGATGCGCGCGAGTTGCTCGGCGGGCGTCAATCCTTCCGGGCTTTGCGTGGCGATTCCGGCGCGCACCTGCGCGCGCAGACCGGCGACGCGCACCATGAAGAATTCGTCGAGGTTGGCGGCGGAGATTGACAGGAACCGCAAGCGCTCGAGCAACGGATGCTCGCGATTGGCGGATTCTTCGAGGACGCGGCGGTTGAAATTGAGCCACGACAGTTCGCGGTTGATGAAGCGCTCCGGGCTTGCGGCGAGCGGCGACGCCGGGTGCCGTTCAGCCGGCTCAGACAGCCGCTGCGGCGCGTCCAAGCGGAGCGCGCGGTCGCCGTCGACCGCGACCGCCGTCGCCTGGCCGCGATCGGCCATGGTTGCGCTTTGTGCCTCGAGCTTCACACTTTCATCCTTTGCAACGACTCGACGAACCATCACAGCGCCGCGATAAGGCGGCGCGGTGGCGGTGCCGTCAAGGCTCCTTGGCGGTACGATCAGGCATCATAACGCGGCCGCGCCGCCGCAACAAAATGAGAGCATTCGCAACGCCTTACTGAATACGGCGCCAGCCGCGTACAGCAAAAACGGCCGGGGACATCCCCGGCCGTTTCATTGTCATAGGCTCTTGAGCCGCCACTAACAGGCCAAGTCCATCAGGCCAAGTCGAAGCGATCGGCGTTCATCACCTTGTTCCAGGCCGCGACAAAGTCCTTCACGAACTTCTCTTTCGAGTCCGCCGTTGCATAGACTTCCGCGAAGGCGCGAAGCTGCGAATGCGAACCGAAGATCAAATCGACGCGCGTCGCGGTCCACTTGGCGGCCTTGGTCTTGCGGTCACGGCCCTGATAGACGCCTTCGGCATTCGGCGGCGTCCACTCGGTGCCCATGTCGAGAAGGTTGACGAAGAAGTCATTCGTCAGCGTGCCGGGCTTGCCCGTAAACACGCCGTGCTTGGAGCCGCCGACATTGACGCCAAGGACGCGCAATCCGCCGACCAGAACCGTCAGCTCCGGCCCCGTCAGTCGCAGCAGCGCAGCGCGGTCTACCAGCGCCTCTTCCGGCTGCATGAACTGCCGCTTACCGCTGATGTAGTTGCGGAAGCCGTCGGCGCGAGGCTCAAGCGGCGCGAAGGACTCGACGTCAGTCTGCTCCTGCGAGGCGTCCGCGCGTCCCGGCGTGAACGGCACCTTGACGTCGACGCCGGCATCTTTCGCGGCCTTTTCGACCGCGGCGCTGCCGCCGAGAACGATCAGGTCGGCGAGCGACACCTTCTTGCCGGACTCCTTGCCGATCGCTTCGAGCTTTGCCAGCACCGTCTTGAGCTGCGCCGGCTGATTCACCTCCCAGTCTTTCTGCGGGCTCAAGCGAATGCGCGCGCCGTTGGCGCCACCGCGCTTGTCGGTACCGCGGTACGTCGATGCCGACGCCCAAGCTGCCGAGACAAGCTGCGACACCGTCAATCCAGACGAGAGGATCTTGGTCTTCAGTGCCGCGATGTCCTGCTCGCCGATCAGCGGATGGTTCACGGCGGGGATCGGGTCCTGCCAGATCAACGTCTCCTTCGGCACCAGCGGGCCGAGGTAGCGCGCGATCGGACCCATGTCGCGGTGCGTGAGCTTGAACCACGCGCGCGCAAACGCGTCCGCGAACTGATCCGGATGCTCATAGAAGCGGCGCGAGATTTTTTCGTAGGCCGGGTCCATCCGCAGCGACAGGTCGGTGGTGAGCATGGTCGGTACATGCTTCTTCGACTTGTCGAACGGGTCGGGGATTGTGGCCGCGGCGCCTTTTGCTTTCCATTGCGGCACGCCGGCCGGGCTGTGCATGAGCTCCCATTCGTTTTCGAACAGGTTCTTGAAGAAAAGATTGCTCCACTTGGTCGGCGTCTGCGTCCATGTGACTTCTGGGCCTCCGGTAATGGCGTCGGCGCCAAAGCCCGTGCCGTGCTTGCTCCTCCAGCCGAGGCCTTGATCCTCGAGGGCGCCGGCTTCAGGCTCCGGGCCGACCAGCGACGGATCGCCGGCGCCGTGGGTCTTGCCGAAAGAATGGCCGCCTGCGATCAACGCGACGGTCTCCTCGTCGTTCATCGCCATGCGAAAGAACGTTTCGCGAATGTCTTTTGCCGCGGCGACCGGATCAGGCTTGCCGTTCGGGCCCGCCGGATTGACGTAAATGAGACCCATCTGCACGGCGCCGAGCGGCTCGGCGAGCTGACGCTCGCCGCTGTAGCGCTCGTCGCCAAGCCAGGTGCCTTCCGGGCCCCAGTAGAGCTCCTCCGGCTCCCAGACATCGACGCGGCCGCCGGCGAACCCGAACGTTTTGAAGCCCATCGACTCGAGCGCAACGTTTCCGGCGAGGACCATCAAGTCGGCCCAGGAAATTTTGCGGCCGTATTTCTGTTTGATCGGCCACAGCAGCCGGCGCGCCTTATCAAGGTTGGCGTTGTCGGGCCAGGAGTTGAGCGGCGCGAAGCGCTGCTGGCCGGCACCGGCACCGCCACGGCCGTCGGTGATGCGATACGTGCCCGCGCTATGCCAGGCCATGCGGATCATCAGTCCGCCGTAATGCCCGAAGTCGGCCGGCCACCAATCCTGCGAATTCGTCATCAGCGCCGTGAGGTCTTTGATCACGGCAGGAAGGTCGAGACTCTTGAATTCCTTGGCGTAGTCGAAATCCTTGCCCATCGGATCGGACAGCGACGAATTCCGATGCAGCATCTCGATGCTCAACGACTTCGGCCACCAATCCCGGTTCGAGGGTCCGTGAACAAACGGGCATTTGCCCGCGCTTTTATCATCGGTTTTTGCATCCATTGGTGTTCTCCGATCGCGGTTTGAAGTTTCGTGGCGTCGTTTTCGTGTGGCGTTGGTCCGTGGCGAAACCTTGCGTCCCTTCCAGGGCCGGGCGCCGGACCAAAACGAGGTGGCCTCGGCTTAGTATTGCGGGGATGGGTGCTTTTAGACCTCTCCCTCGATCAAGTCTAATCGTATTGATGCGGGGTGCCGATAAGTTTACCTTATCGCCGATGATCACCTTGAGGCAGCTTCGCTACTTGGTCGCGCTCGCCCGCCATCGGCATTTTGGCAAAGCCGCCGAGGATTGTGCCGTCACCCAGCCGGCGCTCTCCATGCAGGTGCGCGAGCTCGAGCGTGAAATTGGAGCCGCACTCGTCGAGCGGCGCACCGGCGAAGTCGCATTGACCGAAACCGGGCTCGAAGCGGCGCGGCGCGCCGAGCATATCCTCGCAGCCACGCGCGACCTGGTCGACTTCGTCCGCTACCGAGGCGTACTCACTGGCAAACTTTCGCTCGGCATTATTCCGACGCTGGCGCCCTACCTGCTGCCGCGCGTCTTGCCGCGGCTACAGACCGCGTATCCGCAGTTGCGCCTCGAGGTGCGCGAGACCCAGACCAAGGCATTGTTGAGCGAACTGAGCGCCGGCGATCTCGACGTGGTCATGCTGGCCCTGCCGGCGAATGGAGAGGATGTTGAGACGGTGCGACTGTTCGATGACCCCTTCCTGCTGGCTTTGCCGGCCTCCGATGCATCACCGACGCCAAAACGGGTCGCCGTCGATGATGTCGATCAGCGCCGCCTCATTCTGCTTGAGGAGGGGCATTGCCTGCGCGATCAGGCCTTGGCGTTTTGCACACCCGAAAACGGCGACGTGCCAGCGAGCTTAGGGGCAACGTCGCTCGCAACGATCATGCAGATGGTGGCCGCCGGCTATGGCGTTACGCTGTTGCCGGAAGTTGCCGCCGACGTCGAGGCGCGCGACCACCGCGTCAAGCTAGTACGCTTTGCGGCGCCGGAACCGGCGCGCACCATCGGGCTCGCTTGGCGCCGCACATCGCCGCGCCGAGATGACTTTATGGCGCTTGCCGACATCGTGAGCCAAGCGCTTCCCGGGCTAGGGCACCGCGGTGCCGGCGCGAAACAATTCCGCCGCGAGCGCCCGCGTCGCCGGGCGACCTCGCCTTAGCGCCTCTTCGTCGAGGGCGACGACGGCCGAGCGCGCGGCGGCGAACGAACGCTCGATGTGCGTCGACAGGTAACTCACGATCGGCTCGTCCAGCGTCAGCTGCCGATCGGTCGCGAGCTTGACGATCACTGAGCGCAGCAACGCATCGTCTGGTGGCTGCAGCGTCACGACCGGCAGCGCGCGCAGCCGCGAGGCGAGGTCGGCAATGGCGATCGTCCACGTCGCCGGCGGCGTGCGCGCAGTGAACAAGAGCGACGCCCGTTCCTCACGCGCGATGTTCAACAGGTGGAATAATGCGCGCTCGTCGGCGCCGGCCGCAGCGTCTTCGACGACTAGGGCGCCGGTTGCGAGCGCCGACGGCAACACGGCTTCGTGGAGCGCGCGCGCGGACACCACCCGCGCGCCGGCCGCGGCCGCCCAGATCATGGCTAAATGCGTCTTGCCCGAGCCTTCGGGCCCGACCAGCGCCAGCGCGTTGGCGGGCCAATCCGGCCACATATCGATGAGCCGCAGCGCGTCCTCATTGGACGGGCCGGACAGAAAGTCGTCCCGCGCGTAGCTTTCCGCGTGATCGAGCGCGAGCGCAAGCTGGCGCGGGCGATTGGACATGGCGCCGTCAGGTCGGCCGGTTTCCGGTAAAGAGTGGGCTTTCCCGGTAACGCGCCAGACCGAACCGCGTCAACACGCCGGCGGCCGCCGCCAACGGCACCGCTAGCACCAGGCCGACAAAGCCGAACAAAGAACCGAAGGCGAGCAGCGCGAAGATGAGCCAGACCGGATGCAAGCCGACGCTTTCGCCGACGAGCTTCGGCGACAATATGTTGCCCTCGATGAATTGGCCGAAAACAACAATGCCGACGATAATGAGAATTCGTGTCCAGTCCGGAGCAAACTGCGCCAGCGCTACGCATACGGACACCACCAGCGCGGTCAACGACCCGACATAGGGAATGAAGGTCAGAAAACCCGACACAACGCCGATCAAGATGCCAAAACTCAAACCGGCTGCCGTCAATCCGATCGCGTAATAAACGCCAAGAATGACGCAGACGATCATTTGGCCGTGCAGATAGCCGGACAGCACTTCATCGATCTGACGCACCAGACCGCGCACGGTATCGCGCTGGGGCAATGGGATCAGGTCGTCGAAGGCGGCGATGACGCGGTCCCAATCCGCCAACAGGTAGAAAACGACAACCGGCGTGATCACCAAGAGCGAAAACAGCGAAAGCATCGCTTCGCCTTTGGTCCACAATGTGGGGATGACGCTGGACAGATATTCAAGCGATTTGTTCACTAAAACGCTGGTCGACTCCTGGCTGCCGCCCGCAGCATTGCCGACAAGCCCCTTGAGCCATTGATGCTGGTTATCGGTCAGCAGCGCCTGCAGGCGCTGAATGTAGCCGGGGATGTGTTCGACAAAGGCCGCGAACTGATTGGCCAGTAGCGGCGCGACGAGAATGAACAGACCGACAAATATGACAATGAAGCCGCCGAGAATGATGAGCGCGGCCAGGAGCCGGCTCACCCCGCGTTTGACCAGCCGCGTGGCCAAGGGATCGAGCATGTAAGCGAGCGCTGCGCCGACCACGAACGGCAACAGGACTTGATGCAACAGCCATAACAGAACGACCAAAACCGCAAGGACGATGATCCAAAAGACGACCTGCCGCTCGATCCGCATGGCACTTGAACCTTTCCCACCGGCGATCAGTGCCCGGCTCCGACCGAGTTCATATGGCGGAGCCATTCCGCGAGATAGAAGGCGATAGAGAGTAACGTCAAGATGGCGACCAGCCCGATGACGATTTGCGAAGCCAAAACGGCGTCGAAGCCGAAGCCGCGCTCGGCCAACACCAGCGCCGCGAGCAGGATTTGCGCCACGGTGTTGACTTTCGAGACCGGCAGCGGCCGCACCGGCATCGGCTTGCCGACCAGCCAGGACAGCATAAAGCCGGTAACGATCATGATGTCGCGCGAGACGACAAGGATCACCAGCGAGATCGGCAGTGCGCCGGCGATGCCGAGCGCGATGTAGATCGAGACGATCAACGCCTTGTCGGCCAGCGGATCAATCAGCGCGCCGAGTTCGCTGCGCATGTGGAAGCGTTTGGCGAGAAAGCCGTCGACGGCGTCGCTGATGCCAGCGGCCATGAACAGGAAAAAGGCGGCCCGCATTTCGCCCGATGTAATGGCCAAGACCACGATCGGCACCAAAATGATGCGCCCCAAAGTGATGAGGTTAGGAATAATACTCAAACGCTGCCCCCGGCTTCGCGCCAGCTATTATACCGCCTGCGGCCACGCTTGCGCACCCGGCGATTCCGACGTAGGAGGCGCCCGACGCACTCCTGCCTGACGTAAAGGCCTTTCGCCCTTGGTGAGCCTGTGAAAGAGGGACGCTACGCGGCCGCTGGCGTTGATATCGACGCCGGCGACCGCATGGTGGATTTGATCAAGCCGCTGCTGCGCAAGACCGCGCGGGCGGGCGCCGACGCGGAAATTGGCGGCTTCGGCGGCCTGTTCGATCTCAAGGCGGCCGGTTTCTCCGATCCCATCCTGGTCGCGGCAACCGACGGAGTCGGCACCAAAGTCAAAATTGCAGTCGAAACCGGCCGTCACGACACCATCGGCATCGATCTAGTCGCCATGTCGGTCAACGACCTTGTGGTGCAGGGAGCCGAGCCCCTGTTCTTTCTCGACTATTTCGCCTGCGGCGAACTCGATCCCGCGGTTGGCGCGGCGGTGGTGACCGGGGTCGCGGCAGCGTGCCGCGAGAGCGGATGCGCGCTCGTCGGCGGCGAGACCGCGGAAATGCCCGGGATCTATCAGCATGGCGATTACGATCTTGCCGGCTTTGCGGTCGGCGCCGTTGGGCGCGATGCGCTGTTGCCGCGGGCCGATATCGCGCCCGGGGACGTCGTCCTCGGCCTTGCTTCGACCGGCGTTCACGCCAATGGCTTTTCGCTGGTGCGCCGCATCGTCGCCGGGAGCGGACTTGCGTGGGACGCGCCGGCGCCGTTCGACCCAGCGCATAGCCTGGGCGAGGCGCTACTGACGCCGACGCGGCTTTACGTGCGCTCTTGCCTCGCGGCGATCCGCAACACGAGGGCGGTCAAAGCGCTCGCGCACATCACCGGCGGCGGCTTCACCGAGAATATTCCGCGTGTGCTGCCGCGCGGATTCGCCGTCGCACTCGATCTGGATCGCGTGCCGGTGCTGCCGGTCTTTCGCTGGCTCGCCGCAACCGGCGAGGTGAGCGAGGAGGAGATGTTGCGCACCTTCAACTGCGGCATCGGCATGGTGGCGGTGGTCGAGGCGCGGGCTGCAGCTGCGGTGAGCGAGCAGTTTGCCGCCAATGGCGAGTCCGTCGTGCGGTTAGGCGAAGTGGTCGCCGCGCGCGGCGACGCGCGCGTCGAATATCGCGGACGCCTCAAGCTCACCATCTGACGGTGGCAGGGCGCACATGGCCAAAAAGCGCGTCGCCATTTTGATTTCCGGCCGCGGCTCGAACATGACCGCACTGATCGAGGCGGCGGCCGCCGAGGATTATCCCGCGCAGATCGTGCTTGTGGTTTCCAACCGGCCGCAAGCGGCCGGCTTGGAGCGCGCGCGGGGCGCAGGTATTGCGACGATCGTTGTCGATCACACCGCCTTTGCCGGCGATCGAGAGGCCTTCGAGCGCGCGTTGGACGCAAAGCTGCGCGCCAACGATGTCGAACTCGTCTGCCTTGCCGGCTTTATGCGGCTGCTGTCGCCGTGGTTCGTGACGCGCTGGTGCGGCCGGATGCTCAACATCCATCCGTCGCTGTTGCCGCAGTTCAAAGGCCTCGACACGCACCGCCGGGCGCTTGCCGCCAGAGTAGCGCGCCACGGCGCCACCGTGCATTTTGTCGTGCCGGAGATGGATGCAGGGCCGATCGTCGCGCAAGATTCGGTTGCCGTGCATGACGGCGACACCGAAGAAACATTGGCCGCGCGCGTGCTTGAGGTTGAGCACAGGCTCTACCCCCGCGCGCTGCGCGCGGTGGCCGAGGGCCGAACGCGGGCGTAGCGCGGGAAGCGCCCGCGCCAATACAAAACCCCCGGCGCAACTCCGGGGGCTGCGCGATCCGGAATTTTCCGGCCGCTAGCTACGCAACTTTGAGATTTTCTGCCGAACTACGGCCGCGATTGGTCACCAGCTCGTATTCGACCTCTTGGCCCTCGTTGAGCGTGCGCAAGCCGGCGCGCTCGACGGCCGAAATGTGCACAAACACATCTTTGTCGCCGGCCGTCGGCTTGATGAACCCATAGCCCTTGGTCGGGTTGAACCATTTGACGGTGCCCTTCTGCATCGTCCTTCTCCTCAGTCATTCCATATGCCAGTCGAGACGTGAAGCCGCCGCCCGCTGCGTGGGGGTACAGCGTTCCACACCACAAGTCAGATTTTTGGGGGGGAAGTCCGAAACGATCGCGTCGCCAAGTCTTTGCCTAACAGGTCATTGCCCCAAAAGGTCACCGCCCAACAGACTGCACCGACCGGAGAACCAAAATCCGATTGCACCGCAAGGCAAACCGAAAAATACGGCGCAAGCATGGCTCCAATCGGCGCATTTTGTACGTGCATTCGCAACGCACGCGACGGAGCCGCAGCGTTAATGAGGTCTCTCGCCGCATCACGATGTTGTTTGAACGAACACGTTGCGACCGCGAACGACAGTCGGCCGCTATGGATGCAAATAGAAGGCGATCGCCATGATCGCGTAAGCCGCGAGAAGTTGCAGGCCTTCGAGCCAATTACTCTCGCCGTCCTGGATGACGAAATTGACGATCATAACCGCCAGCACCATGGCGACGAGTTCGAAGCTGTTGAAGATCAGATCCATCGGTTGCCCAAAAGCCAGGCCGAGGATGACCAAGATCGGCGCGACGACCAGCGCGATTTGCGTCGCCGAGCCGATGGAAATCTGCAGCGCCAAATCAATCCGGTTTTTTCGCGCCACAACGACGGCGGAGAAATGCTCGGCGGCGTTGCCGACGATCGCTACGAAAATTACGCCGACAAAAAGCTGCGACCATCCCAGCCGCACCAGCAGCGGTTCGATCGAACGCACGAGAATGTCGCTGACGGCGGCGACCGCGAGCATGGCGGCAACGAGCGTGACGACGGCGCGCGTCGTGCTCCAGCGCGGCTGCGCTTCGCCAACGTCCTCCAGGTAAAGATGCTTGTGAGTATGCAGCGAGAACAGGAGACTGGCCCCATACATGCAAATCAGAACGAGCGAGACGAGAATGCTCAAACTTCCGACCCACGGCGCGCCGGTCGGAGGAGCCGTCTGATAGGCTATCGCCGGTACGACCAGCGCGATCGTGGCGACGAACAGCGTCGAGCCCTGCGCTAGGATGCCGGTGCGGTTGAACGTTTGTTTCTCGCGCGCCCATCCGCCCGCCAGCATGGCAAATCCGAGCACCAAAAGCAGGTTGCCGATGATCGAACCGGTGATCGAGGCCTTCACCACATCGATCAGTCCGGCCTTAAGCGCAAAGACGCCGATGACGAGCTCGGCCGCATTGCCGAAGGTGGCGTTGAGGAGCCCGCCGACGACCGGGGTCGTCTTGGCCGTCAGTTCCTCGGTGGCGTCGCCGATATATTTGGCGAGCGGCACGACGGCGATCGCCGCCAGGAAAAACACAACGACCGGCGCGGCGCCGGCAAAGTGAGCGCCGACGGCGAGAGGGACGAAGGCAAGAAGCGCGATGAACAGTTTATCCATTGCGGATGGCAACCTATCAGCGCACGAGGACAAGCGCTCGCTAAACCGCGCAGCGCCGCGCGCCCCGCTTCAACGCGGCCAAGCCCGACAATTCACCGCGTCGGTCAGCCGACGATTTCGTTGCCGGAAAAGAACTGCGCGATTTCCTTTTGCGCCGTGTCGGACGCGTCCGAACCGTGGACCGAGTTTTCGCCGATCGACTTGGCGAAGGCCTTGCGAATGGTGCCTTCGGCCGCCTTGGCCGGATCGGTCGCGCCCATCAGATCGCGATAGGCAGCGATGGCGTTCTCGCCCTCGAGAACCTGCACCACCACGGGCCCGGAAATCATGAAGTCGACCAGCTCGCCAAAAAACGGCCGCTGACGATGGACCGCATAGAATGCTTCGGCCTGCGGGCGTCTGATTGTCACCCGCTTTTGCGCGATGATGCGCAGTCCCGCCTTCTCGATCATCGCGTTGATCGCGCCGGTCAGATTGCGGGCAGTTGCGTCGGGCTTGATGATCGAAAAGGTGCGCTCGATCGCCATCAAATCATCCTCTTGGGAAATCGCATGGGCGGAGATGCGCGGCTTATAGCGGCCGCATTTGCACGCCGCAAGCGCTGCAGCTTTCACAAGGCGCGCAAAAAATCGATCATCGCCGCGTTGACCTCGGCGGCGCGCTCCTGCTGGGTCCAGTGACCGCAACCCGGCAGTATGATCGAGCCGCGCAATTGCGGCACATATTTCGTCAAATTCGCGATCACGCGGTCCATGTTCTTGAACGCCACGACCATGTCGCGGTCGCCGGCCATATACAGCGCCGGCACCGTCACCTTGGCATCGGCGTAGGGCGCGAGCAGCTCCCAGTTTCGATCGATGTTGCGGTACCAATTTAGGCCCCCGCGAAAGCCCGAGCGCTTGAATTCGGCGGCGAAAAAATCGAGGTCGGCCTCGGTCAGCCACGCCGGCAAGGCCGCCGGCGCCGTTGCCTTGCTAAGAAAGCCGCCGTCGCGCGGCACCATGCCGACATCGCGGCCGCCTTCCCCGGGCCGGCGAAAAGCGTCACGTAAGAGTTTGGCGATGGTGTCGCGCGGATCGCGCTCCAGCTCGGCTTCGGCGACGCCCGGCGTCTGAAAATAGAGCTGATAGAAGATCGCGTCCTCACGCTGCGGCATGACCGAGGTCGGCACGGCGCGCGGACGCCGCCAATAAGGAACGCTCAGGCCGATCACGGCACGGAACCGATCGGGGCGAAAAAGCGCGGCGTGCCAGGCGACCGGCGCGCCCCAATCGTGGCCGGCGATTACCGCCTGATCCGCGCCGAGCGCATCAAGCAGGCCGACCATGTCGCCGACCAAATGAAACAGCGTGTATTGATCGATCGCACCCGGCCGGTCGGATTGGCCGTAGCCGCGCATGTCGGGCGCGACGGCATGAAATCCGGCCGCAGCCAGCGCCGTAAGCTGGTGGCGCCACGAATACCAGGACTCGGGAAAGCCGTGGCAGAGGATGACAAGCGGCCCCTCGCCTCGCTCCGCAATATGCAGGCGAATGCCGTTCGTCTCAATCAACCGATGCGTGACGCCGTCGACGGTCATCGCGATCCCTCATGCCGCGACGCATCATACCATGAGGCGCGCGCTGGTCGTCTCGGGCCGTGAAAGACAAAAATGCGCCGGGATGACCGGGTGAGGTTGCCCTAGGACTTGTCGCCTGCGTTCGCGGACGGTGCAGCGGGGTTGGCCGGCCTGGGGGTTTTCTTCTTCGCCACCTTTTTGTCCGGCGCCGGCGGCGGTGGCGCTTCCACCCGGTCCATTTCCGACAAGCGCCCGCTTTCGAAGCGGTAGATGCCGGGCCGCGGGCCACCGTTATAGGTGAGAACGGCACTACGTAGGCCATTGGGATACTGTCCCAGATTGACGGCGTTCGGCTGGCCGAGCCGCGACACCACATCGCACTCGCTCATGCCCAACCCGATACCGGCGCCGATGAGCGCGGCCTGATCTGCCGGCAGTGCATCGCCCGGATTGGCCGCGGCGTCTTGTGCCGCCGTCGGCGCTTGCGGAACGTAAGACGGGCAGCCACCGCTAGCGTCAACCAGCTCGCTTTGCGTGATCGGACGGCTCTGTTTGTTCTCCTCCAATTGCGAGTAGGTGTAGTTCTTATTGGTTTTCACCAGCGGCTGGGCAAACCACTGGGCATTGTTGTCGGCGCAGCTGGCAAGCGCCAGCGCACTGGTTAGCGCGGCGAAACCGGCAGCGCGGCGTAATCGAACAAACACCCCGCCATCCCCCTTCCGGCACCGACAACCGTCGCTACAGCATGCGGCGGTTTGTGGCGTGATGTTGACACAAGACTTCCGACGCCACGCTCGGGCAGCCACATTGCGCTGCCGCCATTGAATCGTGTAAAGGTAAAAAAACGATGAGAACACAATGATTTGCCACTCTCGCCGGTCAACCTCGTGCCGCCCAATGGTGTGACATCCATCACATACAGTTCTTCGGCGCTTCATGAAACTAGCGTCGACTCCAACGACCCGATCTAACCACGATAAAAACGTACTAGGGATCATCTATGCAACTGCAATTCGTCGGCTGCGGCGATGCATTCGGTTCGGGCGGGCGGCTTAATACCTGTTTTCACCTCGTCGGACAAAACCTTAACGTGCTCATCGATTGCGGGGCGAGCTCGCTCGTCGGGTTGAACAAGCTCGGCATCGACCGCAACGCGATCGACACGATCTTTCTGACGCACTTTCACGAGGATCACATCGGCGGCGTGCCGTTTTTTCTTTTGGAAGCGAATTACGTGCTCAAGCGCAAACACGCGCTGACCATTGTCGGGCCGCCGAGTCTGAAAGCCCGCTACGGCGGCATCATGGAGGCGGCCTTTCCCGGCACGAAGGAACTCGATCTGCAGTTCCCGCTGCATCTGCGCGAGCTTGAAGTCGGCGAACGCACCAAGATCGGCGCCTTGCAGGTCACTGCGTTTCACGTTCTGCACGATGACCGCGCCGGACCCTGCCTCGGCCTTCGCTTTGAAGCCGAAGGCAAGACGCTGGCCTATTCAGGCGACACCGAGTGGACCGATGCGGTGATCGACATCGGCCGCGAGGCGGATGTGTTTATCTGCGAGTCTTATACGCGCGATAAGCCAATCAAGACCCACATGGCGCTGTCGTCGCTGGAACAGCATCTCGATCAAATCCGGCCAAAGCGCCTCATCCTGACGCATATGGGCAGTGAGATGCTGGCGCAGCGTGCCAAAGTCCCCTTCGAAACCGCCGAAGACGGGATGATCGTGGAGCTTTAGCTCGCAGCGAGTTTTAGATCGACCCTCAACACCGGACATGATCGCTGCGCAAGCGACGATCTGCGTCGACTAAGAACGCGGCCCCGTGGAACCGGCGCCGGTGGCACGGTACTTGCCTCGGCACACGGGAAAATTTCGCTGCGAGGATTGCATGTCAAATCATCAGGTGAAAGCGACTCCTGTCGCGGCAGTCCCTGGGGCGGATTCGCGACTCTACAACCACGATCTGGCGCCGGTGCCGGCCGAGGGCAGAACCTGGGGCATCTTCAGCATCTTCGCAATGTGGATGTCGGACGTGCATTCGGTCGGCGGTTACACTTTTGCTGCCAGTCTGTTCTTCCTCGGGCTGACCGGCTGGGAAGTGCTGCTGGCGATGGTTGTCGGGATTATCGCCGTCTATTTCCTGATGAACCTTATTGGACGTCCCTCGCTGAAATACGGCACGCCCTTTCCGGTGGTGGCGCGAATTTCATTCGGCGTCATGGGCGCAAACCTCGCCGCGGCCTTGCGCGGCATTGTCGGCATCGTCTGGTATGGCGTGCAGACTTATTTCGCCTCCAAAGCCGTTGCGGTGCTGGCGCTGACGTTTTACCCCGGCGCGGAAGCCTACACGCATTCGAGCTATTTCGGCCTGTCCGCCCTCGGCTGGGGCTCTTTCCTCTTCATGTGGTTCTTTCAGCTCCTGATCTTTTTGAACGGGATGGAGACAATCAGAAAATTCATCGATTTCTGCGGACCGGTCGTTTATATCGTGATGTTCGGGCTGGCGATCTGGATCGTGTCGCAGACGGGCCTTTCAAGCCTGTCGCTGCAGCTTGCCCCACGCGCTGAAGGATCGGCGATCGGTCACATGGCCAACGCGGCAATGTTGATCATCGCCTATTTCGCGGCTCTACTGCTGAATTTCGGCGACTTCGCGCGCTTTGCAGACAGCGAGCGCACGATGAAGGTCGGCAACTTTCTCGGCCTGCCCGTCAACTTCATCGTGTTCGCGATCGTCACAGTGATCGTTACGGCCGGCTCAGTGAACGTGTTCGGCCAGGCGATCATGGATCCGGTGGCGATCGTCGAGCGTATCGGAAATCCCCTGGTGGTCGCGCTCGGGTCCATAACATTTATCGTCGCCACGATGGGCATCAACATCGTGGCCAACTTCGTATCGCCCGCCTACGATATTTCCAACCTTTACCCCGAGAAGATCGATTTTCGCCTGGGCGGGCTGATCACGTCGATCTTGTCCGTTTTGGTCTGCCCGTGGATCTTCGTTTCGAGCCCGCAGGCCATCACCATTTTCGTCAGCATCTTCGGCGCTGCATTGGGTCCCATGTTCGGGATCATGGTATCGGATTATTATGTAGTGAAGCGGCAGCAAGTCGTGCTCAATGACCTCTATACGATGTCACCGAGCGGCTCGCTCTATTACAACGGTGGCTGGAACAAACGGGCGTTGATAGCGCTTGCGGTGTCAGCCATCGTTTCGATCGGGTTCGCGCTGTCCGGAGCCTATGGCGTCATCGCCAACATCGGTGATTGGGGATGGCTGATCGGAGCCGGGCTTGCCGCGGTGCTATATACCGGCCTGATGCGGCGCGGAGTGCCTTCGCTGTCGCGACCCGGCGGCGCGGTCGCATAACAGTAGCCCGGCTATCGCGCCACGAAGTCGATCTGAAACTACAAGCGTGCCCCCTAGCCGGCAAGTGCGGCCTCAATAGCGGCCAACGCCGCATCCGCCTTCGAGCCGTCGGGACCACCGGCCTGCGCCATATCCGGGCGGCCGCCGCCGCCCTTGCCGCCCAGCGCTTCGGCGCCTTTGCGCACCAGTTCGACGGCGTTGAAGCGCGGTACCAGATCGTTGGTGACGCCGACGACGATGCTGGCCTTGCCGTCGTCGGTGACGCCGACGATGGCGACGACACCGGAGCCGACTTTCTTTTTTCCTTCGTCGGCGAGGCTGCGCAAGTCTTTCAGATCGATACCTTCGACCGCGCGGGCGACGAGCTTGACGTCGCCGACCTGGCGGAAGCCGTCGGCGCCGTCGCTTTTGCCGCCGCCGCCCATGGCGAGTTTCTTTTTCGCGTCCGAGAGCTCGCGCTCGATCCGCTTGCGCTCATCAAGAAGCGCCGAGACGCGCGCCGGCATGTCGTCGACCGGCACGCGTAGTTCTAAAGCGGTCGCCTTGGCGAGCTGCGCCAGCGCGTTGGCGTTGTGCCGCGCCGCATTCCCGGTCAAAGCCTCGATCCGGCGCACGCCGGAGCCGACAGCGGATTCGCCGATGACGGAAATGACGCCGATGTCGCCGGTGCGCTCGACATGGGTACCGCCGCACAATTCGACCGACCACCCCATGGTGTTGCTGCCGCCGGACGTTGCGGGATTCTGGCCCATGGCGACCACGCGCACCTCGTCACCGTATTTCTCCCCGAACAAGGCGCGCGCGCCCGACGTGATCGCGTCGTCGCGGCTCAGAAGCCGGGTGATCACCGGGGCGTTCTGCAGCACGACGTCGTTGGCGATGTCCTCGACGCGAGCGATCTCGTCGGCACTCATCGGCTTGGGATGCGAGAAATCGAAGCGCAGGCGGTCGGGCGCAACCAAAGAGCCTTTCTGCGCCACATGGTCGCCGAGCACCTGGCGCAGCGCCTCGTGCAGCAAATGCGTTGCCGAATGGTTTTTGCGAATTGCGCCGCGCCGGGCACGATCGACTTCCAGATCGAGCGCGGCGCCGACTTTGAGCGTGCCCTCCTCGACGGTGCCGAAATGCACAAAGAGGTCGCCGGCGTGCTTTTGTGTGTCGGTGACCTTGAAGCGCACGCCCTCTGCGATCATCACGCCGTTATCCCCGACCTGACCGCCGGACTCTGCGTAAAACGGCGTCTGGTTGAGCAGCACAGCGCCGCTTTCGCCCTTGCGGAGCGCGCCGGCTTCCTTGCCGTCGTGCAACAGCGCGACCACGACCCCGGCGGCGGTTTCCGTCTCGTAGCCGAGGAAATCGGTGCCGCCGAATTTTTCGCGCAGGCCGAACCACACCGCTTCGTCCGCCGCCTCTCCCGACCCGGCCCAAGAAGCGCGGGCCTTTTTGCGCTGTTCTTCCATGGCGTCGGTAAACGAGGCGATGTCGACACTGACGCCACGCGGTTTGAGCGCGTCTTGGGTGAGGTCGAGCGGAAAGCCGTAAGTGTCGTAGAGCGTGAACGCGGTGATGCCGTCGAGCATGTCGCCTTTTTTGAGCGGCTTTGTCGCTTCGTCGAGGATCGCGAGCCCGCGCTCGAGTGTCTTGCGAAACCGGATTTCTTCAAGTTTCAGCGTCTCGCTGATCAGGTCCTCGGCGCGATGCAATTCCGGGTATGCCTGGCCCATCTCGCGCACGAGCGCCGGCACGAGCCGCCACATCAACGGGTCCTTGGCGCCAAGAAGTTCCGCATGACGCATGGCGCGGCGCATGATGCGGCGGAGCACATAGCCGCGGCCCTCGTTCGCCGGTAGCACACCGTCGGCAATCAGAAAGCACGACGCCCGCAAATGATCGGCGATCACCCGATGCGAGGCCTTTTGATCGCCATCGGGATCGACGCCGGTGAGATCGGCGATCGCCTCGATCAGCGCGCCGAACAGATCGATCTTGTAATTGTCGTGCGTGCCTTGCAGTACCGCGGCGATGCGCTCGATGCCCATGCCGGTATCGATCGACGGCCGTGGCAAGTTGACGCGTTCGCCGCTCGGGAGCTGCTCGTATTGCATGAATACGAGGTTCCAGATTTCGACAAAGCGGTCGCCGTCGGCTTCCGGGCTGCCGGGCGGCCCGCCCCAGATATGCGGGCCATGGTCGTAAAAGATTTCCGAACACGGACCGCACGGTCCGGTGTCGCCCATGGCCCAAAAATTGTCGGAGCCGGCGATGCGCAATACTTTGTCGTCCGGCAGGCCGGCGATCTTTTTCCAGAGGTTGAACGCCTCGTCGTCGTCGATGTAGACCGTGACCAGAAGCTTATCGGCCGGCACGCCGAATTCCTTGGTGACAAGCCGCCAGGCAAGCTCGATGGCGCGTTCCTTGAAGTAATCGCCGAACGAGAAATTGCCGAGCATCTCGAAGAAGGTGTGGTGGCGCGCCGTGTAGCCGACATTGTCGAGGTCGTTGTGCTTGCCGCCGGCGCGCACGCATTTCTGCGCGCTGGTGGCGCGGCTATAGGGGCGCTTCTCCAGGCCGGTAAAGACGTTCTTGAACTGCACCATGCCGGCATTGGTGAACATCAAGGTCGGATCGTTGCGCGGCACGAGCGGCGAGGACGGCACGATTTCGTGCCGCTCGCGCGCGAAAAAGCCGAGGAAATTTTCCCGGATGTCGTTGACGCCGCTCATCGCCGGCTCTCTCTAGCGGGACGGGTCCACCCTGTCCATGCAGACGCGCCGAAAGGCGCCCAATTGCCGTCAATCGGCAAACCATATAAGCGCTTTGGTCCTCCGCGCAGCTTGGAATGAACGTGCGATGAACGATGCCAGTCCTCCCCTCTCCCGCAGCTTCGCCGAAAAACTGAAGGCCGGCCGCTTTGTCATGACCGCCGAGGTCGCCCCGCCGGTGTCCTGCGACGCGGCGGACCTGCTGCGCAAGGCAACCCCGCTGCGCGGGCTCGCCGACGCGGTGAACCTGACCGACGGCGCCGGCGCGCGCGCGCACATGAGCGCGCTAGCCGCGTCCGTCCTCCTCATCGGCGCCGGCATCGAGCCGATCATGCAGATGACCTGCCGCGACAGGAACCGCATCGCGCTGCAAAGCGAGCTGATGGGGGCGGCGGCGCTCGGCATCCGCAACATCATGGTGCTCACTGGCGACGACCCGAAAGCCGGCGACCAGCCAGATACCAAGCCGGTGTTCGACGTCGACTCCAAGACGCTTCTCGAGACCGCTCGCCGGCTGCGCGACGAGGGCAAGCTGCCGACCGGCCGCGAGGTCGGAGGCAAAGCGCCGTTCTTCCTCGGCGCCGCCGACATGCCGATCGACCCCAAACCCGATTGGGAGCCGAAAGCACTCCTCGGCAAGGTCGGAGCCGGCGCGCAATTCGTGCAAACCCAATTCTGCATGGATGCGGCGCTGCTCCGCCGCTACATCAAAGTCCTCGCCGACGCCGGGATCGCGGAAAAGCTTTCGATCCTCGTCGGCATCAATCCGCTGCGTTCGGCGAAATCGGCGCAATGGATGAAAAGCCATCTGTTCGGTACCATCATCCCCGACGCGCTGATCGCGCGCATGGAGAAGGCGCCCGACCCGGCGCGCGAAGGCGTCCGCATCTGCGTCGATCTGATCGCGGAACTATCGACCATACCCGGCATCGCCGGCGTCCACATCATGGCGCCCGGCAATAACGCCGCTATCCCCGAAGTGATCGCAGAAGCCAAGAGCCAGGTGCAGAAGGCGGCGGTCTAGAGCATGATCCGGAAAAGTGGGAACCGGTTTTCCGAAAAGATCATGCTCCGGAAAAACTACCGCGCCGGCCATTCGACCGTGTGGATGTTCACCTCGTGCGTCAGCGTGCGGTGCACCGGACATTTGTCGGCGATCTCTAAAAGTCGCGCGCGCTGCGCGGCATCGAGATCGCCTTCGAGCGTAATGACCCGCTCGATGTGATCGATCAATCCTT
>CAYWNY010000054.1:0-21279 GCA_964459765.1 uncultured Hyphomicrobiales bacterium | reverse complement strand
AATTTCGGCGACGGCTTTGTCGGTCGCGATCCCGCTACGCGCGATGCGCTCGCTGACGGACAGGCGTATTTGCGCCTTGGCTTGCGCGAATGCGAGCGGCGATAGCCGAGCAAGTTCTTCGGCCGCCGCAATCGCGCGCGGCAACAGCGCGGTTGGGCCCACCACTTCGTCGACGAGGCCGCGCTGTAGCGCTGTCTCACTGTCATAGGTCGCGCCGCCGAACGTGAATACGGGCAAATACCGCGACGGCACGGCAAACCGCATGACTTCGAAGGCAAGCGCCGGAAACGGCACGCCCACCAACAACTCGGTTATGCCGGTACGGCCAGAGCCGCGGGCCATGATGCGGCGATCGGCGCAGCAGGCGAGCACGCAACCGCCGGCGATGGCGTGACCGTTGATGGCCGCCACCACCGGCTTTGGGTGGAAGAACACCGCATCATAGAGCCGATGCAACATCGGCAGGAACTCCCGCACATAATCCGCGCCGCCCCGGCTCACGCGGACGAGATCGACGCCGGCGGAAAATATGCCGCCCTGCCCGGTTATCACCACCGCACGCGCATCGGCTTCCGCGAGTTCCTTAAATTCGTTCGCGAGCGCGTCGCAAAGCTCGACGTCAAGTGCATTGGCTTTGCCGTGTTTGATCGTAAGGATGGCAATGCCGTTCTCGGTTTTCACGTCGATCATTTGCAAGCTCGCTGGTTCCTCTTACCGCCCACGATAGCGCGGCGGACGGATATGGTTAAGAGCGGCCGTTTTTGGTCCGCGCTTTGCACCAAAAAATCCCCAATTGGGCCACCTTGGGGTCACTCCGGTCTGTCCCGAATAAGCTGGGACGTTAGTAACGGAGGGATGCAATGCCGAATATTCGCATTGATACCGGGCGTGCGACGCTTGCGGCTCTTTTATTTGCGACA
This sequence comes from uncultured Hyphomicrobiales bacterium, assembly GCA_964459765.1. Taxonomy (GTDB): domain Bacteria; phylum Pseudomonadota; class Alphaproteobacteria; order Rhizobiales; family Xanthobacteraceae; genus BOG-931. The sequence continues at coordinate 20,359 of CAYWNY010000054.1, read as the reverse complement.
AGCATGACGGCGACTGGCGCGCTGGCGCAAACCGCAACCGACGGCGCGCCCGGCGAGCCGCTTCAGCTCGTGCAAAACATCAAACCGGCGAGCAAGGCGGTTGCGACGAAATCCACCAAAACCGCCGCCAAAGCCGCGAGCAAAACCAAGGCGACGCACCATCGAACTTTTGCGCAGCGCAAACGCGCGCCCGCTCCGGTGCAAATCGCGCAAGGGCCGACCGATGCCCGGTCGACTGCGCCCGCCCTGCCCTTCGCCGGCGCAGCCGCTGCCGCAGCCCCGTCGCCGGCTCCTCCTGAAACGATGCCGAGCGAACTCGTGGTCGGCGGCCAGACGGTTCAATTCGGCTCGCCGGAAAAGCTCAACGAAATCGATCTCGCCGCCAAAGCCGACACCGCTGTTGCCGGCGGGGCAAACCCGCAGCCGGGAAATGACGTTGCCGAGGCCGCGGCAAAATCCGACTTAGCCAATGCGGCGCCGCAGAGTTTAGCCAATACCGCAGCGCCGAGCGAAATCGGCGGCACGGCCTGGCTTCTGCAAGTGCTGGCCGCGCTCGGCGGCGCGGTCGCCGCCGGCTCCGCCGCCTGGCTTTTAATCGGCTCAGCACCGCAACGGATGTATGGCTAGCCGAAAAGGCTCGCGGCAACGCCCGTCCGGGCACAGCAGGTAGTGCAATCTGGTTCTGCGAGTTTCTACATTAGCGGCATTGAAGATGAAGATCGTCGTGTCCCGCCAACGAGACGCGTGATCGGCGACAGACTGAAGGCGATCAGGCCGAGGGCGGCATGACTTGCCCGTTCACATCCGAAACACGCCGAACCTCGTTTCTGGAATCGGCGCGTTGAGCGCGACCGAAAAACACAGCGCCAGCACGCGCCGGGTCTCCGCCGGCGTAATGATGCCGTCGTCCCAGAGCCGCGCCGTGGCGTAATAAGGATCGCTCTCGGTGTCGAACTGATCGCGGATCGGCTTTTTGAAAGCCTCTTCTTCTGCCGTCGACCAGGTCTTTCCCGCCGCCTCGATATTGTCGCGTCGCACCGTCGCCAGCACGCTCGCCGCCTGTTCGGAGCCCATCAGCGCCACGCGCGCGTTTGGCCAGGTGAACAAAAAGCGCGGGCCGTAGGCGCGGCCGCACATGCCGTAATTGCCGGCTCCGTAGGAGCCGCCGATCACCAGCGTGATCTTCGGCACTTGTGCGCACGCTACCGCCGTCACCATCTTGGCGCCGTCTTTGGCGATGCCGCCGGCCTCGTAGTCGCGCCCAACCATGAAGCCGACGATGTTTTGCAGGAACAGAAGCGGCACGCGGCGTTGGCAGCAAAGCTCGATGAAGTGCGCGGCCTTGAGCGCGCTTTCCGAGAACAAAATGCCGTTGTTGCCCAAGATGCCGACGGGGATGCCGTGAATATGCGCAAACCCGGTGACGAGCGTTGAACCGTAAAGCGCCTTGAACTCGTCGAAGACCGAGCCGTCGACCAGTCGCGCGATCACTTCGCGGACGTCGAACTGCTTTTTGAGATCGACCGGCACGATGCCGTCGAGTTCGTCGATGCCGTATTTGGGGTCCACCGGCTCCGCGAGCGGGATATCGATCGTTTTTTTGGTGTTCAGGTTGGCGACGATACGCCGGCAAAGAGCCAGCGCATGGCGGTCATTCTCGGCATAATGGTCGGCGACGCCGGATTTTTTGGCGTGCACATCGGCGCCGCCCAGATCTTCGGCGGAGACCACCTCGCCGGTCGCCGCTTTCACCAGCGGCGGCCCGCCAAGGAAAATGGTGCCCTGGTTGCGCACGATGACGGTTTCGTCAGACATCGCCGGCACATAAGCGCCACCCGCCGTGCACGATCCCATGACCACCGCGATCTGCGGCACGCCCAGGGCCGACAGCGTCGCCTGGTTGTAGAAGATGCGGCCAAAATGTTCGCGATCGGGAAACACCTCGGTCCATTGCGGCAGATTGGCGCCGCCGGAATCGACCAAATAGATGCACGGCAAACGGTTCTCGCGCGCGATCTCCTGGGCGCGCAAATGCTTCTTCACGGTGAGGGGATAATAGGTTCCGCCCTTTATGGTCGAATCGTTGCAGACGATCACGCATTCGCGCCCGGCGACTCGGCCGATGCCGGTAATCAAACCGGCGGCGCGGATCGGATCCTCGTAAAGGCCGTCGGCGGCCAGCGGCGACAGTTCAAGAAACGGCGCGCCGGGATCGAGCAAGGTCATGACGCGGTCGCGCGGCAATAGCTTCCCCCGCGCCAAGTGTCGCTCGCGTGAACGCGCCGGTCCGCCTTCCGCAGCGGTGGCGCGCTTTTCCTGCAGCTGCGCCACCAGCGCGTGCATGGCCGCCTGGTTGGCGCCGAATTCCGGCGATGCGACGTCGACCTTTGATTTTATTGCCGTCACGCAATCCCTCCCTGCCCGATCACTATGGCGCTAGTGGTCCGATTCTAACATTGGCATCCGGGTTCGGCAGGGACTTATGCGAATGTTAGAATCGAAGGACCACTAGCAACTATCAGTCCTAGTGGAGCTTTGGTTTTGACATTCGCTTCAAGAGCTTGCGGCCAAGTGGGTAGCGAATGTCAAATCCGCTCCACTAGCGGAGGCGCGAAAGCAACGCGCGGCGAACGGCGCGCCGCTATTCCTCTCGACGCTTTGCTCTTAAGCGCGCACTTCCTGGCGCTGGAAGATGACGTAGCCGATGACGAACAGCAGGATGGCGCTGGCGATCATGGCAACCGTTTGCGGCCAGACGACCTCCAGGCTCTGCATCAGCGGCAGCGGCGCTCCCGGAATAGAGCCCGGCTGCACCAGTGCCAGGCCTAGCGAGGCCAAGAGCGGCTGCTGCGTCGACCGCACCGTCGGATCGAGCAGGACGCCGACAATTTCGCCAAACAGCGCGCCGGGCGACACGCGCGCAAACGCCTGCAGGACGCTGAGATGGCTCAAGAGATCGGACGGGGTGCTGACCGTATCCGACACGAACAGCGCGGCGATATAGGGCGACAGCAGCGGCCACAGAATGGTCAGGAACAGCCATAGCCCCAAGGCGGCAAGGGCCGCCGTAGCCGCCGAACGGAAGATGATCGAAAACAGCAGGGCCAGTGCCACCCAGACGCCGGCGTAAAAGATCGTCACCAGCAGCATCGCGCCAGCGCGCGCGACCTCCTCGACGCCGGGAGGCAGCCCAAGCGTCAGAATGCCAAGTCCGATCACCATCAGCCACAACGCCACGAGGATAATGGTCATGGTCAGCAATGCGGCCAAAAACTTTCCGAACAGCAGCGCATCACGATAAATCGGCTGGGCCAAAATGCGCGACAGCGTGCGCTGATTGCGTTCACTGTTCACCAGATCGAAGCCGATCCCGATGGCCACGAGCGGGACCAGGAAAGACAGCACCGAGACGAACGAAGGCAAGCCTTCGCCGGCACGCGTGAACAGACGCAGGAACAGAAACGGATCTTCCGCGGAAACCTCGCGAATTTGCTGGATGCCGGTGTAGACGACGCCAAGCGCCATCAACACGATCAGCCACTCCAAAACGATCATCCGGATGCCGGAGAGATGATCGGACAGCTCCTTGAGCATGACGACGCCGAGACCGGCAAAAGCAGAGCCTTCACGCCGCATGACGCGCTCCTTCCTTGGCGTTTGCGGCTTCCTCAGCCTTGGTCGCGAAATAACGCGTATAGATCGCGTCAAGGCTCGGCTCTTGCACGCCGAGATATTTCAGCCGTCCCTGCATCGCCACTACTTCCACGGCCGCTTCCGGGCGCACGTCGCGATCCGCATGCAGACGAAGCTTGCCGATGCCCGTCCGCTCGACGCCGCTTACACCGGGGATGAGCGTCAGCCGTTCGGCAAGACCGGCGCCGTCAGCTTCAATATCGACGACATAGCCGGCGCCAAGCACCTCGCGGCCGAGTTCGGGCACCGTGCCCATCAGCGCGATACGGCCGCCGTTGAACAATGCGACCCGGTCGCAAACGCTCTGCACCCGATCGAGGAGATGCGAGGACAACAGCACCGATACCCCTTCCGCTTTGAAGCCGCGGATGATGGCGAGCAGTTCCGATGTGGCATGCGGGTCAAGCCCCGTGGTCGGTTCGTCGAGGATCGCGATCTGCGCGCCCTTCATGAGAATCTCGGCGAGTCCCAAACGCTGCCGCATGCCGCGCGAAAACGTGCGGACCCGTTTTTGGGCAACATCACCGAGCCCGACCCGGTCGAGCGCGTCGGCGATTCTTTTTTCACGCTCAGATCTGTCGAAGCCGATCAGGCGCGCGGTGTAGCGCAAATTCTCGGCAGCAGTCAGCCCGTCGTAGAAGCCGACCGCGTCCGGCATGTAGCCGACCCGGCGTTTGACGGAGAGCGGTTCACGCGCCGGATTGAAACCCAGAACGCTGACCTCGCCCGAGGAAATCTCGGTCAGGCCAAGCAACATCAGGATCGTCGTCGTCTTGCCGGCCCCGTTGGGACCGAGAAGACCGAATATCTCCCCGCGCCCAACGGTGAACGAGATGTGATCGACCGCGACCGCCTCGCCGTAAGTTTTGGTGAGGCCTTTGGCCTCAATGACCGTATCTGCGTTCATGGTGTCCGCGTTCATCGCCGACCGAACCAGGCGACCGCGCCGACCATGACCAAGAGCGCGACACCAATAATGCCGATACCGGCTATGCCCCACATCGTCGATGTCGTCACCGTCACGCGGAAAGTGGTCGAGGCCGACTCGCCGCGGGCGGCGGCGCGGATGGTGGTCACATAGTCGCCGGCGATGGCCTTTTCCGTCGGCGTGATCAGCGCCTGCACTTCTTTATTTGTATTAGGCGCCAGATGATCGATGGTCTTCGGGTCGAAGGTGACCTTCCAGCCGCTCGGCGCCGAGCCTGACAGCTCGACGTCGTCGGCCGGCGCGGTTCCAATGTTGGTGATCACAACCGGCACCGACGTTTCCTTGCCCGCCGAAGCGCGCGTCGACACCAGGCCTTCGCGGCCGCTGATATCAAGTCGCGGCTGACCGGAAATATCCATGGTAAGGTCGGCGGTTGCGGCGGCGTCTTCGGCGGCGACGCGTGCCGAGACCTTGTAGCTGCCGGCCGCGGCCGTATTCGGCGGCGTCACTTTGAGCTTCACCGTCTTGGTCTGCCCGGCGTCGATTGGAACGGCGTTGAGCTCCTGGGTGCCGTAGCCTTCCGTGAACGAGGCATCGAAGTTTTGCGGCGTCTGTGCCGAAAGGCTCACCGTCAGCTTCTTGCCGCTGTCGTTCTTGATGCCGAGCTGATACTCGAAGCTCGATTTCGAGGTGCCGCGCAGTTCGGGAAGCTGCGGCGTCAGCGTCAATTTCGCGGGCAAGTCCTTGGCCAGCGTGATCGCGACCGGCAGCGACGCAGTCGTCGAGCCGCCCGTCGCCGTTACCGTTAAGGTCTCCGTGCCGACTGCGGCGGTCTTGGGCACATCGAGCCGCAGTTCAAGCGACACGCTGGCATTGGTCGCGGGCATCGCCGCGGCGACCGGCTGACCGCCGCCCATCAGCGTCGCGGTCCAACCGGAGGGCACGCCTGAAACCGACAAAGCCAGCCGTTCCGGCGGTAGATCGTAGTTCTGCAGCTTCAGATTAATTGACGACGTCTCGCCCGGCCGCACCGTGACCGCCGGGTAATCGCTCATCAGAAAAAGACCCTTGACGTCCTTGGACGCGTCTTCGGCACTGGCCAAGGGGGCAAAAGGTGCAATGCCGGCGATAAGGACGACAGCAAGAGTGGCGATAAATGGATATCGCATTGGTGTTGGCTCCCGTGCAGGAAACAGTTCGGTTTGCCCCTCCCACGGCGCGCTTTTAACGAGCGCGGGCGAGGAAAGCGGCATTGTGGGCGCAATAGTGACGAAATGATGCAAACGAGCAACCGTTTGGCAAGCCCTGCGGTAGAGAGCCGCAGCATTAGCGTTAAAGTGGGCGGATGCGTCGCACCGTGGATGTCAGCGCCGGCCTGTTAGCTTTCCGCCGCCAGAACGGCGTCGAAGTGCTGCTTGCGCACCCGGGCGGGCCGTATTGGGCGAAGAAGGACGACGGTGCGTGGACCATTCCCAAGGGCCTCGCCGAACCCGGCGACGACCTCCTGGCGACGGCGCTGCGGGAATTTACCGAGGAAACCAATTTTGTGGCTGAGGGCGAATTCGTCGCGCTCGCGCCTGTTAAGCAAAAGAGCGGCAAGGTCGTGCACGCATGGGCGATCGAAGGAGATTTCGATCCGACCCTATTCGCCAGCAACACATTCGAACTCGAATGGCCGCCGCGATCAGGGCGACGCCAACGCTTTCCGGAAATCGACCGCGTCGCCTATTTCCCGCTGCTGGCGGCGATGACCAAGATCGTCGGCTACCAGAAGCCGTTTCTCAGCGAATTGCAGCGCCGTCTCGCCGATGCGGTCTAGCCTTCCCGCTTCACCTGCGGCCAGTCGACTTCGTCATGCGGGAGGACCCAAGGCTCCCGCAACGCCGCTTGGCGCCATTCGCTAAAGGCCGGCAGCGCCATGACCGCGCGAATGTAATCGTGCGCGGTGCCGTCCACCTCAACGGCGTAGGTGTGAAAGCGAGAAACCACCGGCGCGTACATGGCGTCGGCCGCGCCGAACCCGCCGTACAGAAACGACCCGCCGGACCCAAAACGCGTGCGGCACTCGCGCCAAATCGCCTGGATTCTCTTGGCATCGGCTTGGGCATCTGCGTCGAGCGGACGCGGGATGACCGGCCGCCAGATATTCATTGGCAATTGCCGCCGCAGTGCCTGGAAGCCGGCATGCATCTCGGATGCGATAGCGCGCGCGTGTCCCCGCGTCGCCGGCTCTCGCGGCCACAATCCAGCGTTCGGGAATTTTTCCGCCAGATATTCGAGGATCGCGAGCGACTCCCAGATGCGGCTTTCCCCGTCGATCAACACCGGCACCTTGCCGGCGCCGCTCAGTTCCAGTAGCCGCGACTTAAAATCGGCCGCTTCGAGCGAGATCAGCGTTTCCTGAAACGGGATACCGGCGACCTTCATCGCCAGCCATGGTCGCAATGACCATGACGAATAATTCTTGTTACCAATGATGAGTTGAAGCATCGCTCGCCCGTTTGCCGCATCACGTGCGGCAGATCAGCATACGATGCTTCGGCGGACAAGAAGGCGGACTAAGCGAGGCCGGTCATCACTGCGACAAAAGAAACGAAGAGCACGGCGGTAACCGCAAAGCCAACCGCAATGGCGGTCTCAACCCAGGCGCTCTGGGCCGTGCTCTGGGCCGCGCTCTTGGCCGCTTCGGCCGCGCCAGCGCGTTGCGCGACGTCGCCCGCGGTTACGGCAGGTGTGCCAATCGACATTGGTAACCTTCCCCCAAAGGCTGTCGTCACGCCGCCGGAATATCGGCGGCGCACGACGAACGAAGCTTTTGAATCATGCTTACCCCAGAGCGGGCAGTATTCGCGCGCCGATTGAAGGCTTCGTTAACGGCGGTAAGGGGCGCCGCTAGAAACGGGTAGCGTCAGGGACCGGGAAATAGGACGGCCGAGCGTCCGCTCAGCCAGTAGGCAAAAAGGCCGAACCACTCGTGCACCGCGGTGTCGGTGCGCGCCAAACCGTCGCTGATGGTACCGAACGGCCGAACCAGATCGATCGGACCACGGGTCCGCCAATCGACCGGATAGGCCTCGACCGGGAAACCCACCGCCCGGAACGCCGCCATGGCGCGTGGCATATGGTAGGCCGACGTCACGAGAAGCCATCGCTCGGCAGGTTTCGGGTTGGCAATAAGACGCGAGAACGCCGCGTTCTCGATGGTATTGCGCGACTGTTCCTCGCCCGTGACGCGATCGCGCGCGACACCGAGGGCCTCCAATTGCCGGACCGCGAAAACCACTTCCGGCTCTTCGGCGAGGATGAGCGCATTGCTGCCGCCGGTGAAGATAATGCGTGCAGCCGGATAACGGCGCGCCAGTTCGGCGGTGGCAATAATGCGCTCCGCGGCCTCATTGAGCGCAATCGCGCCGCGCCCCGCTGACACCTCAGGCGAAATTGCGCCGCCCAAGACGACGATGCCGTCGGGAGCGCCGCGCGCCGCGTCCCAGGGCGGAAAGCGCTGCTCCAACGGTAGGATCAGGGCGTTGCCAAGCGGCGACAAGCCGGCGATCGCGAATAACACGAGGCTCGTGACAACTAGCCAGCTCGCCAACCGGACATGACGCGTGAACAAAAGCATTAGGCCGGCAAGCCCGATGACGATGAATATATTCGACGGATAAGTGAAAAAACCGAGGATCTTGGACAGAAGAAAAAACATCGCCGCCGCGTCAGCACGCAATCGTCACGACCGTGATTTCCGCCACGCCGCATAGCGCGCCTTGGCGTCCTCATTCGGTGGATAAAGGCCGGGCAGTTTCACGCCGTTTTCGACTTCGCTGAAGACCCAACTTTCATACAGCTCATGCTCGGCGCCTTCGTGGGCGACGAATTCCAGCAACGCCTCAGGGATGACCACGGCGCCGTCGTCATCGGCGACGATCACGTCGCCGGGGAAGATGGCGCAGCCGCCGCAGGCGATCGGCTGTTGCCAGCCGACGAACGTCAGCCCGTTGACCGACGCCGGCGACGCAACGCCGGCGGACCAGACCGGCAACGCGCTCATCAACACACCGGCGCGATCGCGCACGGCGCCGTCGGTGATCAACGCCGCAACGTGCCGTTTCTTCATGCGGGCGCAGAGAATGTCACCGAAAATGCCGGCCGTGGTCACGCCCATGGCATCGGCGACCGTCACGACGCCGTCGGGCATTTCCTCGATCGCGGCACGGGTCGAAACCGGACTGTCCCAGCTCTCCATCGTTGCCAAATCTTCGCGGACCGGCACAAAGCGCAGAGTGAATGCTCGCCCGACTACCCGCTCGCCGCTGAACGCCAACGGTTTCGGACCGTTCATCCAGCAGCGCCGAATGCCTTTTCGCAGCAGCATGGTGGTGATCGTCGCGGTCGTCACCTTGCGCAAGATATCGAACAGCGCGTCGCTCATCTCTCCACCCTCACTTTTAGGTCGCTTTGAGCCACGCGCCGATGCGCTCGACTGCCTCGCGCATCTGCTCGGGCTTTCCCGCATAGCAGAAGCGTAGAAAATTTCCTCCGCGCACCGGATCGAAATCGACACCGGGCGTCGTTGCCACCCCCGCTTCCTCCAACATCCGCGTCGCGAAGGCAAAGCTATCGGCCGAAAACTTCGAAACGTCCGCATAGAGATAAAAGGCGCCGTCGGCCGGCAGAAACGCGTCGAGGCCGACGCGCGGCAACGCGTCCAATAAAATGCGGCGATTCTCCTCATAACCATGCCGCACCGCCTCAAGCTCGGTGCGGCCGTCGAAGGCGGCTTCGGCGGCAATTTGCGACAATGTCGGAACGGCGATTGCGAGGTTTTGCTGCAGCCGCTCGATCGCGCGCACCAAAGACGGCGGCGCCACCATCCAGCCGATACGCCATCCGGTCATGCAAAAATACTTGGAGAAGGAATTGACGATGATGACATCATGCGAGAGGCGCGCGGCCGAGACCGCGGTAAAGGCGTAATCGAGGCCGTGATAAATCTCGTCGGAGATGACGACGATGCCGGCGTCTTCGGCGCATCGGATGAGTTCGCCGAGCGCTGCCGCACTCATCATCGTGCCGCTCGGGTTGGCGGGCGACGCCACCACCACGCCCCGAAGCGGCTTTCTTCGATGTTCGGCAAGCAGCGCTTCGGCGGTCAGCGACCACCGGGTTGCGGCGGTGGTTTGGATACCGACCGGCTCGCAACCGAGCGCGGTCAGGATATGGCGGTAGGGCGGATAACCGGGCAGCGCCACGGCTACGCGGTCACCCACCTCGAAGGCCGCAAGGAAGGCCAGGATAAAGCCGGCTGAGGAGCCGGTCGTGACCACGATGCGTCCGGAATCGATGTCGATCCCTTCCCATTCGGCATAAGCCCGGGCAATGCGATTGCGCAGGGAAGCTGTGCCGAGTGTTTCGGTGTAGCCGAGAGTGGTTGTCGCAAGCGCATCGCGCGCGGCTGCGATCGCCGGCGCCGGTGCGCCTGCCGCCGGTTGGCCGACCTCCATGTGGATGATCCGCCGGCCCTGCGCCTCAAGGCGCGCCGCCGCCGCTACCACGTCCATCACCATAAACGGCGGCACCGCGCTGCGCGCCGAAGGCCTCAAGAGGTCGGTGGCTCGCTCAAGCATTTTCGCGCCTCGACGAGGCCGCCCAGGCAGGCAACGCGCCCCGCTGCTGCCGCATTCCGCCGGTTTGGTGGCGCCTGCCCAGGCTTTGGCGACGCGCTGGCCCGTTGTTGACCCTAAACAGCTCCATCCATAGCCCTGGTTTCAGGACCAAGCGATTGATACTTTGTCCCGGATGAATCTCGCCAAACCTCCTAGCAAGCTGCGCCCGGCGAAACCAGCCGCGCGCATGGTGGCGCTGACGGCCGCGGCGGCAATCGCGCTCGGAAGCTTTCCGGCTGCGGCGCAGACCGGTTCGTCGGCCGGCATCCCGATGATCCGGGACGCGGAGATCGAGCAGCTGCTGCGTGAGTATACGGCTCCGATTTTGCGTGTCGCCGGGCTCGGTAACCAGAACGTGCAGGTCGTCATCATCGGCGACAAGTCGTTCAACGCGTTTGTCATGGACGCACACCGCATTTTCGTGAATTCGGGCGCGCTCATGCAAGCGACCACGCCCAATCAGCTCATCGGCGTGTTTGCGCACGAGACCGGTCATATCGTCGGCGGCCATCTTTCCAAGATGCGCCAGGAACTCGCCAAGGCGCAGACCGCCGCGATCGTCGCCATGATGCTCGGCGCCGGCGCCATGGTGGTGGCGGCGAAATCCGGCAGCACCGACATGGGCAGCGCCGGAGCCGCGGCGATCATGGGCCCGCAATCTGCCATCATGCATTCGCTGTTGTCCTATCAGCGCGCCCAGGAAGATCAGGCCGACCGCTCCGGCGTGCGCTTTCTGACCATGACCGAACAGTCCGCCAAGGGCATGTACGATACCTTCAAGAAGTTCGCCGACGAGACGATGTTCTCGGCGGCTTATCTCGATCCCTACGTGCAGAACCACCCGATGCCCGCTGAGCGCATGGCGGCATTGGAGCAGCTGGTGAAGACGCCGTACTGGGACAAGAAAGATCCGCCCGAACTGCAATTCCGCCACGACCTGATGCGGGCGAAGCTTTACGGGTTTACCGAGCGGGCGGATGTGGTGATGCGCCGCTATCCGCCGAGCGACACGAGCATACCCGCGCGCTACGCCCGCGCCATCGCAACCTACCGTTATGGCGATATCCGCTCGGCACTGACGCAGATCAACGGCTTGATCGAAGCGATGCCCAATTACCCGTATTTTTACGAACTGGAAGGTCAGGCGCTGCTCGAAACCGGCCATGCTGCGGAAGCGGTCGCGCCGCTGCGCCGCGCAGTGCAGTTGGCGCCAAGCCCCGCGCTCATCGAAATCCTGCTCGGGCAGGCGTTGATTGCCACGAATAATCCGAAGATGACGGCAGAGGCGATACCGCTTTTGCGCGCCGCTCTTGCCAAAGAACCGGAATCCGGCGACGCCTACGAGCAACTCGCCTTGGCCTACGGCCATACCGGCGATTTGGCCGACGCCGATCTTGCTTCCGCGCAGGCCGCTTTTGCGCGCGGCGACAACAAGACCGCGCGCGAGCTTGCAGCACGCGCCAAGATGCGGTTTCCGGTCGGATCGCCCGGCTGGGTGCGAGCCGACGACATTGTCGCGTTCAACAAGGGAAAAAGCCCGCTGCGGGGCGGTCAGTAACCGCAAACAAGGAAAAATCACATGACCCTCGGTTCAAGAATCGCAATCCTGGCCCTCACCGCGATATCGCTCGGGTCGCTGGCAATCGCGCCGGCGCGGGCGCAGGCCTTCTCCACCGAACAGCGGGAAGAAATCGGGACCGTCGTTAAAGAGTATCTGCTCGCCCACCCCGAGGTGCTGCAGGAGGCCATGACGGAGCTGGACAAGCGCCAGCAGGCCGCAGACGCTGAGAAGCATCGCGCTGCCGTCGCCGACAACAAGGCGACCGTATTCAACTCCCCGCATCAGGTCGTGCTCGGCAACCCGCAAGGCAACGTCACGATGGTCGAGTTTTTCGATTATAATTGCGGCTTCTGCAAACGTGCGCTGTCCGACATGCTTGATCTGATGAAGGCCGACAACAATCTGCGTTTCGTCCTGAAAGAATTCCCGGTGCTCGGCGAGGGATCGGTCGAGGCGGCGCATGTTGCGGTAGCGGTGCGCATGCAGGACAGCACTGGCAAAAAGTACCTGGAATTTCATCAGAAGCTTTTGGCCGGTCGCGGCCCCGCAGACAAGGCGCGCGCCTTGGCGGCCGCCAAGGAAGTCGGCTTCGACATGGCGCGCATCGAGCGCGATATGGGCAGCGACGAAGCCAAAAAGACCATCGACGAGAATATGAAGCTCGCCGAATTGCTCGGCGTCAACGGCACGCCGAGCTATGTCGTCGGCGATGAAGTCGTCGTCGGCGCGGTCGGGATCGACGCCTTGCGCGAAAAGATCAACGCCGAACGGAAATAGCGCCGTTCCGCCGCATTTACCTTCCGCTCGCGGCGCATTTCCCGCGACGCGCACGTGAAATCCGGCAGGCTTCCCCTTTGGCGGAGCCTTCCCTATAAACGGGCGCGGCACGGTTTGCCCTTCACTGCGCCGACGGAGCCGGGTTTAATTCGCGACATGGCGAAGGTCGTTTACGTCCTCAACGGACCAAACCTGAATTTGCTCGGTACGCGCGAGCCGGAGATCTACGGTCGCGCCACGCTGGCAGATGTGGAGAAACTGTGCCGCGCGACGGCACAACGCCGGGGGTTAACGCTGGAATTTCGCCAATCCAACCACGAAGGCCAAATCATCGACTGGATTCAGGAAGCGCGCGCCAAGCATGCAGCCGGCGTCGTTATCAATCCCGCCGGATATACGCATACGTCCGTTGCTATCCTTGACGCGCTGCTTGCCTTGGACGCACCGGTCATCGAAGTCCATATCAGCGATATCAAGGCACGCGAGCCGTTTCGCCGCCATTCCTACGTGTCGCAAGCGGCGCGCGCCGTTATTTCCGGTCTGGGCATCGAAGGTTATGCGCGCGCCATCGACGAACTCGCCGCCATGATTGGCGTCGAACACCGCACCAAGGTCTGATCGTGGCACGCAAGCCGGAAACTCCATCAGCGCCGAAAACGCCCGCGATCGACCGCGACGCGATTCGCGAACTGGCCAAGCTGCTCGACGAAACCGGTCTTTCCGAAATCGAGGTGCAGAGCGACGGTGCCTCGATCCGCGTGGCGCGCAAAGCCAATGTGCCATCGCCACGACCCAGGTCTGCGGAAGGATCGAGCGGCGCAGCCGTAGTACCGGCGGTGGCGGTCCCGATCGAGCCCGTCCAACATCCCGGCCTCGTCGCATCGCCGATGGTGGGCACCGCCTATCGCGGGCCGGCGCCCGGCGCGCGACCCTTCGTCGACGTCGGCTCGCAGGTGAAAACCGGCGAAACCTTGATAATTATCGAGGCAATGAAAACGATGAATCAAATTCCCGCGCCCCGTTCCGGCACGGTGATCCAAATCCTGATCGAGGATGGTCAACCGGTCGAGTACGGCGAGCCGCTGATGATCATCGAGTGAGATGTTCGACAAAATCCTGATCGCCAACCGTGGCGAGATCGCGCTCCGCGTCTTGCGTGCGTGCAAGGAGCTCGGCATTCCGACGGTGGCGGTGCATTCGACCGCCGACGCCGACGCCATGCATGTGCGGCTTGCAGACGAAAGCGTCTGCATCGGGCCGCCGGCCGCCAAGGACAGCTATCTCAATATTCCGGCGCTCTTGGCGGCGTGCGAAATAACCGGCGCCGACGCCGTCCATCCCGGATACGGTTTTCTCGCCGAGAACGCGCGCTTTGCCGAGATTCTCGCCGATCACAATGTGCAGTTTATCGGCCCGCGGCCCGAGCATATCCGCCTGATGGGCGACAAAATCGCCGCCAAGCGCGCCGCCGCCGAACTCGGGATTCCCACCGTTCCAGGCTCCGATAGCGGCATCAGCTCCGACGAAGAGGCCCGACGGCTCGCACGGGACATAGGGTATCCGGTCATGCTCAAGGCCGCGGCCGGCGGCGGCGGCCGCGGCATGAAGGTCGTGCGCGCCGAAAGCGAGCTTGCGCCTGCGCTTGCGGTCGCACGGGCCGAAGCGAAGGCGGCCTTTGGCGATGATGCAGTTTATCTGGAAAAGTATCTCGATCGGCCGCGGCACATCGAAATTCAGGTGCTTGGCGACGGCAAAGGCCGCGCCATCCATCTCGGCGAGCGCGATTGCTCATTGCAGCGTCGCCATCAGAAAGTCTGGGAAGAAAGCCCCTCGCCGGCTCTCAATACGTCCGAACGCGATCGGATCTGCGAAACCGTCGCCGAGGCCATGCGTCGGATCAAATATCTCGGTGCCGGCACGGTCGAATTTTTGTACGAGGACAGCAAGTTCAATTTTATTGAAATGAACACGCGCATCCAGGTCGAGCATCCGGTCACCGAGATGATCACCGACATCGACCTCGTCGTCGAGCAAATCCGCGTCGCTGCCGGCAACGATCTTTCGCTCGAGCAAAGCGACATCAAATTTCACGGCCACGCCATCGAATGCCGCATCAACGCCGAAAACCCGGTATCGTTTCGTCCCTCCCCGGGCAAGATCGTGCACTACCATCCGCCCGGCGGATTGGGGGTGCGAATCGATTCCGCCGTTTATCACGGCTACACGATCCCGCCATTCTACGATTCGCTGGTCGGCAAACTCATCGTCCACGGCAAGACCAGGGCGGAATGCCTGATGCGGCTGAACCGCGCCCTGGACGAATTTGTGGTCGACGGCATCGAAACGACGCTGCCACTGTTCCGCGCTCTGGCGCGCGAGACGGACATTATCGACGGTGACTACCACATCCACTGGCTCGAAGAGTTCCTCGCTCGCCGGGCGAGCGAGGAATAGGCGACGACCGGCCGCCGCCTCTGCCCTTGAAAGACCAGCCCGCCGGTGGCTAAAAAATCGAATGGCTAGCCGCGAGTCTGCACTCGTCGATATTACGCCGGAGGTCCTGCTCAAGGCGTATGCCTGCGGCATTTTCCCGATGGCCGAAAGCGCCGACGACCCGGCGCTGTACTGGATCGAACCTGAGCGCCGCGGCATCATTCCGCTCGATCGGTTCCACGTCCCGGGCCGCTTGGCGCGCACGGTGCGCTCCGACCGCTTCACCGTCCTGGTCGACAGCGATTTTGACGCCGTGCTGGACGGCTGCTCGGAGCCCGCGCCCGGGCGAACCCGTACATGGATCAACGGGCGGATTCGCAGTCTTTACCGCAAGCTCTATGAGCGCGGCGATTGCCACACGGTCGAGGTTTACGAAGACGGCGAGTTGGTTGGCGGACTTTACGGCGTCAGCCTCGGTCGAGCTTTCTTCGGCGAGAGCATGTTTCATCGCGCACGCGACGCCTCCAAGGTGGCGCTCGTCCATTTGGTGGCGCGTCTGAAGGCCGGTCAATATCGGCTCCTGGATACCCAGTTCGTGACCGACCATCTGCGCAGCTTCGGCGCCGTCGAGGTTTCGCGCCCCGCCTACCACAAATTTTTGGACGCGGCGCTCGTCGGGGAATCGGATTTTGCCGCGCTGCCGCTCGACCGCGCTGTGTCCGGCAGCGTGGCGCTGGCGCGCCTGGCGGCGGCTTAGATAACGTCAGTTCGGCTGCGGTTGAGCAGTCGGAGGCGGAGCGACGGCCGGCGCCGATTGCTGGCGCGGCAGGTTCTGGCGTGGCGGCCGTGGAGCTGCCGGCGGGCGCGAAGGCGTCGCGACAGCAGCCGGCGTCGGTTGCACCGCCGGTTCGGCGACCTTCGTCGCCATCGGCGAGCCGCAATCCGTCAACCACACATCATAAATCGGATGCTCCACCGCGTGCAGACCTGGGCTCGCGGCGAACATCCAGCCATTGAAGATGCGCTTGATCTCACCCTGGAGCGTCACCTCGTCGACTTCAACAAATGCATCGGTATTGGTCGCTTCCGTCGGCGGGCGTGTGTAGCAAACCCGCGCGGTTACGCGCAACGCGCCAAACTGCACCGTTTCGCCAACGCTCGCGTCAAAGGAAATGATGCGGCCAGTGATCTTGTCGAGCCCAGAGAATACCGCGCGCGCATTCTCGATTTTCTGCGTAGGCATCTCCGTGACGATCGTATCGTCCGGTGGCGGCGGTGGTGCGGCGTCGGGAACAAGAGGCGCATTCGCGACCGGCGCACCGGGCGGCGACGGATTGGGCGGCGGCAGTTGATTGGGCAGCGGTTGACCAACCGGTGGCGTGCCCTTGGCGCGCAGGCTCGCCGGCGGTGCGGGAGCCGCTGCGGCACCGGGCGGCGGCGGCAATGGCTGCGCTTGGATGTTTGACGGCGGAGGAAACGCCGACTGACCGGGAAACTGCACCGGAGGCGGCTGCGGCGGCAAGGATGATCCTTGCGGCACGTCGGCCGGCGGTCGTGGCGGCGGTGAGTCGCCGAAAATCGACCCCAACTGCGCTTGCGCCGGTCCCGCAATGAGCGTTCCGCCGAGCACGGCCGAAAGAACAGCGATACGAAGCATGGAGCCTGCGGCGCGATGGGGTTAGCGCGGCATCGCGAACCGCCCCGTTAACATACGCAATAAGGCAAATCCAAGGGTTAGTGGCCGGGCGTCCAAGCCTTGTAGTCGCCGGTCGCCTGGGGCCGGCGTCCTTGGGCGAGCGTGGAACCACTGGGTCGATAAGCGCCCGGCGTACCGGTGAGGTTCGGCCGATGCGGCTTCTCCCAAGGGTGCGGCTTGGTCTCGTCGTCCGGCGGCGCCACGTCCACGGTGTGATGCAGCCAGCCGTGCCAAGCCGGAGGCACCATCGAAGCTTCGGTGATGCCGTTGTATGTGACCCAGCGGCGTTCGAAGCCCAATGTGGGATCGATCTTGCCGCCTTTGGTGCGGTAGTAGCGATTGCCGAATTCGTCGTCGCCAACGAATTCGCCATAGAGCATCGTCCACACCTGCGTTCCGAAGGTCTGGCCGTTCCACCACGTGAAGAAGCGCAGCAGGAAGGTCTTCATCGCCACATCGCCGGTTGCAATTGCGTCATCGCGTCTGCGCGCGTTGATGCCATTTCAGACCACCGAAGTCCAGCAAGGCCCCGGATGCCGGCCACGCAGCGGCGGCCGACGTGAAATTCATGTTATTCTTGCGACATGTGGCAAGCGGCAATCCAGTACATTCGCGATCACTTTGGCAACACGGCGGCGGCCGCGGCGGAGCCGATCTTTGGCGCTCTTCTCCTCGTCGGGGCCGCCATCGCGGCGTTGCTGGTGCACGCCGGCATCGTCGCGCTTTTGCGGCGGCTGGTGGGTGAACGGCAGCCTTATCTGCGCACGGTCTTGAGTGCGACCAAGGGGCCGTCCCGGGTTGCGCTGCTCCTCATCGCGCTGGCCATCGAACTGCCGACGACCCCGTTTTCGGCCGAAGCCCAAGGTGCGCTGGCGCGGCTTCTAGGGCTGGCGACCGTTTGCCTCCTCGGCTGGATCGCGGCGACGGCGTTGCATATTGCCGCCGACCTCTACCTCGCGCGCTTTCGCATCGACGTCGAAGATAACTTGCTGGCACGCAAACACGTCACGCAAGTCCGCGTACTCGAGCGCGCAATCGATGTCATGATCCTGCTGGTGACCGTCGGATTTGCGCTGATGACGTTCGACTCGGTCCGCCAATTCGGCGTGACGCTTTTTGCGTCCGCGGGCGTTGCCGGTCTTGTCGCCGGCCTTGCCGCGCGGCCGGTGCTGACCAATTTCCTCGCTGGAATCCAGATCGCTGTCGCGCAACCCATCCGCATCGACGACTCGGTGATTGTCGAAAATGAATCCGGCACTATCGAAGAGATCACCTTCAGCTACGTCGTGGTCAAGCTGTGGGACCTGCGGCGCCTGGTGGTGCCGCTCAGTTATTTCATCGAGAAGCCGTTCCAGAATTGGACGCGCACCGGCGGCGAGCTCATCGGCACGGTTTTTGTTTATGTCGACTACACGGCGCCGGTCGATGCCATCCGCGCCAAATTGACGGAGATCGTCTCGCAGTCCAAATTGTGGAATGGCAGGGTGTTGAATTTACAGGTCAGCGATTGCAAGGAAACGACGATCGAGCTGCGTGCGCTGATGAGCGCCAACAATGCCTCGGCGGCCTGGGATTTGCGCTGCGAGGCGCGTGAAAAACTCATCACTTTTCTGCAGCGTGAGCATCCAGCGGCGCTGCCGCGGCGGCGCTACGAGAATGCCGGCACCGGCGCGCCCGACCTTGAGCCGGTGCAGCCGGTAAGGGATTCTTAATCATAATTTCGCAAACTGCGGTGGGGCAGAATGCGAGGGTACGATGAGTGCGGCGCTGTATCGAGTAGAGCACTTTGCCTATTATCTGTTCCTGACCGCGGTGGTTGTCACCAATATCACCGCAGTCTTCCACGATAGCCTGCATCTGTTTTAGGCTGCGGCTATTCACCACCATCGTTCCGGCGCGAAACTGCCCGTAGCGCGTTCGATGACCGCGCCCAGCGCGAACAGCGTTTCTTCCGCGAACGGCCGTCCGATAAGCTGCAAGCCAAGCGGCAGGCCTTGCGCATCGAGCCCACTCGGCACCGAAATTCCAGGCAAGCCCGCCATATTCACGGTCACCGTGAAGATGTCGTTGAGATACATCTCGACCGGATCGGCTTGGCCTTTCTCCCCGATCGCGAACGCCGCCGACGGTGTCGTCGGCGTGAGGATGGCGTCGATGCCGTCGGCAAAGCAGGTCTCGAAATCGCGCTTGATCAGCGTGCGCACCTTCTGCGCTCGCAGATAATAAGCGTCGTAATAGCCGGCGGAGAGAACGTAAGTACCGATCATAATGCGGCGGCGCACTTCCTTGCCAAAACCGGACGCGCGCGTTTGCTCGTACATATCGATCACGTCGCGACCGGGAACGCGCAGTCCGTAACGAACGCCGTCATAGCGCGCGAGATTGGATGACGCTTCCGCCGGCGCGACGATGTAATAAGCCGGGAGCGCGTATTTGGTGTGCGGCAGGGAGATGTCCACCATTTCGGCGCCGGCGTCCTTGAGCCATTGCGCGCCTCGCTGCCACAACGCCTCGATCTCGGACGCCATACCGGGCATCCGGTATTCCTTTGGTATGCCGATGCGCATGCCCTTGACCGACGCGCCAACCGCCTTCTCGTAATCGGGGACCGGTATGTCGACGCAGGTCGTATCCTTCGGGTCGTGCCCGGCCATCGAGCGCAGCAGGATTGCGCAATCGCGGACGCTACGCGCAAACGGTCCGGCCTGATCGAGCGAAGATGCGAACGCCACGATGCCCCAACGCGAGCAGCGGCCGTAGGTGGGTTTTAGTCCGACGATGCCGCAAAATGCCGCCGGCTGACGGATCGAGCCGCCAGTGTCGGTGCCGGTGGCGCCGAGGCAAAGCTTGGCCGCCACTGCCGCCGCCGAGCCGCCCGACGAGCCCCCTGGAACGAGCTTTGCGTTGCCGCCGCGCCGCCGCCACGGCGAGACCACCGGTCCGTGACACGCGGTCTCATTGGATGATCCCATGGCGAACTCATCGTTGTTGGTTTTGCCGATGAGCACTGCGCCGTCGCGCCATAGATTGGCGGTGACCGTCGATTCGTACGTCGGGACGAAGTTATCGAGGATGTGCGAACACGCCGTCGTGCGCACGCCCATGGTGCAGAACAAGTCCTTGATACCCAGTGTCACACCCGCGAGCGCGCCGCCCTCGCCTCTCGCCAGCCGCTGATCGGCGGCTTGTGCCATGGCGCGCGCTTGATCGGGTGTTTCGGTGATGAAGGCGTTGAGCGCGCGCGCCTTCTCGACCGCTGCGAGATGCGCGTCGGTCAACTCGGTTGCGGAAAATTCCTTGCTGCGCAGCGCATCGCGCGCTTGCGCCAGCGTCAGCGAGGTTAGCTCGGTCATCCTTTTGCGGGATCGTCGAAGGGGAGCGCTCCCTGATCCGCGTTTTCACTCGCGCCGTCTTTCTTCTCGTCTTGCGGCGCGGGTTCCAATGGATCGGCCATAAAGACGGGGGGCGGGGGCTCAACCAAAAAGCCGTCGTCCGTAATCAGGCCTTTTCGCTTGAGGTAAGCGAACCACATCGCGTCCTGTTCGCAGGCGATGCACATCATTCCACCACTTTGGGCACGAGAAAAAAATGATCCTCTTGCGCCGGCG
>CAYWNY010000053.1:0-21315 GCA_964459765.1 uncultured Hyphomicrobiales bacterium | reverse complement strand
CGTCAGGCTCATAACCTGAAGGTCGTAGGTTCAAATCCTACCCCCGCAACCAATCTCGCGCCCGCTTCCTCCTTTCGTTCTCAATGTCACGTCCCGCCCGCCTGCCTCGTCTTATGCGGCAGGAGACACTCATTCATGCGCGCGGTTCTGACGTGGATGTTCGGATTAGGCCTGGCGGCCAACGGCCTGATCATGCTGGCCGCGCCTGCCGAATGGTATGCCGCCCTGCCGGGCGTCGCCGACACCGGACCCTTTAATCCTCATTTCGTGCGCGATATCGGCGCGGCCTATCTCGTTGCCGGAACGGCGCTCGTCGCCCTGGCGTTGACAGCCAACACATGGCCCGCCGCGCTCGCCGCCGCTGCCTTTCTCGCACTGCATGCGTTCGTCCATCTCTGCGACCTCGCGGCGGGACGCGAGCATGCGCATGCGCTTGTTGTCGACCTGCCAACAATCTTCGTGCCGGCGTTTTTCGCGATCTGGCTCGTCTGGCCGTCAGCGCGGCGCGGACTTTCAACAAAGGAGAAGAACGATGATCGGATGGTTTCTGCGACGGTGGATCGATAAATTCGAGCGCACCTGGAATTACGATGCGAGCTATATGCGCGTCGTGCTCGACGCCGATCCCCGCGCCATGCTGACCTTCAGCAAGGTGGTGGCGCTGGGTGGCTACCGAAAGGACGTTCCGCTCGCCGCCAGTTTAACGGCCGCCATTGTCGGCACCATGACCGAAGACTGCGGACCGTGCACGCAGCTCGGCATCGATATGGCGCAGCGGGCCGGCGTCGATCCCGCGATCCTGCGCGCCGTCGTCGCGCGCGACGTCAATGCCATGCCCTACGAGGTGGCGCTGGTATATCGCTTCGCCGAAGCGACATTGGCGCATGCGCCGGAAGCCGACGATCTGCGCGAGGAAGTCCTGCGCCGTTTCGGCAAACGCGGCTTGGTGTCGCTCGCATTTTCGCTCACCGCCGCCCGGCTCTATCCGACCTTGAAATGTGCGTTGGGCCACGGCAAAGCCTGCACGCGGCTCACCGTTGCCGGAGAATCGCGGCTGGCGCTGCGTGCGATGACCAAAGCGGCATGACCACACCGCTCGACCATAACGGCGTGCAATCGTTCGAGGCGCATCGGCGCGCGCTGACCGGGCTTGCCTATCGCATGCTCGGTTCGCGCGCCGAAGCGGAAGACGTGGTGCAGGATGCCTATTTGCGCTGGCACGCGGCCGATCATGCTCGGATCGAAGAGCCGCGCCGTTATCTCGGCACCGTGGTGACGCGGCTTTGCCTTGACCGGATGAAATCGGCAAAAGCGCGCCGGGAAATCTATGTCGGGCAATGGCTGCCCGAGCCGGTGGTCGATGAAGCGCTCGATGCGGAGGCTGCCGGCGATCTCGCTCACGATCTTTCAGTGGCGCTGATGCTCGTGCTCGAACGGCTCTCGCCGCTCGAGCGCGCGAGTTTTCTGCTGCATGACGTATTCGGTCTGGACTTTGCCGAAGTCGGCCGCGCTTTGGACCGCAGCGAGGCAACCTGCCGGCAGCTGGCGGCGCGAGCGCGCGCACGCATCGAGGAGGGCCGGCCGCGCTTTCGCGCGACGCAGGAGGAGGGGAGGCGGCTTGCTTCTGCATTCATGGCTGCGGCGCAGGCCGGCGATCTGCAGGCGCTGGCGGACCTGTTGACGCAGGACGCGGTGCTTTACTCCGACGGCGGCGGCAAACGCGCCGCCGCGCTCAATCCGATTTACGGCCCGGACAAGATCGTGCGCTTCATCGAGGCGGTCGCGCGCAAGAACACCGGCTTGGCGGCAAGCCAGGTGCGGCCGGCAACCGTCAATGGCCTGGCCGGGTACGTGGTGCGCGAGGCAGACGGCCTGATCGATACGATGGCCTTCGAAACGCGCGACGGCCGCGTCGCTGCCATCTATATCGTGCGCAATCCGGAAAAACTGCGCCACGTGAAGTATTGATCGCGCCAACGGCGCTGCGACGGCCAACCAAGAGCGCAATCGGTACAGATTGATTCGATCGGCGTTCCAACATTTTGGTGGAGCATGATCGTTTCCGAAAACCGGCAGCCGCTTTTCGTAATCATGCTCTAATACACCGCCGGGACGTATAGCTCCTTCGGCACCGGATGGCGCGTGTAGTCCGGTTGGTGGTCACGCGCGGGTAACGCAATCGGCTGGTGCTGCACTTCGCCATACGGCACGTGCTGCAGCAGGTGATGCATGCAGTTGAGCCGTGCCCGCTTCTTGTCGACGCCCTCGACTACCCACCAGCGCGCTTCCGGGATGTGCGTGCGGTCGAGCATTTCTTCCTTGGCGCGGGTGTAGCGCTCCCAGCGCCGCCGCGATTCTAGATCCATCGGGCTCAGCTTCCACTGCTTGAGCGGATCGTGGATGCGCATCAGAAAGCGCAAATTCTGCTCTTCATCGGTGATCGAGAACCAGTATTTGACCAGAATGATCCCGGAGCGCACCAGC
Source organism: uncultured Hyphomicrobiales bacterium (assembly GCA_964459765.1). Lineage (GTDB taxonomy): Bacteria > Pseudomonadota > Alphaproteobacteria > Rhizobiales > Xanthobacteraceae > BOG-931. Next base: position 18,831 of record CAYWNY010000053.1, on the reverse strand, counting down.
ATGCGCTCGAATTCCGGCACGGTGTGAAAGAACTCCTCGACCTGCTCTTCGTTGCAAAAGCCCATGACGCGTTCGACGCCGGCGCGATTATACCAGCTGCGGTCGAACAGCACGATTTCGCCGCCGGCGGGCAGATGCGGCACGTAACGTTGAAAGTACCACTGGCTGCGTTCGCGCTCGGTTGGCGCCGACAGTGCCACGACCCTGCAGATCCGCGGGTTGAGCCGCTGCGTAATCCGTTTGATCACGCCGCCCTTGCCGGCGGCGTCGCGGCCTTCGAACAAAACCACCAGTTTGAGCTTTTGGTGGACCACCCAATCCTGCAGCTTGATCAATTCCCGCTGCAGCCGCAAAAGCTCCTTGAAGTAGACGCGGCGATCGAGCGTGTCCTGGCGCGATTGCTCCCCAATGTCATCGAGGACGGCCTCCATCCGGTCGTCGTCGGCTTCCAGCTCAAGCTCCTCGTCGATGGTTTCAAGCAGCTCGTTATGGAGGTGCTTGGCGAGCGAGTGCTCCTCGGCCGTCTCGGAGCCCGCCTTGATGCCCGCCTTGATGCCCGCCTTGGCGACCTTTGCCCTGGCATCCTTCGCCTTGGGACTTTTGGTCTTGGAATCTTTGCTCCTGGGCGCCGGCGGTGTCTTTGAATCCATTGTCATGCTCCGTGGCGGTCGAAAAAGGCTTGCGTCTGGAATGGTGGTGAACCGACGTGACGGCCGTACGACGCACCAGAATCGTGCGTCGTTTCAGGGTATTAGCTTGATCATGAGGCGATCGCCAGCGCGCTCGTAAAGAATGCGATGCCTGACGTTTGCCCAGGTGTGTTCAGATTGTCATCAAAACCGGGAATCTTATGGAAGCCGCCGGGAAGTCACGTGATCCCGCGGCAAAATCCGTGAGTTGGCACTGATCTTGCTCTGTGTGACGAGGGCTACGGCACACAGAACAAGATTAGCCGAGAGTGGGAGAGCTTGATGGTCAAGGCTAAGCATGAGGGGAATGGCAGCACTCTAGAGGCGACGGCGGAGCCGTTCGACGCCGCTGAGACTGATGACGTTGAGCCGGTTGCGGAGGATCGCGGCGACATGGTCGCGACGGTCGCCACGGTCGCGGTCGTCGGTGTTGCGGCTGCGGCCTTCGAAGTGGCGCTCCTGCCGGGCATCGTGCTGGGCGTGGCCGCCGTTGCGGTGCCGCGCTATCTGCCGCAGATCGGCGCGGCCGTCACCCCGCTGTTTCGGTCGACGGTTCGCAGCGCCTACAAGATCGGCCAGAAGACCAAAGAGATGATGGCCGAGGCGCACGAGCAGGTTCATGACATCGTTGCCGAGGTTCACGCCGAAGGCGATGCAGCGAAGACCGCCGCGAACAGCGGAAACTGAAGCAAGGATGCCGGATCGGACGCCCAGGCGGTCGGTTACGAGCCCGGCCCGGCGCTTCGGTCTTCCACTTTGTGTGGCGCGAGGGTTTTTGCGCCGCGGCTAAATTCGTTTCATGGGATCAGTTTCTTGGGATCAGTTTCATTGGGATCATTTGAGCGGACACCATGACCAAGATGAACCTTCAAATCGCGCATCAGGTGCCCGGCCGCGTGCGCATGAAGATTCCGGCGGGCAAGGGCAATCCCGAGCTGTTGAAGCAGATCAGCGAAGTGTTCGGCGTCATCCCCGGCATCGAGGAAGTGATCGTCAACCCGACTACCGGCAGCGTCACGCTGCATTACGACACCGATCGTCACGATGAATTCCACGGCTCGTTTCAGCAACATTACGACGCCCACGGCGCCTCGAACGGCATGCACGGCGCCGACACCGAACTCGACAAGATAACCCATAGCATCGAGGCGGAAGCCGAGTTCCTTGCCCGTCATTCGCATACCGCGCGCGCGGTCGTCGACTTCGTCAAAATGCTGGATCACGAAGTCAAGCGCGCCACCAACAACAATATCGATTTGAAGATCGTATTCGCGGTGGCGATTATCGGCTTTACCGTGTTCGAAGTCGGCGCCACCGCGGCGACGCCGGTGTGGGTGACGCTCGCCATTTTTACCGTCAACCATTTCATCGAAATGCATGAGCGGCAAGCGCACCACAATGCGAGTGCCTCGCCGAACCTGGCGCCGGTACGGGTCTTAGGCTGAGCATCGGATCGAAGGGATCTGGAGTTCAGTGCAATGGAATTCTCGGTTCGGCACTTCATCCGTGGCCGCATTCGGCTGCACGTGCCGTCGCTCTGCCGCAAGCAGGCGCTTGCGGAGGCCGCCGTCGTCTGGCTGCAGGCGCAACAGGGCGTGAAAGGGGCGCGGCTGAACCCGGCCTGCGCAACTCTCGTCATCGAATACGACCCGAACTACGAGCCCGTGCTACGCGGCATGCTCGGCCGTCTGTCGCTGATGAGTCTCGACGACCTGCGGGTGCTCTTCAAAGGCTTGCCGGCGGTCGCGCATCCAGCCGTGCCGACGCCGGCACAACGAACGCCGCTCTTACGGCGCACCCCGCTGGTGCTGCCGACGATTTCGCTCGCCATGGCCTTCAGCCTCAATCCGGCGGTGCAGGCCATCAACCTGCCGCTGATGTTGTGGAATTCCTATCCAATTGCGCTGCGCGCCTGGCGGGTGATCCGGGATCAGCGGCGCCTCAATGTCGACTTCCTCGACGTGCTCGCAATCACCGCTTCACTGTTGCAGGGCAATCCGGTGGCCGGCGGGATCATTATTTGGCTGATCAAGCTCGGCGACTGGATCCGCGATTTGACCGCGGCAGGTTCGAAGCGGGCCATCAGCGAGTTGCTCGAATTCCAGACCAAGATGGCGTGGGTCGTGCGTGACGGCGCCATCGAGCAGATCCCGGCGTTCCAATTGATCGTCGGGGACGAAGTGGTGATCTATCCCGGCGAGGTCATTCCCGTCGACGGCGAGATCATCGACGGTCACGCCATGATCGATCAGAAGACCATCACCGGCGAAGGCTTGCCGATCATGCGTGCGCAGGGCGAGGCGGTGTTCGCCGCGACCGTCATTCGCGACGGCCAGCTCACGGTACGCGCCATCCGTGTCGGCACTTCGACCACCGCCGGGCAGATCGCACGCCTCGTCGAGTCGGCGCCGATCGGCGACACGCGCATGCAAAACCATGCCGAGAAATTCGCCGACCGGCTGGTGGCGCCGACCTTGGGCCTGGCGGTCGGCACCGCGGCGCTGACCGGAGATTTCAACCGCTTCCTATCGCTGGTGATCGTCGACTACGGCACCGGCATCCGCGTCGCGGCGCCGACCGCCGTGCTGGCCTCGATGACGCACGCGGCGCGCGCCGGCATCATCATCAAGAGCGGCGCGCACATGGAAAGGCTCGCCGAAGTCGACACCATGATCTTCGACAAGACCGGAACTCTGACGCACGGGTCGCCGGCGGTGCTAGACGTCATCAGTTACAGCAAAGGCGTTACCGATCGGCACCTGCTTGGCCTGGCTGCCGCTGCCGAAACACGCCTGACCCATCCGGTCGCCGAGGCGCTCCGCGTCAAGGCGCACGCAATCGGCGCCAACATTCCCGAGTGCGACGAGACCACTTATCGCATCGGTCTTGGCGTCGAAGGCCAGGTCAATGGCTATTATCTGCATGTCGGCAACGAGCGGCTGATGCGGCAAAGCGGCATCAGCGTTCGGGCCGCCGAAAGCGATCGCGCCGCGATGGACCACCAGGGTTATTCCTGCATCTACGTTGCGATCGATGGAACCCTCGCCGGGCTGGTGCCGTTTACCGACCAAATCCGGCCGGAAAGCCGCGAGATCATCCAGCGGCTGCATGCCATGGGAGTGCGCAACACCGTCATGCTGACCGGCGACAACGCGGTGGTCGCGCAGGCGGTTGGGCGGCGGCTCGGCTTGACGCGCCAGTTCGCCGACATGCTGCCGGCGGATAAGGCCGAGGTGATTCAGCAGTTCCAGCGCGACGGCAACATTGTCGCCATGGTCGGCGACGGCATCAATGATTCTCCGGCCTTGAGCTTTGCCGATGTCGGCATCGCTATGAAGCACGGCGCTGAGGTCGCCCGCGAGTCGGCGGACGTGGTGTTGATGGAAGACTCGTTGTGGAAGCTCGTCAAAGCAGTCGAAATTTCGCGCGGTGCGGTGGGCTTGATCCGGCAGAACTATGCCATCGTCGCCGGGCTCAATACTCTGGCGCTGGGACTGGCGCTGCCGGGGGGCTTGATTAGCCCGGAAATGACCGCACTTATCAGTAACGGTTCGGCGATTCTGGCGAGTTTGAACGGAATTCGCCCGATCCTGCGATACCAATGAGCCACGCCGAGCACACAATTACGCTGCCTCCTTCACATCAACGGGCGCTGCAACGCGCCATTATGAATCTGGAAAATCAGGACTTTGCCTCGCGGCTCGCCGACTATGCCGGCCGGCCGATCAACCGCGCGCTGCAGTTGATGCCGAAGATCGCCGCCGACCGCATCAACAAGGTCGCCGAAGCCGCTATCCTGAGGTCGCTCAACATCGCCATCCGCTCGATCGAACCGCGTTCGAAGCGCCCGCCGGCGCAACGCGCATCGTCGGTGCTTGCGGGGGTGAGCGGGGGCGTGAGTGGCTTTTTCGGCATTGCGGCCTTGCCGATCGAATTGCCGGTGACTACGACACTGATGCTCCGCGCAATCGCCGATATTGCCCGCCATCATGGCGAGGATCTTTCGACGCTCGAGGCGCGGCTGGCATGCGTCGAAGTTTTTGCGCTCGGCGCTTCAGGTGCCCGGAGAGGGATGGGCACGGGGCCGCGCGCCGATGCCGGCTATTACGCGTCGCGCGCGCTGGTCAGCCGGCTTGCCTCCGATGCGACGTCGATCTTTGTCGAACGCGGCGTCGCCAATGTGTCGGCCCCGGTCGTCAGCAGCCTGGTCGCCGAAATTGGCACGCGATTTGGCGTGGTCGTCACCGAGCGTTCGGCCGCGAGCGCGCTGCCGGTGCTCGGCGCGCTCGGCGGCGCCGCGGTCAATGTCATTTTCATGAACCATTTCCAGCGTGTTGCCCGCGGGCATTTTGCCATCCGCCAGCTGGAGCGTCAGTATGGGCCGCACGTCGTGCGCCGGCTTTACGAAGCGCACGCGCCGCGACGTAAGAGCTTGAGGTGAATCGCAGCCCGATGGATGTGAAGGCTGGGGTCGCACCGGGAACGGAAATCCCGGCGCTGTCGCCGATCGATGCCTCGACCGACCCGCGCGTCATCGGCCTCCGCCGCATGCGGCTGATCGCAACGCTGCTGCTGGTGCTGATGACGTTGATCTTCGTCGCCGCCACGGCGGCCAAGGCCGATTGGCCCTGGATACCTTATCTGCGAGCCTTCGCCGAAGCCGGAATGGTCGGCGCCTGCGCCGATTGGTTCGCGATCGTCGCGCTGTTCCGGCGGCCGTTTGGCCTGCCGATCCCGCACACCGGCATCGTGCCGAACAACAAAGATCGCATCGGCAAGGCGCTCGGACGGTTCATCACCAACAATTTTCTCACCGCGACTGCGATGAATGAGCGGCTCGCGCGCGTCGATGTGGTCGGCTCGCTGGCGCACTGGATCAGCGCGCCCACCAACGCCAAACGGCTGGCGGACTATATCGCCGTCATATTACCGCGCGTCGCCGCCTCGCTGCCGGCGCATCAGATCGGTGAAACCATCGGCACGTTGGCGCGGCAGGCGCTGGCAACGGTTCCGGCCGCGCCATTGGCGTCGAAGGTGCTGGCGGTGCTGTGGGCGCAGGGCGAAGCTCAGGCTTTGGTCGCGCGCGCGATCGACTACAGCGAAAGCTGGCTCGCCGGCAACAAGGAGTATCTGACCGACAAGATAGCGCGCCAATCGTCGCGTTGGGTCCCTAAATGGGTCGACAAGATGATTGCTGACAAGGTGCTCAGCGGAGTTTTGGGTACGCTTGGCGAGCTGCGCAATCCCGACCATCCGTGGCGCGTCGAACTCGGCAAGGCGGTGCAGAAGCTGATCGACGAGCTAGCCTCCGACCCGGAAATGCGCGAGCGCGCGGAAGGCATCAAAGCCGAATTCCTGGCGAGTCCGGTGGTGATCGAGCAGGCAAAAACGTTGTGGGCGGAGATCGAGGCCGTGCTCAACTCCGGACTGCCGGCGCACGCCGATGCCATTTCGCAAACGTGCGAGCAGGCGCTGCGTAGCACCGGGGCCTGGCTTCTGGAGGATGAAGCCCGCAAAGCGGGGCTCAATCGCCGGGTTGTCGCCGTCGCTGAGCGCTTTCTTCTCCTCTACCGGTTCGAAATCGGCGAATATATCGAGCGCGTAGTGCACAATTGGGACACCGCAACGCTGGTCGACCGGCTCGAGCTGCAAGTCGGCAAGGACCTGCAATACGTTCGCATCAACGGCACGCTGGTCGGCGGACTGGTCGGCCTCTTGATCTTTATTGCCTCGAAGTGGATCGCCGCGTTCTGATCGCGTGAAGCAAGGTCTTTTCGCAAAACCGGCTTCAAGTTTTCTGGACCCGGGTTTCATGCCATCAAAAATCGTTCATATGACTTCACTACATTTGTCTGCTGCGCTACGGGGAACTGCCGGTGCATCAGACGATCCTTGCGTTTCGCAAGCGGCTGGCGACGATGTTCGAGGATCAGGAGCCTCGAAGCCTGGCGACGCGCGTCTTCGACTACCTGCTGACGCTGCTGATCGTCACCAACGTTGCCGGCATCATCCTGGAATCCGTCGACTGGATCCGCAGCGATTTCGCGCCGCAGCTCGATGCTTTCGAAGCGATCGCCACCGCCATCTTCGCGGTCGAATATGTGCTGCGGTTGTGGGCCTGCGTCGACTACCACACCGGCGCCTACACCGATCCGTTGTGGGGCCGGCTCCGCTATATGCGAAGTTTCTTTGCCATCGTCGATCTCGTGGCCGTATTGCCGGCTTTGCTTGGCGTGCTCGGTGCGGCCGATCTGCGCGTGCTGCGGCTGTTGCGGCTGTTGCGCTTGCTCAAACTGGTTCGTCACTCGAGCACTTTCGAAGTGCTGTGGTCGGTGTTGCGCGCCGAGGCGCGGTCGATTTTGGCGCTGGTGTTCGTGCTGTTCCTCACCGTCACCATCAGCGGCTCGCTGATGTATATGATGGAGGGCGAAGTGCAGCCGACGGTGTTCACGTCGATCCCGGTGGCGATGTGGTGGGCGGTTGAGACACTGACGACCGTCGGCTATGGCGACTATGTTCCGATCACCGTCATGGGCCGGTTTCTCGGCGGCGGCGTAGCAACCATCGGCATCGGTACCCTAGCGCTGTTCTCAGGCGTGATCACGACCGGCTTTATCGAACAGTTGAAGATCTACCGGGAGCAGCAGGGCAGACTCCACGTTGCCGTCAGCGACGGCACTTCGGTCGTCGAGGTCGATTACCGGACCAGCGGAAACGGTGGCGACGGAGCGATGACGGTAGCAGTGCCGACTCTTACGATCGCGGCCCATGCCTCGCGGGCGGCGTTCTGCCCGCATTGCGGTGGACTGCTGCCCGCGGCGTCGGCCGATGGCAATGGCCGCGAACAATCCCTGGGCGTTGCGCGCCGCTGACGCCGCCACTGGCGAGACGCGGCCTTAAGGATGGCAAATGTCAAATCCGCGCCACCAGCCGCTTCATCACATCGTGGACCAGCGCGAAATCGCCTGCGGCTTCGTCGTAGACCATCAGATCGCCTGTGGCGACATCGAAATAAGCGCCGACCAGTTGCAGGCTTTTATCCTCGACGCGTTTCCGGATTTCCTCAAACGTCAGCAGGTTGTTCAAGGTCGTGACGACCGAGGCCCGCTCGAGCCGGTGCAGATAATCGGATGGAGCGAACTTGCCGGCTGCATCGAGCGACTTGGCGGCCGGCTCGATCTGCGACATCCAGTTGTCGATGAAATCCCCGAACACCGGATGATCGCGGTGTTCGACAAATGCGCGGATGCCGCCGCACCGCGAATGCCCCATCACCATGACATATTTGACGTGGAGAATTTGCACGGCAAATTCGAGTGCGGCGGAGATGCCATGCGTGAGCCCCGAAGGCGTGTAGCGGGGCACGAGATTGGCGATGTTGCGCACCACGAACATCTCGCCGGGATGGGCGTCGAATATCACCTCCGGCGCAACCCGCGAGTCGCAGCAGCAGATCACCATGACCTCCGGCCGCTGGCCGGTTTCGGCAAGTTTTTGGTAGCGGCTGCGTTCGAGCGGCAGCCGCGTTTCGACGAAGTTCTGATAGCCGTCGAATAAATGTGTCGGGAATGTCATGCGGAGGCCTCGTCGGCTTTGGTGCGAATTCCCAAGGCCGACGTCACGGTCTCGGCCGCGATCCCGTCCTTGTCGGCTTGCTCGCTTGGTCGGCGCGGCAATTCCAGCTCTTCGAGCGTGCTCCGGCGCGGCGCTGCCGAACGCCGCCGTAGGTGCACGCGAATGAGCCCACGCTGCAGGAACCATGCGATCGAAATCAGGACGCTCAAGGCCGGCAGCAGCACGCCGAGGATCACAAAGGCTTCGGCGCTGGCGATGTGGTCGATCATCCAGTTGAAGTTCATCCCGAAGAAGCCGCTCAGCGCGGTCACCGGCAAAAAGACCAGCGACACTAGCGTCAAGCGGTTGATCTGCTCGCCTTGGCGCTGGGCAATGGCAGTGGCGTGGTCGTGCATGATGTCGGACATCCAGCGCCGGCGATCGTGGATCTCCCCTTCGACGTCCTCCACCTGGTCGGCGTATTCGTTCAACTCCGCGGCGCCGCCCTCGTCCATGCCGGGCACCGCCTCGATGCCGACGACCGCCGAGCGTACCGCGCTGCTGTAGCGATTGAAGCTCGACATGATCGATTGCAGCGCCCGCATCCGCCGCGACAATAACGCGACGTCCGCGGTCGCCGGATCCTTGTCGAGTTGCGCGCGCAACTCGTCGAGCGCCAGATCGAGGCCCTGGATTGCGTAATCGAGCGTACCGAGTAAAAGCTGCAGCAGAATCCCGGTCGCCGCGTAGCGGCTATTTTCCAGCCCCGCGATGCGTTCGCCGAACAGCTGGCGAATCTCGTCAAGTGCCGCCGCGGCGCCGCTCCAAATCGTCAGAACGTAATGCCCGCTGGCATACACATGCACTTCGTGCACGTTGCCCGACGGATCGGCGATCCAGGTCACCGACCGCAGCTTGTCGCTGCCGATATACATCCGGCCGGCCTGGCCGAACCGCAACGCCCAACCGATTTCGGAACTGTCGAGTCCTAAGGTGCTGAGAAGTTCCGTTCGCGTCCGCTCGTCGCCGTCATAGATATCCAGCCAGAACAATTGCCCGTCGCCGATGCGCTTGCGCATGTCGGTGGCGCCGGCTGCAAGCCGGACGCCGGAGATGTCGATCATCATCGCAACCACGACAACTCCCTCATCCGGCAGGCGATAATGGCGGCGTCACAAATCAGCCATCATAGGTTTGTGACAGGCATTCTCAACAATGATATGACGATGAAGGCCCACTATTCATGGAAGAAGTGACAGAAGATCGTCCAATGTCGCAAATGTCGCAATTGACCGAGCGTGTCGCGCGCCGGGTTCGCCACGAGACAAAGACGCGACTGCTTCAAGTTCGCGAAGTTAGCCAGATCACCCCCAAGATGGTGCGGGTCGTTGTTGGCGGAGACGCTTTAGCTGGCTTCATCAGCGCCGCCCATGACGACCATGTGAAGCTGTTCTTCCCGCATCCGGGCGAGGACAAACCGGTCCTGCCGACGCCAAGCCCGAATGGGCCGGTGTATCCGGAAGGCGTGCAGCGGCCGGCCGCCCGCGATTACACGCCGCGGCGCTATGACGCCGCCGCCAATACGCTTACCGTCGATTTCGTGCTGCACGGCGACGGCCCGGCCGCAGCCTGGGCAGCGCAGGCGCGACCTGGGAGCTTCCTCGGGGTCGGCGGCCCGCGCGGCTCCTTTATCGTGCCCGACGATTTCGATTGGTTCCTTCTGGCCGGCGACGAGGCGGCGCTGCCGGCGATCGGCCGCCGGCTGGATGAATTGCCGGTCGGCACGCGCGCCATCGTCGTTGTGGAAATCGCCGATGCGGCGGAGGAGCAACGCTTCGACACGCGCGCGCGCGTTGAGACCCATTGGCTGCATCGCGACGGCGCCGAACCGGGCAATCATCTCTTGTTGCAAAAGGCGCTTACGGAATTGTCGCTGCCGGGCGGCGACGGCTATGCCTGGATCGCGGCGGAAGCCTCGGTTGCCAAGGCGCTGCGCCGCTTCCTCATCGACCAGCGCGGCGTGCGCAAGGATCGGGTGAAGGCCGCCGCCTATTGGAAGCGCGGCGCGGTGGCCGTCCACGAAACTTACGACGACTAACGCCCTTCATCAGTGCCACCACGGCAGAATTCGGGTGTGAACACTACGGTTTTCTCCGTAGCGTTGCCGCTCGCGCTCGGTGGCTGCGCGGCCCATCTTGGTACTTACGGACGACCGCACCCGGTCGACGGGCAGGAGAAGTTTCCGTGGGAATGGCTGCGCCAACTCATTCGGCGGTAAAAACTCCACGCATCTTCTACGGCTGGTATGTCGTCGCGGCGACGTTTGCCGTCACCTTCGTCGGTTTCGGCGGCGCTTATTCGTTCAGCGCCTTTCTCGTCTCGCTGCAGCAAGACTTCGGCGCCTCGCGCGGCTCGGTGTCGCTGGTCTTTTCAATCGCCGGCTTTTTCTACTTCGGTCTCGGCGTCATCACCGGACCGCTAGCCGACCGTTTCGGGTCGCGGCGTCTGGCCGTCGGCGGAATGCTGCTGACCGCGATCGGCTTCGGTTTCGCGAGCGTAGCGCAGAACCTAATCGAAGTTTATGCGGCTTATGGTCTCGGCGTCGGCCTGGGCATCGGTTGCTCTTATGTACCGATCGGCGCAGTGACGCGGTGGTTCGTCAGACGCCGCGGCTTTGCCGGCGGTCTCGCGGTGAGCGGCATCGGGGTCGGCACGCTGGTTGTGCCGCCGCTCGCTTCGCTCCTGATAACCGCGCTCGGTTGGCGCGAGACTTACCTGATCTTCGGAATCGCCGCCGTCGTCGTCGGCGCGGGAATGGCGCTGCTGATCGAGGACGATCCCCGTGGCCGCGGCCTCAATGCCGACGGCGATCCGGCGCCGGCGGCAAGCCAAGTGATTGCGGCCGCCGGAATCCCGGTTGGCAAAGCGATCACGTCGCCGCGCTTCATCGGACTTTACGGCGCCTGTTTCATCTGCTCGTTCGGCTTGTTTGTGCCGTTCGTGCATCTCGTGCCTTATGCGCTCGACGGCGGCGTGCCGCAGTCGGCAGCCACACTGCTGGTCGGCGCCATCGGCGTCGGCAGTACCGCCGGGCGTTTCTTTCTCGGCGGACTTGCCGACCGGTTCGGCCGGCCGCTGTCGTTCCTCGCCATGTTCGTCGGCATGGGGCTGTCATTCATCATTTGGCTGTTCGCGCAGAGCCTGTGGCCGCTCGCGCTGTTTGCGCTGGTCTACGGCGTGTTCTACGGCGGCTTTGTCGCACTCGCGCCGGCGATCGTGACCGACTATTTCGGCGGACGGCACGCCTCGAGCCTGATCGGCATTCTGTATACCAGCGTCGCCCTCGGCACGCTGATCGGGCCGAGCGCCGCCGGCTTCGCCTTCGACGTCAGCAAGAGCTATACGCTGCCGATTCTGCTCAGCGCCGCCGCTTACGGGGCAGCGGTAGTCGTTCTCGCGGCTACGGCGAGGGCGGGGGTGTCGCGGTCGGGCGAGCAGGCGTAGTTTCAGATCGACGGACCGTAGGTGGTCAATGTCCACTACGGGGCACAACCAGAAATCAAATATGCTTGAACACTCACTTGGCCCGGCTGGGGCCGCGGGATGGGCGAGTTCGTGCTCAACAATTATCTCGAAGTAAAGGCCGTCGCCACGGCGCTGTAAGCAAATAGTCGCGATCATGAACTCCCCGGGGCGAGCGCGCTTGCCCCGAGCTGGCCACTTCGGCCGCAGATTGATGCCCGTCGCATCGGCGCCGGTTCCACATCCGCAATCCAACGATCGCTATGCCGCAAATTCGGACAGCGAAGCCACCGCGCGCTGCTCTAGAATGACTGCACCTTGCCGCCTGGCAATATCGACGGCGGTTGCGAAGGCTGATTGTGCTTCGGTCTTGTTGCTACGATCGAGAGAGAGCAAGCACTCGCCGCGCAAGCGATAGATCTCAGGCAGATAGATGCCGATGCCTGCTTCGTCGATGCCCCCAATCGCGCGGTCAAGATGAGGAAGCGCGTCGGCAGGCCGGCCGGCAGCAAGCAGCACTTCCGCCGCGAGGCCGAGATAGTATTGCGGCAGCGGACCGATCGCGGTGGCGTTGGCGATTTCGGCGTCGATCAGCCGGACGGCATCCGCGACGGCTGCGCCGGTTGCCGTCGCCCATGCGACCACAATCTGGCTGCTTGCGCGCCATGGCGGCAGGCCGAACTTGTCCGCTAGAGCGGCGGCGCGGCTGGCCGTCGTATAGGCAGCGTCGCGGTCTCCTCCGAGCTGGTAGCCGATGCCCACGTTGTGCAGTCCATGTGCGAGGCTGTTCGGATGATCGAGCGTTTCGGCGAGCGCGATTGCCTGCGTGAAATGCTGCCTTGCGTGTTGTTCTTCGCCCGAAAGCTGCCACGAGTTGCCACATTGGCCATACGCACAGACGCCGGGATCGTGGCCGCCAAACGCGTGCGCAAGGTGGCGGTGCGCCGTCATGTCGTAAAGCGCGATGACGCGCTGGCAGCCCTCCAGCGCGTCGCGAACATCGCCACGGAAATGCGATGTGGAAAACTGACAATGATAGGCTTCGAGCAGCAGCTCGCGATCGCCGGACTGTTGCGCCAGCGTCACCAGTTCGCCGGCGCGGTCGCGCGCCAACGCCGTCTTGCGTCTCAGATTCGCGTTAATCCAAAGGCCCCATTTGGCCTGGAAGGATGCGCGGCCGTCGCCGAGTTCCTCACCTATCTCGCCGGCTTTGGTGTAGGCCTTTTCGGCTTGAATGCTCTGCAGGCCGTGCGCGACCACCAACGCCGAACCAAGTTTTAGCCAGAACTCCAGTTGCCGGCGTCGGCCGTTTTGAGGCGCCAGACCTTCGGCGAGCTTGAGACCAGCCGAGAAATGCGCGATCGCTTCCACGTAGGCCGAGCGGTTCACGGCCTGCTCGCCGGCGCGCATGCGGTAATCGCAAGCGGGAGAGAACAGTCCCGCTTCGCCGAAATGGTAGGCCAGCAATTCCGGCTCGTTCGCCGTCAGTTCGGGGAAGCGTTGTTCGAGCGCGCGAGCGACACGCTCGTGCAATTCCCGCCGGCGCGCAAGAAGCAAACTCTCATAAGCGGCGTCGCGCACCAGTGCATGCTTGAAACTGAATCTGCGTTCCAGATCGCGCCCCTCGGGAAAAACGATTTCCGCCGCGACCAGTTTCGCCAGCGTAGTTTCGATCTCAACTTCGCGTCTCGGGGCAACCGCCTCAAGAAGCGTAAGCGCAAACTGCCGGCCGATGACGGCGGCGATCTGCGCAGTTTCACGAGCCTCGCCGAGACGGTCGAGGCGCGCCATGAGTGAGTCTTTGAGCGTGGCGGGGACAGATGCGCCGTCTTCGCCCGCCGATTCCATTACACTCTTGGTCAATTCCTCGGCGAACAGCGGGACGCCGTCAGTCTTGGCAACAATTGCCGCGACTGTTTGCGCCGATAGCCCGCTTGACGCGGCTACGCCCGCGACTAACTCGGTGCACTCCTCGCGGCCAAGACGCCTAAGCCCCAGCAACGTCGAGTGCGGCCGCGCCGCCCACGGCGGCGCAAAATCCGTCCGCGCAGTGACCAGAACGAGCAAGCGTGCCTGCCCGATGCTGTCCGACATGCGTGTCAGCATTTCGAGCGTGGTGGCGTCGATCCAATGCGCATCCTCTACGATCAGAAGCATCGGCCGAGCTTCACCCAAGCGAACAATCTCATCGACCATGAGCGCTATCGTTGCGGTTTTGCGCTGCGCCGGAGTCAGCGATGTTGACGCCGGCGGCGCGTCCGGAATCGACAGAAGTTCGGCCAGCAATGGAATTGCGGACGTATCCGATGCCGCTCGATGCGAGAACAACGCGCCGAGCTTCTGCATCCGAACTTGAGGAAGATCAGCGGCGGCAAATCCCGCCGTGCGCGAGATGTGTTGGATCACCGGGTAAAGCGCGCTGTCGCTGTGATACGACGAGCACTGCAAATAGATGCAGCCGTGTCGCTCGCCGGCAATGGCTTCCTGCAGCGCCTCGACGGAGCGGGATTTGCCGATCCCCGGCTCCCCGATCAACGCAACGATCTGCCCTTCGCCCCCACGCGCCAGACGCCAGCGGTCGAGTATCAGCCCCAATTCATGCGCGCGGCCAACAAACGGGGTCGTGGCGCCGGTGCGGTTCGCTGCGAAACGGGTCACAACCGCCGCTTCGCCGACGACACGCCAAACCGGCATCGGGCGCGCAAAGCCTTTTAGATCGTGGTCGCCGGTCGGTTCGAGTTCGAATAGACCTCGAACGAGATTTTGCGTTGTCTCGCTGACGAGAATGCAATCCGCCTCGGCGAGCGCCTGTAGACGCGCGGCGAGGTTGGGGGTTTCACCGACGATGGTCCGCTCCTGCGCCGAGCCGGTGCCGATGATTTCACCAACGACGACAAGACCGGTTGCGATGCCGATCCGCGTCTGCATGCGCGAGCCATCGGGCATTTCGATAGCGCCGACTTCCGACAGGATTCCAATCGCGGCGCGAACGGCGCGTTCGGCCGCATCCTCGAAGGCGCGGGGAAAACCGAAATAGGCGAGCACGCCGTCGCCCATGAACTTGGCGACAAAACCGCTGTAACGCCCGATCGCGCCGGCCACCGCGTCCTGGTATCGCCGGATCAGGCCGCCGAGCAGCTCCGGATCGAGCTTCGCCGACAGCGCGGTCGAGCCGACCATATCGGCGAACATCACGGTCACTTGCCGCCGCTCGGCATCGCTGGAGCCGGATTTCTCCGCGGCAATCGATTCCTCGGCGGCGGGGAGCGATATTGGGGCCGCCTCGGTGTTCCGCGCCGCGATCGCCTTCAAAAGCCGGCGGCGATTGCCAAGCGAGACACCGAGTTGTTCCAGGTCATGGTCATCAAGGTCCGGCAGGATATCGAGGTCGACGTCGCTCGCCTCGAAGGCAACCGCGTATTGTTCGAGATTGTTCTTGTGCAACCAGTCGCGAAGATCGCTCATGCAGATGTGCGGAGAAGTTTCACCGGTGGTGCAAAAAAGGCAACGATCATACCACTTTCCCGGCAGCGCGTATCAACCGCGAGTCTAGACCATCGCGGCGTATACCAGCGTACGAAACAGCTGCCGGAAATAGTCGCGCTGGCCCGGCCCCTGGATCAGCATGATCGCGACCAGCTCTTCCTTGGGCGCGACCCAGAACGCGGTGCCGGCGAGCCCGCCCCAGGAATATTCGCCCACTGAGCCCGGCGTCAGGGCCAGCCCGGTTTCGGTCCGCACCGAGAAGCCCAAGCCGAAGCGGTGCCCCGGCTGCAGCAAGTTGGTGTTGGCGATCCGCACATTTGGGCCGAGATGATCGGCGGTCATGTAGTCGAGCGTTTTGCGGCCGATAATACGGACATCGCCGTGCGCGCCGCCGCCTTGGAGCATCAGCGCGAACCGCAAATAATCGTCCATCGTCGAATACAGACCGCCGCCACCGGATTCGAAACGCGGCGGGGCGGAAATCTCGACGAGCTGCACCGGCTTGCCGTTGTCGGGATCGCGTTCGAACGGTTCGGCCAGGCGCTCGGCCTTGTCCGGCGGCAGGTAGAAGGCGGTGTCACTCATGCCGAGCGGAGCAATGATCCGCTCGTGCAAAAACGCGCCTAGGCGCTGCCCGGAGACGATTTCAACGACGCGGCCGATCACGTCAGTGGAGTGGCTGTAGTACCACGAAGCTCCGGGTTGATCGATCAGCGGGAGGTTAGCGAGTTCGGCGACGAATTGCGAGGTCGACAGATCGTGCGCCAGGAAGGCTTTGGCGTTGGTCGGATCGGGTGCGAACAAATTCGATTGGCCATAGAGGCGTTGCACCGCTGAATTGCCGGTGAACGCATAGGTCAATCCGGATGTGTGGCGCAAAAGATCCTGGATGGTTATGGCTTTTTCGGCCGCGACCAGGTCGAGCTTGCCGTTGTTCTCGACCCCGACTTTCATGTTGCCGAATTCCGGAATGAATTTTGTGACCGGATCGCCGACGAAGAGCTTGCCTTGCTCGACCAGCATCATCAGCGCCGCCGAAACAATCGGCTTGGTCATGGAATAAATGCGGAAGATGGCATCGGCGGGCAGCGGCGGGCCGCCGGGGCGCAGCGCCCCAAAGTTGCGGCGGTAAGCGACTTTGCCGCCGCGCGCGATCGCCGTCGCGACGCCCGGCACATGCTTCGCCTCGACTTCGCGCTGCATGATGGCGGACAGCCGGTCGAGACCGGCGGCGTGGAACCCGGCTTCTTTCGGTTCTACGGCGGGCGGCGTTTGCAGGCGCGGATGTTCGTTCATGTTCGCTCCCGGCGTCTTTTATTATCGGCAGGCCGAGCCTGCCTCAGTCCGGAAGATCATGCAATGCGGCGCCGGCTGCCACGCCGCGCGCCGGCTGCCGTCAAAACGCGGCTTAAGTTAGAAGGTCGCCGGGACGAAGTGATTGAGCAGCGCCAGTCCGACCAGCAGCACGAGACCGATGCCCAGACTCCAGCCGATGAGTTTCTTCTCTATCGGCAGCAGCGGCTCGACCGGGGCGTCGCGCAGTTCCTTGCGGATGTCAGTTTCGGACATGATGGTGTTCCTTTCAGCGGCGGATCACTCGCGATTTCAGCTCGCCAGCGGCGGGTTTATGCCGCTGAAGAAGAGCCATGAGATCAAGAGGCCTACCCAGACGACAAAACCGAATAGGGTGACCAGGTAAACGGCCGCGAGCTTGCCGAAGCCCTCCTGCCACAGCGTTTTGAAGTTCGACAAAACGCCGATCGAGAAGAAGGTCAGGATGAAGAAGATCACGCGGAAGGTATTAGCCTCGCCGATCGCCGCGGGCACCTTCTTGGCAATGTCGGCCGGTGTGCCGAGCGCGAGGTAAAGACCGACCGCAAACGTGATCAGAAAGCCGATGATGAATTTCGGGAAGCGCTGCCAGATTTCGCCGACGCTCGCTTTCGCCTGCCCGGGCACGACGTTGATGTGGTTGGTCCAGATGTAACCGAGCACAAACGCCCAGATGCCGATGAAGATGTCGATGAACACCTTGATCGTGGTGGCAGTACCGAGAATCCAGCCCGGCTGATAGTTGACGCCTTCCGCGGCGTTTTTCGCCAGAATGAGTGACTCCGTGATGCCGCCAGCGGCGACTGCCGCGCCGTCGGTCTTGACCGCAAGCCCGATCCAGGCGCCGGCAACCAGCGGCTCATGTGAGAGGAACGCCTGTGCGAGAAACGGAAGGATCAGGACTTCGACCACTGCGAAAATGACGACCAGCGACGATACCAGGACCGGCACGATCGGCCGTGCGCGGATGGCGCCGCCGACCGCGATCGCCGCCGACACGCCGCAAATCGAGATGCCCGAGGCAAGGGGCGCCGCCCATTCGCGGCTGAAGCCGAACCATTTGCGGGCGACGAAGTACACCACCGCCCAATAGATCAGATAGGCCTCGACAATGGCGGCGACGCCGCGCAGGAGAAGGGAACTCGCAAGGCTGAGCTTGCCCGCGGCCGTCACCGCGATGAAGCCGCCGAGGATGACGATGGCGATCTTGATGTAGAGTTCCGGCCGCACCGCTTCCTTGATCGCCTCGGCAAAGCGCGGAAAAAAGTTGGCGATGATCAAGCCGGCGATGAGCGCGAAGATGTAGCCGCCTTCGCCGGTAAGCTTCAGCGACCAATTGATGCCGAACTTCTGCTGCTCGGCCGGCGTCACCGCCGCGAAATTGGCGTAGTTGCCGATCACCCAGCTGGCGTAGGCGATCCAGAACACGGCGGTGAAAGCGAGCGCGAATTTGGTCACGTTGCTTTTGAGCGCAGCCGCGCCGGCGCTGAGCACGACAAGCAGCGCGACGTAAGTGGCGATCAGCGCGCCGACGCCGCCCAGCGAGGCGAAGCTCGTCGACGTCGCCTTCAGCGCCTGGCCGAGATTAATCCAGACCGACGTGGTCACGACCCAGCCGATCAGGTCGACATTCACCAATGCGGCCAAGGCCAGTACGAAAATGGCCAAGCCGAGCACAACTGCAAGCCAGTCTTCGTTGATCGGTGCGGTGACGCCGTCCGCGCGAGGGGGTGCGATATTATTGAGCCATGTGTCAGACATAAAAACCCCGGGAAAAAACTTTCTCAAGCTAGAAATCATTGATCCGCAATGGGAAAGTCAATGCGTAAGCCAAAATAAGATGGACTTGTTTGAACGGCACTGCTTGCGGCGAATGAAATCATCTCCAATATCCCGTATTTGGAACAAAATTTTCCGGGTTAGCGCCCCCTAAACCCTGAACCGCTGGGCTGAATATAGCCCGCGGCGCGGCCCCACGCCGGATTAACCCCGCGGCATAATGCGTCGTAAATTCTTTATCGGGCCAGTTCCCTGGTCGATTTTGCTACGCTAAGTTGCTGACGCACAAAGATTCCTTCGGGAACGATAAAAGAGTCTGGGGACGGAAATCGAATGATTGCAAAGTCGTTGTCGGTCCAATCGGACGCGGCAAAGTCGCCGGCGTCGCGATGGAGACAGCTCGCCTGCGGCATGGTCTGCATGGTGATGATCGCCAACCTGCAATATGGCTGGACGCTCTTCGTCAATC
>CAYWNY010000052.1:0-21392 GCA_964459765.1 uncultured Hyphomicrobiales bacterium | reverse complement strand
CGCTGGTGAAGGGAATGCCGGGAATGTCGTAGATCGGCTTTTCCGGATAAAGCTCGGCGCATTGTCCGCCGATCTTGTCGAGAATGTCGATGAGGTGCGTCTTCATGTCGAGCAAGCCCAGCTCGAACACAGCAAACAGCCCGATCGGGCCCGCACCGATGATGACAACGTCTGTCTTGATAGCTTCGGCCATGTCTTATCCGTCAACTCGTATCCGTGATGTCGTATCGTTCAAACTTTGCGATTTCGGGTGAGGTCGCGAGTGTCTAGCGCGCTAATCGCGGCAGGGGAAGAGGAAGCAAAATCGCCCGGTAAAGCGCGAAACTGCGGCGGTTTCGTTCCACATCATGGCACTTTGCCGCTTAAGCCTGCCGCTCGGGCGTGCGCACGGTGAGGCCGTCGAACTCTGCGGTGACTTTGATCTGGCATGATAGCCGCGAGTTGGGCTTCACGCCGTAGGCAAAGTCGAGCATATCCGTTTCCATCGGCGATGGTTCGCCGACCGCAGCCTGCCAAGCCTCGTCGATGTAAACGTGGCAAGTCGAGCACGCGCACGCCCCGCCGCATTCCGCCTCGATTCCCGGCACGCCGTTCTTGATTGCCGTCTCCATAACGGTCGAGCCGACTTCGCCTTCAACGGTGCGTGCGGCGTCTTGGGCGTCGATAAAGGTGATTTTGACCATTGCGGGAGAAGCCGAACCTGCCAGCCGGCAGGAGCGGGACAGAAAGTCGAGCCGGAGGGCCGTCTTCTATCGGCTCAGACGGCGCGACGCCAGTGCATCGTTTAATCGGAGCGCTTAGGCGTATTTCAGTGGCTGCGCCGCCCCTCGCCGAAGGCCAGCGCCACCGGCCGTTCGACTGTCGCATGCAATCGCAGCCCGATCGCCACGCGCGCTTCAAAGCTCGCAGCCTCAAGCTCGGCGATCGCCTCCTGCATCGTAGTGTCGTCGACCGCGCCGGCGGCCGCCCGTTCCAACCGTTCGGCGGCCCGTGCAACCCGCCATGCGCCGATGCCTCGCGCCGAGCCTTTGAGCGTGTGCGCGGCCGCGGCAGCCCGTGCCGGCGCCGCACCGGCAATTCGCTCCAGCGTGAGCGTGGTCTGGCGTGCGAAGATCTCCAGAACTTCCCGCTCAAGGCTACGGTCGCCGAGCGTCATGCGGCCGAGGTGATCTTCGTCGATGGCGAGGGCTTCCGGCGCCTGATCGTGCAGGCCGGCAAGGTTTGTTGGGCTCATAACGTCCTCCCCGACGTTGTTCGGCGGGGAGCATGCCTCCAAAGCGGCGAAAAAGCGGTAAATCCGCCGGCGACCGAGGGTTTTTGGCTTGCTCTTTCCATCCGATGGGTAAGCGACCTGTTACGGACAATCCCGCAATTTTGGCTCATTCGACGGGCTCGCCAATCGCGTGATTGGCCCCTTTCGAAGGCCGGTGGCCCCACACCGGCCGCATTGTTGGCAACAGAATGGCGGTATTGGCCGAGCGCGCCGATAGTCCGCGTCGTGGTCAACAAGTCGTTAAAGCGTTAACGATGATTAAAAGGAGGTTACCGGCTCGGTTTCATTCGATCCGCCAGACCAATAGGATGGGACACGGCAGTGTGACATGAGGGCGGGGGAGCCCTGGGGTGCCAAACTGTATTTGAACGATCACGCGCTCGTGGCGCGGCCTGACGTTAACTTAGGCCGCCCTGGTCCGGCGTAACACGCGAGGCGACGACCGACATGGCAAATAACCCGAAGATCGCAGATCCGACCGAAGCGGCGCTGTCGGCGATCCAGGAGGCGCTCCGCGCCCGCGACGAGGAGGCGGGCGCGCAGCCCGAGGCCATCCCGGAACCGCCCATCGCCGTCGCACCGGAAGATTGGCGCAACGCCCCGCAACCGGGCCCGACACTCTTTGATACCGACGAAATCGGCGCGCGCAGCAGTGACCCACGCGTTTTTGCCGCTGCCAACGACGATCAGCAGTCCATCGGGGCGGTGTTGCAGGCGCTGCAGAACCGTCCGGCCCGCACCTCGTATTTCGTTGCCGCGATATTTTCCGGCGTCTGGATCGTCGGCTGCCTGGCGCTCGCGTGGGGTTACCTCGGCGACGTCAACGGCGCGCTCGGCCCCGTGCATTCGCCGCTTGCCGTTCTGATTGGGCTCGGCGCCGCCGCGCTGTTGCCGATTATCTTCTTCTTCGGCGTTGCTCATATGGCGTGGCGCGCGCAGGAGCTGCGGCTTGTCGCGCAATCGATGGCGAGAGTAGCCATGCGGCTGGCCGAGCCGGAGAGCGTCGCGCGCGACTCCATTGTCACGGTCGGACAGGCGATCCGCCGCGAAGTCGCCGCCATGGGCGACGGCGTCGAGCGCGCGCTGGCGCGCGCCAGCGAACTCGAAACGCTGGTGCGCAATGAAGTGGCGGCGCTGGAGCGCACCTATAGCGACAACGAAGTCCGCATCCGCGGGCTGCTGCAAGACCTCGCCAACCAACGCGACACGCTGGTCGGACAAGCCGAGCAGGTGCGCGCCGCCATCGGCAACGTCCACATCGATTTGACGCAGGATTTGTCGACCATCAGCGATCTCGTCGGCCAGCAGGTCAACGACGCTGCCGAGCGCATCACCAACACGCTGGCGGAAAAAGGCGAGCACATCACGCTGGCGCTGGGCCAAATCGGCGACACCATGATCCAGCAGCTCAGCGAGCGCGGCGAGGACCTGATCGTGCGGCTCGAGAGCACCAGTGAGGAAACCTCGCGCGCGCTATCGACCGCCAGCGACCAACTCACCGCCAGCCTCAACTTCAAAACCGACAACGTCAGCGAGGAGTTCGCAGAAATCGCGCGCGGCCTCGAAGATATGATGACGGCGCGGCTCGATGGCGTCACCGACACTTTTTCCGAGAAATCGCTGGCGATCGTCGACATGATGGTCGGGCGTTCGCAGGAGTTGACCGACACCATCGTCAACACTTCGACACAGCTTGCTGAAACCATCGCGACTCGCGCCGACGAGGCCAATTCAACGCTCAAAGCTTCGGGTGAGTCGATTATTCTCGATCTCAATCTGCGCGGCGGCGACGTCGCCAAGAAGCTGGAAGCCGCCGGCGCCCGCGTCGCCGACACCCTTGTCGCGCGCAGCGATAAGCTGACCGAAACGGTCCGCGAAAGCGTCGATCATGTCGCCGACGTGCTCGATGTGCGCGGCGAAGAGGTCAAGCAGCTCCTGTCCACGCGGCTCACCGCATTCGAGCAGATGTTCGGCCACTCGGGCGCGGAACTCGGCGAGAAGATCGCGCGCGATTCCGCCACCCTCGGCAATCTGATTACCCGCCATCTCGCCGAATTCGATCGCACCGTGAAGACTTACGGGTCGGAATTGGTCGAGCGGCTCGGCGCCCGCACCCAGGACGTCTCCGAGTCGATGCGCACCTATGTCGACAATTTCGACACCCGGGTCACCGCCAAAGCCAACGAAGTCGCGTCCGGGCTCGACCAGCGCCTGACGAGCTTCGAACAATCGCTCGACGGCCGCACCCAAACATTGACCGATGCGCTTGCAGCGCGGGTCACGGACATTGCCAAGACGCTGACCGAGGGCAGCCGCGACGTCGTCAATGCGGTCGACAAACGCATCTCCGATGTTACCGCGGTCATCGACGCGCGCGGCGCCAAGCTCACGGAGTCCGTCGCCAAAAGTGGCGCCGAGATCGACAAGGCGCTGGGTGCACAGGCGCAGCGCGTCGCCGCTACGCTCGACGGCCGTATCGGCCAACTCGAACATCTGTTGGTCGGGCGCACCGAAGCGGCCGCGCAACTGATCGAGGGACGCAGCCGCGCCGCCGCCGATCTGCTCAACGGCCGGCTCGATGAGCTTTCGGAGTCGATCAAGACCAACGCCGGCAATGCCGAGCAGGCGCTTGGTGCGCTGGCGACCCGGACGGTCGACGCGCTTGCCAAGACCGCCGCCGCCAGCGCGGCCGCCACCGAGACGCTCAATCGCAGTGCCGCCGAGGCAACGGTTTCGCTCAATCGCAGCGCCGGCTCGCTCAACAATACCATTACCAACAGCGCCGCCGCCGCCAGCGAAGCGATCAACAAGACGACGGCGGGCGCCGCCGAAATCATTTCGCGCAGCGCCAGCGCCGCAACGGAAGCCATCACCCGCTCCGCCGGCGATGCCCAGCAGAGTCTCTCCGGCGTGAGCGCCGAAGTTGCGCGCAACGTTGCGGGCCGCGCCGAGGAGCTTACAGCCGCCGTCTCCCGGCAGGTCGGCGAGATGACGCTGCTGCTCGACGAGAAGTCGAACACGCTGCTAGCGGCCTTGACCGGCAAGGGCCAGGAATTCGCCGGCGAGGTCAGCCGCGTTACGGATCAAGCAGTGAAATCGATCGAGGCCAAGGGTTTCGTGTTCACCCAGACCATGATGGACAACAGCGAAGGCATCGCGCGGCAGATCAACGACGCGAGCCAGACGGCGACTGCCGCGATGACGCGCACGCTCGGCCAGTTGCAGGAAGGCGCCCAAGGCGTCACCGAGGCGGCAAAGACCACGATTAACCGCACGCTCGAGGACCTGCAGAAGGCGACCCGCTCGGCGATCGAGGAATCAAAGCAGACCGCTTCCGCGACCGTCGCCGACATGCTGGAAACCCACGGCATGTTGCGTTCGGATACGACTGCTCTGTTCGAGCGGCTGCGCGAGGCCAACATCCTGCTGCAGGAGGTCTTAAGCGGCGCGCACGAGAATATGAGCTCGCTGGAGCGCACGATGGTGACGCGCGTCTCCGAGTTCGTCTCCGCCATGAACGAAGTGACGGTCAAGAGCGACAGCAGCGCCGCCACCATGGAGCAGCACGTCGGCTCGTTCAACGCCGTGACCAGCAGAGCATTGCGCGAACTTGGCGAGCTAGCCGCCCAGTTCAGCGTCCAGGGGCGCTCGCTTGCCGAAGCCGTGGAGCTGTTGGAGAAGAGTAACCGCCGTACCGAAGAATCGGTTGCCAACAAGCGCGCCAACATCGAGGCACTAGTATCCACGCTCGATGCCCGCAGCGACGAATTCGCACAGCGGCTGCAGCGCTTCTCGATACTGCTCGACGAGTCACTCGACGCGGCAACGTCACGGTCGAGAGAGATCGCGGGCATCGTCGCGGAAACCAGCAACAGCAGCGTGCAGTCGATCGAGCAGCAGTACGAGCTGGTGCGCTCGACCGCGGATGACGAGCGCAAACGCACCAGCGAAGCGCTCGGCGCGGTGTACGACGAGGCGGCCGCGCAAGCGCATGCATTGCTGCAGCAATCGGCCGATCGCTTCACCGAGGTGGTGCAAGGCATGAGGCAGATGGCGGCCGAAATGCAGCAGGAGATGGAAACGACGCGCGCCGAATTGCGCCGCGGCATTTTCGAACTGCCGCAGGAGACCGCGGAAAGCGCGGCGCAGATGCGCCGCGTCATCGTCGATCAGATCGAGGCTTTGGCCGAGCTCAACCGTATTGTCGCCCGCCACGGGCGTTCGCTCGATACCGCGGAACCGATGCGGTCCGAAGCGGCCCGCCCCGAGCCGCTGCGGCGCGAGCCTGAACCGGCCTATTCCGGCGGCGCCCGCGCACCGGCGCGGCCGCCCCGCGACATCACCGCGGCGCCGCAGCCTGGGCTGCGCGGCGACATCACCGGTGCGCCGCCGCGGCGACCCGAATCGCCGTCCGGCGGCAGCGGCGGTGGCGGTGGCCGCAACGGCTGGCTCAGCGATTTGTTGACGCGCGCTTCCCGAGAGGAAAGCCCGCCGATCGCGCCCACTCCCCGCGAAGGGGCGCGTGGTGACGAGCGTCCGCAGCGCGAGAATATCGACTCGCTGGAGACACTCGCGGTCGACGTCGCACGCATGATCGACCACGAAGCGGCGGTCGATTTGTGGGAACGCTACAAGCGCGGCGAGCGTGGAGCGTTCGGCCGGCGCCTTTATACGCCGCAGGGCCAAAAAGCGTTTGAGGAAATCCGGCGCAAATACCGCTCTGATCCGGAGTTCCGGCAGACCGTCGAACAATACATCCATGAGTTCGAGCGGCTGTTGGAAGAAGCCTCGCGCGGCGATCGCGGCCCGTCGGTGGCGCGGAACTA
Source organism: uncultured Hyphomicrobiales bacterium (assembly GCA_964459765.1). Lineage (GTDB taxonomy): Bacteria > Pseudomonadota > Alphaproteobacteria > Rhizobiales > Xanthobacteraceae > BOG-931. Next base: position 15,293 of record CAYWNY010000052.1, on the reverse strand, counting down.
TCTGACCTCGGATACCGGCAAGGTCTATACGATGCTGGCGCACGCCTCCGGACGGTTCGACCAGTAGCGGCGCGTTGTCTGCCTCGCCGATCGGGCGCTCGCCGCGCGGCCAGTGCCGCCGGTGGCAGGCGTGATAATTTTTGGGAAGAGACCGCGCGCGCGGCCGGAGAGCGTCTTGCTTGCGGCGCGATTGCGGCGCTACCGTCTAGGCCATGGAAACCGCGGTTCCGTTGCCCACGATTGCCGATGTCGAGGCGGCCGCGCGCCGGCTGGCCGGCATCGCGTTGCATACGCCGCTTTTGACCTCGGCAGCGCTCGACGCCATGACCGGCGGCCGCGTTTTTCTAAAAGCCGAGACGCTGCAGCGCACCGGCTCGTTCAAGTTCCGCGGCGCCTACAACAAGTTGGCAGCGATTCCGTCACAACAGTGTTCCGGCGGCGTGGTCGCTTTTTCCTCCGGCAATCACGCGCAAGGCGTTGCCGCCGCGGCGCGGCTTCTCGGCATGCGCTGTGTGATCGTCATGCCGCGCGACGCGCCACGGGCCAAACGCGAGCGCACCGCCGCGCTTGGCGCCGAGGTCGTGCTCTACGACCGCACCACCGAGGACCGTGAAGCGATCGCGGGCGAAATTGCGGCGCGCCGCGGCGCCGTTTTGGTGCCGCCCTACGACGATGCGCTGATCATTGCCGGCCAAGGGACCGCAGGTCTCGAGATCATCGACGATTTGGCGGCAATCGGTCTCGTGCCTGATGTGGTGGTGGTCACGGCTTCCGGCGGCGGGTTGACCGCAGGCATCGCGCTTGCGGTGCATGCGCGCGCGCCGCAGGCGGCGCTCTACACCGCCGAGCCGCTCGGCTTTGACGATCATGCGCGCTCGTTTCGCAGCGGCCAGCGCGAGCAAAACGCCGCGCTCAGCGGCACCATCTGCGATGCGCTGATGGCGCGCATGCCGGGCAAGCTCACCTTCGCCATCAATCAATCGTTGGTCGGCGCCGGCGTGGTCGCCAGCGACGACGAGGTCGCGGCCGCTGTGGCGTTTGCGTTTTCGGAATTGAAGCTCGTGGTCGAGCCCGGCGGCGCAGTCGCGCTCGCGGCGCTGATGACCGGCAAAATCGACGTCACCGGCAAAGTCGCGGTTGCCGTCCTGTCCGGCGGCAACATTGATCCGGAGCTGTTTTCTCGGCTCGTGGCCTAACTCAGCAACAAACACTCTCCCCGCCGCTGTGGCGGCGAAGAAATTTTCGTGGGCGGTCGATCAGCGCCCTTATCTCAAAGCGACTAGGCGCCGGCTCCCGGCAGGAAACAACGGATCTGCGTCGCTCCTTCCGCGTCCATATACGGCCATACCACCGCCGGGCCGAAGCGATTCGGCTCGGTCACCACCGCGTTTTCCGGAACAACGATCCATTCGCCGTGCAGCCGCACCCGATAGCGGCCGTCCTGCGTATCCCAATCGACATTCTGCACGCTGAAGCCGTCGGCAAAAGAACAGCACAAGCCTTTTCCGCTGGCCAACTGATCGAACCAGGCATGCAGTGGTTCATTGGCGTAGCGGCCGTCGTCACGCGCCGACACACTGCTCGAGACAAAAGCACTCGTGCACAACGCTACAACCGCCAACAAAGGACAGATGAGTCTGTGCATCGTGGCCTCCAGATGATCGTAGTGCGCGGACCGACAACGCGACGGTCCCGGCAGACCTGGAGCGAACGTTTTGCCTGCACGTGGTTGTTGATCCGCATCGACTCATGGAAAGCAACTTCCGTGCCGTTTACCGAATCACCGTCATGGGACGGCATTTCTGCTTAACAAGCAATGAACAAGCGCGCGACAATTTAGTGTCACGCTCGAATTTACGGCGGATTATAACTTTGGGTGTTCGCAATAGGACTCGATGCGCGGCGTTGCGCGTCAGCTGAACAGTGCGATGAGTTCTTCCTCGCTCAGCGCATTGAGAGCAGCGAGCAGGTCGCTCGCAGCAGCGTGCACGGTTCTTGGCGCTTCTGTGCTGCTGCCGAGTGCTGCGCGCGCATTTGCTTCTGTTATGTCTGTTGCCGCCGCCGATACCGCGAGAATCGACGCCGAAGTTTCCGCTATGAGAAGCTCACTCGGCTGATCGGCCGCAGGTGCCGCTTCTCCTTCAACGATTTGCGGTGCGGTCAAGAGCGACGACGACACAGGCTCGAATACAATCGCTTGCTCCTCACGCGTTCCGCTGCCTGCCTCTTTATCGGGCAGCACTGTGAGCAACGGAAGCGGCTGTGGAAGCAACGCTTGTTGCTCGTCTAAAGCCGGAGCAACAATCGAATCAGCCAATGGCTGATTCGCGGTATCATCGAACCGTTCGGCCGCGGACGGCGAGTCGATTTTTTCTGTCGGGGCAACGACGGCAATATCGCCGCCAATCGCAATCATCTGATAGATTTGGCCCGCCAGTTCGCGCAGCAGCGCGGCCGCGCTCTGCGTGCGCGCCGCCGCGGCTTCGCTGCGAACAATGGCGTCGCCGACTTCGCGTATGGCCGCATCCAAAGTGTCGCACAGGGCGGCTTCGACATCGCGCAAGCGCAACGCCATAGCGATGTCCTGCATGTGCTCGACCGCAAAATGCACGTCCGACGCCGGCGCGTCGTTGGCCGGTAACATCGATTCAATTTGCTTGATGCTAGCGGCGAATTCAGCGAGCCCAAGTAGGAAGCCGGCGGTCACCTGCGAAGGCGCATCGCGTATGGTCGCTTCAAGCCGCGCGATCGTCTGCAGAAGCGTGCGCGTATCGTTCGTGTCCGGCGCCGGATTTGCTGCTTTGTATTCGGTGAAAATTCCGCGCTTGCGCTGGGTCGCGGCGTCGTCAGGAAGCACAGCGGCCGCGCCGGCATCTCTCACCGGCTCGGTTAGAAAATCGGGCGATGGCAGATGATCGTTGGACATCGCTCCCCCGGATGACAGTAATGCAACAGCACACCCGCCACAGCCAGGCAACCGTCCTTGGTTGCTGCGCTTACCCCCATAATGCGGGCTCGGGCGGATAAACAACACTGCCCTCGTAGCGCAATCCGTCGACTCGATCCTTGGCCAGAAGCAACGGCCCGTCCAAGTCGATCAAACGTGCCCGCTGCGCCACAAGCATCGCCGGTGCCATGGCGAGAGAGGTCGCCACCATGCATCCGACCATGATCAGGAGGCCTCGCCGGTCGGCTTCGGCCGCGAGCGCGAGCGCTTCGGTCAGACCGCCGGCCTTATCGAGCTTGATGTTGATGGCGTCGTACTTGCCGGCAAGCGCGTCCAACGATGCGCGATCATGCACGCTTTCGTCGGCGCAGACGGGAATTGGCCGCTTGAGCCGCGCCAGCGCGTCGTCCTGGCCTTCCGGCAAGGGCTGCTCGACAAGTGTGACCCCGGCATCCGCGCAGGCTGCCATGTTTTTCTGGAAATTGTCGGCGTTCCAGCCTTCGTTGGCATCGACGATCAGATCGGCCTGCGGCGCGGCGCGGCGCACGGCGGCGATCCGGCTAACGTCCTCCTCCCCGCCGCCGAGCTTGACCTTCAAGAGCGGCCGCCATGCCGCGCGTTCCGCGGCAGCGGCCATGTCATCGGACGAGGCAAGCGAGATCGTATAGGCTGTGGTCAGCGGCGACGGCTCGCCAAGACCGGCCAAAGCGTATGCCCGACGGTTTAATTGCCTAGCGTTAACGTCCCAGTAAGCACAATCGAGTGCATTACGTGCAGCACCGGCGGTGAGTGCCGTTTGCAGAGCCATCCGATCCAGACCCCGCCGCAGCGCCGGACGCATGGATTCGATTGTTGCCACAATGCCGTCCGGAGTTTCACCGTAACGTGCGTAGGGGACGGACTCGCCGCGGCCGCGGTTGGTCCCATCGTCAAGTTCGACCACCACGACGACGGCCTCGGTCTTGCTGCCGCGGCTGATCGTAAATGCGCCGGCGATCGGCCAGCGTTCGATCCATACGGAGAGCTCCATGCGAGGGGCACTATGACCGTGGATTTCGCTCTCTCACAAGGGTCGCGCGCCACCGTAGGGCCGCCGCCGAACCATCCGAAATGAGCCAGGCTTCGCTCACCGGAAGGACCGACGGAGAGCGCGTCGCCCTCATCGCTGCAGGCAGCTGGACCGCCGAGCGGGCGGCTGAGCTTGAAACCATCGTCGACGATACCTCGCGACGTTATGTCGGCGCGCGCAGCGTCGTGATCGACTTGGCGCGCCTCGAACGGCTGGACACTTTCGGCGCCTGGCTGATCGAGCGCTTGAAGCGCGCTTTCATCTTGCGCGGCTCCTCGGCACGGGTCGTTGGCCTATCCGAAGCCGATTGCGATTTGATGGACGAGGTCGTGCAGGTCAACTTGGCGCCCGGACAAAAGAAGGCCGCCGCCAACCCAATCTTGGCCGCGCTCGATACGATCGGCCGCGGCATCGCCGATAACGGCTGGTCGCTGGTTTTACTGGCCCAAATGCTCGGCGCGTTGACCGGCGCGCTCCTCGGAACCATCGCGTACCCACGGCGGCTGCGTCTCACCTCGCTGGTGCATCATCTCGAACGCGTCGGCTGGCGCGCCGTGCCGATCATCGTGGTGATCACGTTCATGATCGGCGCCATTCTCGCCCAGCAGGGCATTTTCCGTTTTCGCTCCGTCGGGCTGGACGTCTATGTGGTCGACATGGTCAGTGTCCTCGTGCTGCGCGAGGTCGGCGTATTGATCGTCTGCATCATGGTCGCCGGCCGCTCGGGCAGCGCCTATACCGCCGAGATCGGCTCCATGAAGATGCGCGAAGAGATCGACGCGCTGCGCACCATGGGCCTCGATCCGGTCGAAGTTCTGGTGCTGCCGCGCATCATCGCGCTGGTCATTGCGGTGCCGCTTCTGACTTTCATCGGTTCGATCGCGGCGCTCTATGGCGCGGGCCTAGTGTGCTGGCTCTATGCCGGCATGGCGCCGGAAATCTTCCTCGAGCGGCTGCGCGAGGCGATTTGGCTGCCGACCTTTGCAGTCGGAATGATCAAAGCGCCGTTCATGGCGTTGATGATCGGGCTTGTCGCCTGTGTCGAAGGCTTCGAAGTCGAAGGCAGCGCCGCTTCGCTGGGCTTGAAAACCACCGCCTCGGTCGTCAAGTCGATTTTTCTGGTGATCGCGCTCGACGGCTTCTTCGCGATGTTCTTTGCCGGCGTCGGGATGTGACGCGCATGAACAACAACCCGCCGGTGATCAGCGTGCGCGACCTCGTCGTCGGCTTCGGCGCGACGACGGTACTCGACGGCGCCAGCATCGATGTTTTTGGCGGCGAGATCCTCGGCTTTGTCGGCGGCTCCGGCGCCGGGAAGTCGGTGCTGATGCGGGCCATTATCGGGCTCGTGCCCAAACGGGCCGGCAAGATCGAAGTGTTCGGCAGCGACCTCGCGACGCTTAACGGCCGCGAGCGACGCGCGATCGAGCAGCGCTGGGGCGTGCTGTTTCAGCACGGCGCCTTGTTTTCTTCCCTGACGGCGCTGCAAAACGTTCAGTTTCCGATGCGGGAGTTTTTGCGGTTATCGCCGCGGCTGATGGAAGAAATCGCGCTCGCCAAGCTCGAAATGGTCGGCTTGAGCGCCGACGTGCGCGGCAAATATCCTTCCGAACTCTCCGGCGGCATGATCAAGCGCGTAGCGCTCGCGCGCGCACTGGCGCTCGATCCCGACATCGTTTTTCTCGACGAGCCGACCTCCGGGCTCGACCCGATCGGCGCCGCCGAGTTCGATGCGCTGATCCGAACCTTACAGCGCACGCTCGGCTTGAGCGTATTCATGGTCACCCACGATCTCGACAGCCTGCATGCCGTATGCGACCGCATCGCCGTGTTGTTTCACGGCCGCGTCATCGCGGCCGGTCCGATCGAAACCATGCTCGCTTCGGAACATCCGTGGCTGCAATCCTATTTCGGCGGCGCGCGTAGCCGCCAACTGCAAGGCCGAGTATTGCAAAGCCAAACGCTGCAAAACCAAGTAATGAACAGCTAAGTACCGGGGCACGTTCAACACTAGGACCGCGCGAGAGACCGCTCATGGAGACCAAAGCCAGCTACATCGCCACCGGGGCCTTTACGATCGCCGTCATCTTCGGCGTGTTCGGCTTCATCTACTGGGTGCAGACCGGCGGCGCCGGCGGCGACCGAGCCGTCTACCGCGTCGTGTTTGGCGGATCGGTGTCAGGGCTGCATCCCGGCTCGTCGGTGCTGTTCGACGGCATGCGGGTCGGCGAAGTGACGCAACTCGCCCTCGATACACACGACCCGCGCAAGGTCGACGCCTTCATCGCGGTGGATCGCGGCGTGCCGATCCGCGCGGACACCAAAGTAGCGTTGGACTTTCAGGGGCTGACGGGCCTCGCCGAGGTTTCGCTCACCGGCGGTGCGGCCGACGCCAAGCCGCTCGCCGACGCCGATGGCGGCGGCCCGCCGACGCTCTATGTTGACCGCAATGCCTCCGCCGACGTGACTCAAGCGGCGCGCGACGTGCTGTCGCGCATCGACAGCCTTGTTGCCGATAACGAGGAAGCGATGCGCAGTTCGCTTCGCAACGTCGAGAGCCTGACCGCAACGCTGGCGCAGAATTCCAAGCGCCTGGACCACGTGATGTCCGGGCTTGAACACCTTACCGGCGACAACGACAATCGCGGCGAAATCGCCGAAGCTGCCTCGGCCATCCGCAAGCTTGCCGACAATCTCGACAAGCGCACCGACGAAATTTCCACCGGATTGGTGCGGTTCTCCAATTCCGGCCTCAGGGAATACGAGGCTTTTGCGGTCGACGGCCGCAAGACCCTCGCCGAGCTGCAAAAGGTCATCAAAAGCATCAACGAGCACCCGTCGCAGCTGATTTTCGGGCATTGACGCTGGACCGGTGCAGTCAGGCCGGATCGGCCTGAAACGGAGCGGCCTTACGCGGCGATCTCCGCTTCCGCGTCAGCGTCCTCATCCTCTTCGATCAAGCGCGGAAGCGGGCGTGAAGCTTCGGCGTCCGCCCAGGTGATGATCTCGAAGGTGCCGTCCGGATTCTCGACAAGCGCCGAGCAGCTTTCGACCCAATCGCCGCAATTCATGTAGCGGATACCGAAATTGTCGTGGATCACGGCGTGATGGATGTGGCCGCAGATCACGCCGTCCACCTCGTGACGCTGCGCCTCCGCGGCCAGCGTCTCCTCGAACTGCCCGATATAATTCACCGCGTTCTTGACCTTGTGCTTCGCCCATTGCGACAGCGACCAATAGGAGAAGCCGAGCTTGCGGCGGATGGCATTGAAATAACGGTTCACAAAGATGGCGAAATCGTAAGCCGTGTCGCCGAGCAGCGCCAGCCAGCGCGCGTGCTTGACCACCATGTCGAACACGTCGCCATGCACCACCAGATAGCGGCGGCCGTCGGCCGCCTCGTGAATCGCGGTCTCGACAACTTCGATGCCGCCGAAATGAGTGCCGTAATAGTCGCGCAAGAATTCGTCGTGATTGCCTGGCAGATAGATCAGCCGGGCACCCTTGCGCGCCTTGCGCAACAGCTTCTGGACCACGTCGTTATGCGGCTGCGGCCAATACCAGCCGCCCTTGAGCTGCCAGCCGTCGACGATGTCGCCGACCAGATAGATCGTCTCGGCGTCGTGATAGCGCAGGAAGTCGAGGAGGCGATCGGCCTGGCACCCGCGCGCGCCGAGGTGGACATCAGAAATAAACAGAGTACGGAACAGACGCGCGCCGTGCTCGATTTCCACGATGTTTGTTCTCTTGCCGGTTCGAATTGCTGGACTGGCGCACGCTATAAGTGGATTCCATGGCAGGTAAATGACAGCGAATGTTAATGCGACATTTCCGCCACGCGCCGAGTCACAGCGCTGTCACGCCGCCGCGTTATTTGATTCGCAATGACAGCGCCGATTCTTGCCGCCGCCGTTTTCGTCGTCGCCACCACCAGTATTCATGTCGCAAGCATCGCGATCGCAGCGTTGCGGCTACGGCGCGGCGCGACCGGCGAACCGCTGCTCTCAACCGAACAACTCCCACCCGTCAGCCTGGTGCGTCCGCTATGCGGAATAGACAACTATGCCAACGATACTCTGCGTTCGACGTTCGTGCTCAATTATCCGCGTTACGAAACCCTGTTCTGCGTCGCTTCCGCAACGGATCCCGTCGTCCCCCTCGTACAAGCGTTGATGAGGGAGCGCCCGGAAGCCGACGCGAAGCTGCTCGTCGGCGACGAGAGAGTGAGCGACAATCCGAAGCTAAATAACGTGCTCAAGGGCTGGCGCGCCGCCGACTACGACTGGATCGTATTGGCCGATTCGAACGTGCTGATGCCGCCCGACTATCTGACCCGCCTGTTTGACAGCTGGCGCGCCGATACCGGCCTTGTCGCGTCGCCGCCGATCGGATCGCAACCGCAGAGCGCGTTCGCGGAACTCGAATGCGCGTTCCTCAACACGTACCAGGCCCGTTGGCAATATGTCGCCGACGCACTCGGCTTTGGCTTCGCGCAAGGCAAAACCATGCTGTGGCGCCGCGCCGATTTGGACCGGGCCGGCGGTATTGAAACCCTGGCCAAGGAAGTCGCGGAAGACGCCGCCGCGACCAAGGTGGTGCGCGGCGCCGGCTTAAGCGTGCGGTTGGTCGACCGACCCTTCCCGCAACCGCTCGGCCGGCGCAGCGCCGCCGAAGTCTGGAATCGACAGGTACGCTGGGCGCGGCTGCGTCGGGCAAGCTTTCCGGCTTTTTTCCTTCCGGAGTCGATCTCCGGCGGCGCACTGCCGATGATCGCGCTGGCCGTCGCCGCTTCAGGTTTCGGCTTGGCGCTGGCGCCCACGATCCTGTTCTTCGCCATAGTTTGGTACGGCTGCGAAACGCTGTTGGCCGCCGTTGCCGGCTGGCATGTTTCGCTACGCTACCCGTTCTTTTGCCTGCTGCGCGATCTTCTCTTACCGGCGCTGTTCGTCAGCGGGCTGCGGGGCGGTGAGTTTGTCTGGCGCGGCAACGAGATGCAGGTGGAGCGGCCACGGGCACTGCGGCCCCGCATGATGCCACGGCCTCGGGCAATGATGGCGCGGGTGCGGCCGCGCTTTGCCGAAATCGCGCCGGTGGCCCGCCGCCGGCTGCGCTCGCTGCGCGCGCGGATGTCGTGAACTGAGAGCGTCAAAGAGCCAGCGTTTCTCGCGCTGCCGCATCGGCCATCACTTCGAGCGTTGCCGGGTCGGATGGGAAATCGGCTTCGATCCAGGCCAGTTCGGCGGCGCGCATGACCGCACCAAGTTTCGGGCCCGCGGCGATGCCTCGACGGAGGAAATCGGCGGCCTTGAGCGGAAACGGCGCCGGCATCCAACGCTGCGGCAAGCTCGCCATCTCCTGCCAGAGAGCGTCCGCCGCGCCGGCAGCCGAGCGGGTCCAGGCGAGCAATACCCGATCCGCGAACGATTCCGGGCCAAGCTCATAAAACAGCACGCGCGCCGCGTGCTCTCCATGACCGGGTGCGATACGCCACCAATTCTCTAGTGCCGAGAGCCGATCCGATTCGGCGTTCGAGAGGCGCAATCGTTCCGTCAGGCGCTCGGCGTCTTCGGCGACCCAAAAGCCGAGCGCGCCGAGCCGGCGGATGGCATCGGCTGCCATGCCCGTCGCTTTCTCGACCTTGATCATATTTTCGAAGCTGGCGAGGAATGCGACGCCGCCCAACGCCAGGCCGAGAAGTCCGGTTTCACCCATGACCGCAAGGGTTGCGGTGGCGCGCTCGGCGAGAACAAGCTTCAACATCTCGGCGCGCACGCGTTCACGCGATAGCATCTCAAGTCCGGCCCGCGCGCGGATACACGCGGCAACGCCATCGGCATCGGGCGGACCTTCGGCGAAATGTGCATGAAAGCGAAAGAAGCGCAGGATACGCAGATAATCTTCCTCAATGCGTTGCTGCGGGATGCCGATGAAGCGGACGCGGCGCGCCGCTATGTCGCCGAGGCCGCCGACATAATCGTGGACCATGCCGTCGGCGGTGGCGGACAGCGCATTGATGGTGAAATCGCGACGTTCTGCGTCTTCTCGCCAGTCGCGGCCGAATTCAACGCGCGCCTTGCGGCCGAAGGTCTCGACGTCCTTGCGCAACGTCGTCACCTCGATGGGACGATGATCGAGGATCGCGGTGACGGTGCCATGCTCGATGCCGGTCGGAACGGCTTTGCCGCCGCAGCCTTCGACGCGCCGAATAACCTCTTGCGGCAGCGCCGTGGTCGCCACGTCGACTTCCTCGACAGGCAGCCGCAACAGAGCGTTGCGGACCGCGCCGCCGACGACGCGCGCCTCTTCGCCACCGCCGTTGAGGAGCGACAACAGCCGCGCAATTTCACCGCCTTTGAGCCACGTGGCGTCGCGCAAATGCGGCGTCGCTGTCACCGCGTCGATTGCGGCACGAATTTGCCGCCCTCGATATGCGCCGGCACGTAGGTGGAGCCGGGCGCCGAGCCGCCGAATTGCGCCAGCACCAGAAAACTTCCGATCATCAGAACCAGCGAAGCGATGACCAGACCGGCAAGGCGGGGCAAGGTCCAGGCGTCCGGTTGCAGCAAACCGGCGCGCGTCGCCAACAGGAAAACCGCGTACAGCACGAAGGGCGTCAGAAACAGCCCGATCTCGGTAGCGATTGGCCTGATCATGCGTAAACCCGGTCGTAGAGGTTACGCACAATACCTGCGGTTATTCCCCAAATGTAGCGATCTCCGAACGAAATCGCATAATATTCGCGTGCGATGCCGTTCCAGTCGCGGCTTCGGCGCTGGATGTTGGTCGGCGTCATCAGAAAAGCGAGCGGTACTTCAAACGTTTCGGTGACTTCGCCGGGATTGATGGTGAGCGCGAAATCGCTCTTCACCCGCGCCACCGTCGGCAGAATACGGAAGCCCGAGAACGTCAGATAAAGATCGAGATAGCCGATCGGCTCGATCAAGCTTGGCGCGAGCCCGATCTCCTCGCTTGCCTCGCGCACCGCCGCCGCCAGCGGACTTTCATCGACCGGATCGATCTTGCCGCCGGGAAACGCAACCTGGCCGGCATGGCTCGCGAGCTGCTGGGTGCGCACGGTGAACAGCACGGTCGGCTCGCTGCGCTCGATGATCGGCACCAAAACCGCCGCCGGCTTGGACGCGCTGACGCCGGCGCGTTCCCACACCGAGGGATTGAGATCGAGGTCGCCGCGCGCGCCTTGCGCGAGCGGATCGGTCAGCGACGGCGGCACCTGCAGCGAAAGCCGCGCCCGCGTGCGATCAAAAAAGCTCTCGGTCGCCGAGCGTGGCGATGGCGCGCGATGCTCGTTCACGCCAAATCCCTCAGCTCATCCGCTGGCGCCATCGCAAAAAATGCCCCCATTGACGTCACGCCAAACATCGCCCGTCCCCCAACCTCACGCTCCTCGCCAAGTGCGACAAGATCGAAGAACAGCGACCGCTTCACCTTGGCCCATAAATCGCGACGGACGTGCAGATAGGGTTTAAGGCCGCCGGTCGCAGCCTCGCGCTCGAAGCGTAGCGCATGCTCCGGTCCGCACGTCACCCAGTCGTCGACATTGGTGCGAAAGTTGAGCACGCGGCCAGCCGATGATTCTTCGATTTGCAGTTCGACGGCCAGAAACGGCGCGTCGTCGACGGCAATGCCGCACTTTTCCACCGGGGTAACCAGAAAATATTTGTCGCCTTCGCGCTTGAGCACCGAGGCAAAAAGCTGCACCAGCGCCGGCCGTCCGATCGGCGTCTTGAGGTAGAACCAGGTGCCGTCGGCGGAGATGCGCATGTCGATATCGCCGCAAAACGGCGGGTTCCAGCGTTCGACCGGCGGCAGCCCCTTGCCTTTGGCCGCGGTTTTCAACGCGCCTGTGATCGCATCGAGGCCTGATTGCCCTTCCTTCGCCATGGTCTGCCTTGAAGGTCCACCTGTGGACCCTATGTCCGAGCTTGCGGTTTTCGTAAATACGCGCCCCATGGTGCTGGCGCGCTTATTGCAGCGCAATAGCGGTGCACAGTGGGCCGACGCGATTCGTACGGATGCGGCGAATCGGTTTCGATACGCAATGCGGCACAATAATAAGGAGTAGGCCATGCCCGCCGTCAGCGGTGACGGGCTTGAAAAGCTCGAAGACATGATTGTACGCGCCGCCGAGGCGAGCGCCGATCACGTTCGTGCGGCAAAAGCCGCGATCGGTACCGTCATCTTCGGCCAAGACAAAGTCATCGAGCAGGCGCTCGTGACGATTCTTTCGGGCGGTCATGCGCTCCTGCTCGGCGTACCCGGCCTCGCCAAGACCAAACTCGTTGAAACGATGGGCACGGTGCTGGGGCTCGATGCGCGCCGCGTCCAGTTCACACCCGACTTGATGCCGTCGGACATTCTCGGCACCGAGGTTCTGGAAGAAAGCCAGACCGGCAAGAGGAGTTTTCGTTTTCTATCCGGTCCGGTGTTTGCGCAGCTCTTGATGGCCGACGAAATCAACCGCGCCAGCCCGCGCACGCAATCGGCGCTTCTCCAGGCGATGCAGGAACATCACGTTACGGTCGCCGGCACCCGCCACGATCTGCCGCGGCCGTTCCACGTTCTCGCCACCCAGAACCCGCTCGAACAGGAAGGCACTTACCCGCTGCCGGAGGCGCAACTAGATCGCTTCCTCATGGAGATCGACGTCGACTATCCCGATCGCGCCGCCGAGCGGAAAATTCTGTTCGAAACAACCGGCGCCGAGGAGGCGCGCGCCAAGCCGGCGATGACGGCCGAGGATTTGCTGGCGGCGCAACGTCTGGTGCGGCGTCTGCCGGTTGGCGAATCCGTGGTCGAGGCGATATTGGCGCTGGTACGCTCGGCGCGGCCCGGACCGGAAGGCGGCGAAGCTGCCAAGCTGATCGCGTGGGGACCGTCGCCGCGCGCCAGCCAATCGCTGATGCTCGCGGTGCGCGCGCTAGCGCTCCTTGATCGGCGGCTGGCGCCATCGATCGACGACGTCCTCGACCTCGCCGAACCGGTTCTCAAGCACCGCATGGCGCTGACCTTCGCGGCGCGTGCCGAGGGCGAGAGCATCGAGGCGGTGATCGGACGCCTGAAGGCGCGGATCGGATAGAGGAATGGCGGCCGAGGCCAGGCGCACTTCCGATCACGACCGTCCCGCGGTTCAGCGCGCAGTCGGCGAAGGCCGCACGCTCGCCGCGGCGATGCCGCGATTGATCTTAGAAGCGCGCCGGGTCGCCGCGACCGTCATCCACGGGCTCCACGGCCGCCGCCGCGCCGGACCCGGCGAGAATTTCTGGCAGTACCGGCGCTTTGTCTCGGGCGAACCCGCCGCTCGCGTCGATTGGCGGCGCTCGGCGCGCGACGATCATCTTTACGTCCGCGAACTGGAGTGGGAAGCGGCGCACACGGTCTGGATCTGGCCCGATCGCTCGCCCTCGATGGTGTTTGCTTCCCCGCTGGTGCGCGATACCAAGCTTTACCGCGCGCTGGTCATCGCGCTGGCGCTCGCCGAAGTGTTGGTCGAGGGCGGCGAGCGGGTCGGCATTCCGGGCCTGATGCGTCCGACCGGCAGCCGCAACGTCATCCAGCGCATGGCGCAGGCGATCGTGCATGATCGCAGCGAACGAACGAGCTTGCCGCCGAATTTCCTCCCCTCCCCGCTCGCCGAGGTCGTGCTGCTGTCGGATTTCTGGACCGACATTGCCGATGTGCGTCGCATGATGACGCAATTGTCCGGCTCCGGCGCGCGCGGCCACGTCGTGCAGATTGTCGATCCGGCGGAAGAGACTTTCCCGTATTGGGGCCGCATCGCGTTCGTCGAACCCGAAGGCGGCGGCCACATCACCGCCGGCCGGGCGCAAAACTGGCGCGCCGACTACACCGCCCGTGTCCGCCGTCACCGCGCTGAAATTCGCAGCGAAACCGATCGCCTCGCCTGGAGCTTCACCATCCACCGCACCGACCGGCCGGCAAGCGAACTTCTGCTCGCGCTCCATGCCCGCATCGGCGGCGACATGGCAGGCGACGGCATGCGTATCCGCGGCGCGGCCGCGCCCCTGGTGCCGGCATGATGGGCGGACTGCCGCTTGGTTTTGCCGAACCGCTGGTGCTGATCGGACTTCTGACGTTGCCGGCGCTGTGGTGGCTGTTGCGGCTGGTTCCGCCGCGGCCGCGCCGGATCGATTTTCCGCCAACGCGGCTGCTCTTCGATATTGCGCCGAAGGAAGAGACGCCGGCGCGGACGCCATGGTGGCTGACGCTGATGCGGCTCGTTCTTGCCGGCCTCGTCATCATCGCCGCCGCCGGCCCCTTGTGGAATCCGCCGCTGACGACAGTGACGTCGCACGCACCGCTGGCGATCCTGATCGATGACGGTTGGAGCGCCGCGGCGACCTGGGATGCGCGGTTGCGCACGGCCGGCGATGTAATCGGCCGCGCCGAGAACGATCATCGCGCCATTGCGCTCGTTCCGCTGTCCGAAGGCGTACGCGACATTTCGTTCACAACGGCCGGATCGGCGCGCGTGCAGCTGCAGCTCATCCGGCCGAAGCCCTACACCGTCGACCGCATGGACGCACTGCCGGCGCTGACGCGCTTCCTCAACGCGACGCGCGACGTCGAAGTGGTCTGGCTCTCGGATGCCATCGATCTCGGCCGCGGCGCGGACTTCGTCAAAGCGTTGGCGCTTGTGCTCGACACCCGTGCGACAACCATCGTCACCGGCGGCATCGCCGGCGCGCGGGCGCTGACAGCCGCCGACAATGCCGCCGGAGCGCTCAGCGTCAAAATCCTGCGCGCGGCATCGAGCGCCACCGAGGCCGGCACCGTGCGCGCGCTCGACCTCAAAGGCTTGCCGCTCGGCGAAACCTCGTTCGCCTTCCAATCGACGGAAGCAGAGACCGAGGCCCGCTTCGACCTTCCGGTCGAAATCCGCAATGATATTGCTCGCATCGAAATCGCCGGCGAACGCTCCGCCGGCGCGGTGGCGCTTCTCGACAAGCGCTGGCGCCGGCGCACCGTGGGCATCGTTTCCGGCGCCTCTACCGACACCGCGCAGCCGCTGTTGTCGTCGAGCTATTATATCGGCCGCGCGCTCGGACCGTTTGCCGACGTGCGGGTCGCGCAGGGCGAGTCGCCGGCCGAAGCGGTTTCACATTTTCTCGATCAGCACGTGCCGATGCTGGTCCTTGCCGACGTCGGCAACGTCGCCGGCGACGCCCGCGACCGCTTGACGCGCTGGATCGAGGACGGCGGCGTGCTGGTGCGTTTTGCCGGCCCGCGGCTTGCCGC
>CAYWNY010000051.1:0-21504 GCA_964459765.1 uncultured Hyphomicrobiales bacterium | reverse complement strand
CCGGCGCGGATCGCGCCGACGCGGCCATCCATCATGTCGGACGGCGCGATGATGTCGCAGCCGGCTTCCGCCTGCACCAGCGCCTGGCGCACCAGCACCGCCACCGTTTCGTCGTTGAGAATGACGTCGTCGCGCAACAGGCCGTCATGGCCGTGGCTAGTGTAGGGATCGAGCGCCACGTCGCACAGAATGCCGATCTCCGGCACGGCTTTTTTGATGGCGCGGACCGCCTGGCAGACGAGATTCTCGGCGTTGAGCGCCTCGGAGCCGACGTCGTCGCGCTTATCCGGTTCGGTATACGGAAAAAGCGCAAGGCAGGGGATGGTCAGCTTGGCCGCGCGCTCCGCCGCGCGCACCGCCTGATCGACCGACAGACGTTCGACGTCGGGCATCGACGGCACCGGGACGCGCACATTGTCGCCTTCGACCAGAAACAGCGGCCAGATCAAATCGTCGGTGGTGAGCAGATGCTCGCGGACCAGTCGCCGCGTCCAGTCGGCGCGGCGATTTCGTCGCGGCCGGATGGCGAGATCGAGCCGGGCCTCGCTCGGCGCCGGGGTTTCGGCGGGAAGTGGCCGGGCCCGTTCCAGTGGCCGGCCGAATTTGATCGCCATCGAGAAGCTCCAATCCGCCCACTTATTACCCGTTTCGGGCCGTACTGGCCACTGGCGGCATCCGCCCGTCGTGCCGGCATTGACTTTCGCCGCCGGCGAATGTCAAAGCCGAGCCCTGATCATGAGCGAGCAAGCGCAAACGCCGGCAACGCCGGCACGGCCAAGCGACATGCTCGAACCGGTGCATGTCGGCAAGCCCGCCACTGCCGGGACCTGGGCTGACTATCTGGTGCTGTTTCTGCGCCTCATGGCGGTCGTGTCGCTCGTCAAAGGCCTCTATCACTGGGGGCAAGTCTGCGGCATTGCCGCCGCGCCCGCCGACGGCGGCTTTGAGGCGCATACCGTCGCCTGGCAGACGGCGACCGTCTTCTTCGCCGTCATCGACCTTGTGGCTGCGGTCGGGCTGTGGCTCGCGGCCGCGTGGGGCGCGGTGGTGTGGCTCACCGCCGTGGTGTCGATGGCGGTGGTGGAAGTGTTCTTTCCGCAGGTCTATGGCGGCAGCATGTTTGTCGTGCTGGTCGAAGCGACGTTGCTCGGCGTCTATCTGTGGCTCGCCATCTTTGCCGCCCGTGAACAGCCGGCGTGAACGTTAGCCGCTGATCGCGGCCGCGGCGGCCGGGCTTTCATTGCCGGCCTTGTCGTGAAGGCTGCTTTCCATTCGCGCGATCACGGCATCGGCTGACACTTCCGTCATGCAGGCGTGCTCGTAACGACAGCGGCTGAGCGCCCGCAGGTAACACGGCGAGCAGGCGATGCCGGCGCGCAGCACCGCGTCGTTTCGGCCGTAAGGGCCGATCCAGACCGGGTCGGTCGGACCGAATACGCTCACCACCGGGCGGCCCAAGGCGACCGCCAGATGCATCGGCCCGGAATCGTTGGTGACGCAGATGGTAGAACGCCGCACGAGCGCGGCGAGCTCAGTGAGCGTGGTTTCTCCGGCGATGTCGATTGCGCCGGGCGCGAGCCCCGCTACTTCCTCGCAGACGCCACGCTCGCGGCCGCTTCCCATCAGCGCCACCGCAAAACCTCGTTGCAAAAAATGCCGCGCCACACGCGCAAATTTATCGCTGCCCCAATGCTTGGTTTCCCAGATCGTGCCCGGCGCCATGGTCACAAGGCGATCGCCGCCGTTCACGCCATGCCGGCGCAACAGATCGTCGACGCCGGCGCTCGCCGCCTGCGGGATCGGGAAGGAGAAGTCGGGCGGACCTTCGTCCAGTCCGAGGATCGGCCCGACATTAAGGTAGCGGTCGACCGCGTGCATATCGAGCGTCGGCACCGGGATATGGTGCGTGTAAGCGAGCCAGCTGCCTTCGCGCGCGCCTTGCCAGGCGTGTTTGCGGGCCTGGGCGGTGAATTCGCGCTGCGTCGCCGCCCATACGCTCCGGCGCGGCCGGTCGAAACCGATGCGTACCGGCGCGCTGCTCGCGGCCGTAAACACCGCGGTGCGCAACTGGCCGTGCATGTCGACCACCAGATTGTAACCGGTGCGGCGCAGCGCGGCGGCAAGCCGCGCATAGCTGACGAACGGCGTCAGCCGCAGAGGTCTCGACCAATCGTCGCGGGCGAATTCGATAACGTTGGATATCGCCGGATTGTGCCGCAACAATTCGGCGATCGCCGGCGTCACCAGCCAGTCCAATTGCGCGGCCGGAAAGCGCCGCCGCAATTTGTTCAGCACCGGGATGGTATGAATGACGTCGCCGACGGCCGATAACTTGATCAGCAGAATTTTGCGAAAGTCGCGGCGCGTGAGATCGGCCGATGACGAAATCAAAAACGGACTCCTGTTGCGCTTAGGCGCGGCCCGGCAAGATCATCTGCCGCACGCGCTTGAACGCAGCCGAGGTGTGATGCCGCAGCATCGCGATCTGCCGATTGCCCTCGGAGGTGAGCCAGTTGAACTGGATGACGCGACGCTCGCCGGCGAACCGCTCATGGCCGTGCCAGGAATTGTCGCTGCGTTTGAAGGCCAAGAGCGTGCCGGCGGTCGGCGGCACTTCGGTGATGATATCGTCGAGGTTATCGGCGGAGCGCAACAGCCGCAGCCGCCCGCCCTGCTGCTCCCAGGACTCGTTCATATAGATCAGCACGGTGATGATCTTGCTCTTGGAGTCAGTGTGGATCTGGCCGTCGCGCGCATCGCAGCGCCCGCGAACGGTGGTCACGGTCGGGCGGCCGGCAAGGTCGAGGCCGAATTTTTCCTCAAATGCCTCGCGGAACTCGTCGCCTTCGAGCTCGTCGAGCAGCCTCTGAAAGGCCGCGCCAAAACTGACCTGATCGACCGGAAAACTGCCCGGGGTGGTGATCTTCGGATAATCGGCGCTGATTGCCGCAAGCGCCGCCGGTTCGACGAAGCCGGAGACGATCAGATGCGGGAACGGCGCGGTCACCAAAGGGGTCGCGCGGAAAGCGTCAAGTCTCAGATATCCCGACATTTTTTCGCACTGTCCTCGGGGGCTGCGGGAAATTACCATTTGCCCGCGTCGTGGTAAATCGCGTGGCGATCATTTCGGCTGCGGTCGCAAGATCGCGTAGCCGACATGGACCGAGCCGTCGCCGCGATGATAAGGCAAATCGAATGGGGTGCCGATCTCCGCACCCGGCGCCACCGCGGCAAGCGCCGGCGGCAGCGTGTTCGGATCGCCTACCGTCCACACCACGACGGCGCCGCGAGCGCGCAGATCCGCCGGATCGATCCACGGCGCGTGCGCGGGGTCGCCGTCGATCAAGACGCGCGGCTGCGGGCGTGCTTTGGCGTAGTGCGCGACATTGCCGCCGTCCCACATCGAGCCGATGACGTAAGCGGGTGGGTTGCCCGTCGCCTGTTCGAAGCGCTGCGTCACCGCGGCGGACAAAAGATCGCCGGGGAAAAATGCGGCGCGGTAGCGGTGATCGAAATGTGGCAGCACCAGATAATCGGCGAGGAAGGCGACGACATAGAAAACGACCACCACCGCCCAATGCGCGGCAAGATGGGCGAGGCGGCCGCGGCCAAGCGGGGTTTGCGCGAACAGGATTAGCCAAAGGCCGAGAAACAGCCATAGCGGATACCCCCACATCGCCTGGGTGGCCCGGCCCGTGAGAAGCGAAAACACAAACAGCGTCGCGGTCGGACCAAAAGCCAAGAGCGTAACGATGCGCCGATCGAATGCGTCGGCGCGCGGCGCCGCTACGGTCTCAACCTTCGAGAAAAACAGCGGCGCGGCGATAAACAGCGCCGGAACGAGAAAGAACGCTTCCACGCCCAAAAAGCTTAACGGGCGGATGAAGTGATCGAGCGTGCCGGATGGTGCAGCGGCACGCGCCTCGGCATAGCCGAAAGGCTGCGCGCCGTGCTCGAACAGCCAAAACAAATTCGGCGCGACGACGACAAGTGTCACGATGGCGGCGATCCACGGACCGGGACGCGCCAACGTCTTGCGCGCCTGCGGGTCGAGGAGAAGAAAAAGCGCAAGCGGCGCCGCCAGCATCACGGCAAAGTATTTCGCCCACCAGGCAAGCCCGAGCGCCGCACCGAGCAAAATCCAATAGCGCAACTTTCCCTGCCGCAAAGCGGCATGGAAGGCGAAGCCGGACAGCGCCCAGAACGGGATTTCGATGATGTTGTGGTTGAATTTGACCGAGGAGAAATTGAAGTAGTGCAGCCCGTCGATGATCAGGACCGCAGCCAGCGCGCCGGTTGCGCCCAGAAGCGGCCGGGCCGTCATCCACACCGCGACAAAGCCGGCGGCGACCGCGACTTGGCTCAGCGCATAGAGCGAAGCGTCGGTGCCGAAGATGCGCCAGGTCGCTTCCGCGAGCCACCAGGGCAGCGGCGGCAGCTTCTCGTAGCTGAGCCGCCACTCGCGCCCATAGGTCAAGGCTTCGATCACGTCGAGCGGCAGGTTGTCGTAGAGCAGCGCCGGCAACGCCGTCCAAACCGCCACGTGCAGCGCGAGAAAAGCGGCGAATGCCGCCCGCGGGCGGCGCTCAATCGCATCGATCAGTTGGGCCGGCGTCATGGCTGCGAAGCTTGCTCCCAAGCCGCCCTTAGCACGCCGCCGCTGCGTGACGCCATGCGCAAGCCTTGCTATTGAAGTCGTGAAAGCCGGGCCGATTTTGCAGTAGGGCGGGGCAAAAGCATGAAAGACATTGTCGACAGGCTCGAAGAGCGCCGTGACTCGGCGCGCGCCGGCGGCGGCGAACGGCGCGTCAACGCGCAGCACAGTCGCGGCAAATTGACCGCGCGTGAGCGCATCGAGCTGCTCATGGACAAGAACTCGTTCGAGGAGTTCGATATGTTCGTCGAGCACCGCTCCTACGATTTCGGCATGGAGAAGACCAAGATCGCCGGCGACGGCGTGGTCACCGGCTGGGGCACGGTGAACGGCCGCTGCATCTTCGTCTTCGCCAAGGATTTCACCGTGTTCGGCGGCGCGCTGTCCGAGACGCATGCGCAGAAGATCATCAAGATCCAGGACATGGCGATGAAGGCGCGCGCGCCGATCGTCGGGCTGTTCGACGCCGGCGGGGCGCGCATCCAGGAGGGCGTCGCTGCACTCGGCGGCTATGGCGAGGTGTTCAAACGGAACGTGATTGCGTCCGGCGTCATTCCGCAGATTTCCGTGATCATGGGGCCGTGCGCCGGCGGCGACGTCTATTCGCCGGCGATGACCGATTTCATCTTCATGGTGCGCGACACGAGCTACATGTTCGTCACCGGCCCGGACGTGGTGAAGACGGTGACCAACGAGATCGTCACCGCCGAAGAACTCGGCGGCGCCTCGGTGCACGCCACTAAATCCTCGATCGCCGACGGCGCCTACGACAACGACGTGGAATGCCTCCTGCAGATGCGCCGCCTCCTCGATTTCCTGCCGGCGAGTTATTCTTCCGGCGCGCCGGAATGGCCGTCGTTCGACGACATCGACCGCATCGAGCCCTCGCTCGACAGTTTGGTGCCCGAAAATCCAAACAAACCATATGACATCAAGGAACTCATCCTCAAAGTCGCCGACGAGGGCGACTTCTTCGAACTGTCTGAAACCTTCGCCCGCAATATCGTGATCGGACTCGCGAGGATTGCCGGCAAGACCGTCGGCGTTGTCGCCAATCAGCCGATGGTGCTGGCCGGCGTGCTCGACTCTGACGCCAGCCGCAAGGCGGCGCGCTTTGTGCGCTTCTGCGACGCCTTCAACATTCCGATCGTCACCTTTGTCGACGTGCCGGGCTTTCTGCCCGGCACCGCGCAGGAATATGGCGGACTGATCAAGCACGGCGCCAAGCTTTTGTTCGCTTATTCGCAAGCGACGGTGCCGCTGGTCACCGTCATCACGCGCAAGGCCTTCGGCGGCGCCTACGACGTGATGGCGTCAAAGCATATCGGCGGCGACGTCAACTACGCGTGGCCGACGGCGCAGATCGCGGTGATGGGCGCAAAGGGCGCGGTCGAGATCATCTTCCGCTCCGATATCGGCGACCCGGACAAGATCGCGGCGCGCACCCGCGAATATGAGGAGCGGTTCCTGTCGCCGTTCATCGCCGCCGAGCGCGGCTATATCGACGACGTGATCATGCCCTCGACCACGCGCCCGCGCATCGCCCGCGCACTCGCCATGCTGCGCGGCAAGACCGTGGAGATGCCGGGAAGAAAGCACGACAACCTGCCGGTGTGAGAATCAACCAGAAATGAACCCAGCGCTGCCGCATAGGCTACAACAAGCGCAGCTCAACGCCCTTCATGGCTTTCGCCACGGCAATAAGCCTGCTATCGGCCGTGATCAATGGGCAACGCTCCCGCTCGGCCAGCGCCAAATAGAAACAATCGTAGATCGGATGCTTGAGGTCGAACGCGAGGGTAAATGCCCGAACGCGAAGCTCTTCGTCCGGAATCAAGGCCTCGAAGGGCAGTAGGGCGCTTTCGACAGCAGCAATAGCGTTGGCACGAGCAATGGCGTCGCGGCGCGCTGCTTTCCAAATCGCGTTGCCGACTTCCGCGACGACAAGCGAGGGCGCAATAAGTCCGTCTTCAGAGCGAAGCGCGAGCGCCCGCTCGCCCCCGGGCTCGTCCAGCACCCATTTGGCTGCCACACTGGCGTCGACAACGAGCGTCACCGGTAACGCTCGTCGTTGTCCCGGTCGGCGCGGATGTCCGCGGTGGAATCGCCGGTGACTTTGCCGATCCTGGCGCGGATGCGATCGACCTCGGCCCAGGCTTCTTCCTTGCTGGGCTTGGCGGCAGCGTGCAGCGCCTCGCGTGCGAACTCGTTCAGCGACTTGCCGGCGGCTTTGGCTTTGCTCTTAAGGCGCGCCGCGGCATCCTCATCGACGTTGCGGACCAGGATGTCGACCATGACCGGCTCCTTGATATCATCATGATATCATCGGCGCCATGGCGGATTCAAGGCCGTCAGGCCGCAGCTCTCTCGAGGCGGCTATTTCGGGGTCACGGCGACGGCGGTTCCGCTGCCGGTGACGTTGATATTCTGCGTGCCGGGCGGCTCTTCCGACCCCGGCTTAGTGCTGTCGATGCACCGGATCGGCGTGCAGTTGAGCGTCTCGCCTTTCTCGGCGCGATAGACCAGGACCGTGGTGGCCGGATAGGGGTAATTCTCCAGTTCGGCCGATTGGGTGGTGCTCGACACGACGATGTCGAGCGCGCCGATCAGGCGTCCGTCGGCGGCGAAGAAATAGACATTCGTCTGACCGAGCGCCGCCCCGATGAGGAAGACCCGCCGTTTCGTTTGCACCACGGCGGCGACGATGCCACGGTCCGCAACCAGCACGTCCTTGATGTCCGCCGGCAGATCGATCACCACCGATTTGCTGACCCCGAGCGCCATGAAGCGGGCGTTCGCATCGCTGCCGGTGATCCGCATGCCTGGGCTTTGCGGTTCGACCGCTTGTGCGCCGTCGGTGGTGACGAACCCGATCCCGGCAACAAGCGCCGCAAATGCCGCGATGGAGAACACGGTCCTACGCGCCATTTCGGGTCCAACCATGTCAGGTCCAAACGTGGTCAACAGACCGTCAATTTGGGCTAGCTTGCTTGCACGGGAGCTAACGGGGCCATCCGTTCAAATACTTAGGAACGGGCGTCGCTGCCGCTGCAGTGGCCGCATACCACCAATCCGCACGCGCACTCGACCGAACGCTCGGCGGAGGGTACCTGTCTCGGCTCGTTAACACAGCCGCCGGGCCTTTAAGAAATGCCGCGATCGCTGGAAGATCTCGCCGTTTTCGCGGCGCCGATCGTGTTCGTGCTGCTGTGGTCGTCCGGCTTTGTCTTCGCGAAACTTGGCTTGGCCTATGCCGAGCCGTTGACCTACCTGTCCGTGCGCATGATCGCGGTGGTGGCACTGCTCGCCGTTATCGTCGCGGCGACGCGGCCCAAATGGCCGAACGGGGCAGGCCTCGTCCACAGCGCGCTCACCGGATTGATGGTGCATGGCCTCTATCTCGGCGGCGTGTTCGTCTCGATCGAGCACGGGCTCTCGGCCGCGCTTGCCGCGCTGATTGTCAGCTTGCAGCCCGTACTCACTTCGACCATAGCCAACCGGTGGCTTGGCGAACGCGTTTTGGCGCGCCAATGGCTCGGTTTGGCGCTCGGCCTCCTCGGCGTTTATCTCGTTCTCTACCAAAAGACCGAAGCCGGCGGCGCGACGCCGTTCGCCTGGCTTGCGGCGACCGTGGCGCTGTTCGGCATCACCGGCGGCACGCTCTATCAGAAGCACTATGGCGGCGGCGTGGACTGGCGGCCGGCGCTGCTTATCCAGTATGTGGCGGCCGGGCTTGTGTTCGGCGCCGGTGCGTTCGCCTTCGAGACGCGCGTCATCGACTGGACGCCGCAATTCGTGCTCGCCGTCGGCTATCTCGTGCTGGTGCTGTCGTTCGGCGCCATCTGGCTGTTTTATTTTCTGATCCGTCGCGCGGCGGCGACCCGCGTCGTGAGCCTGCTTTATCTCACCCCGCCGACCACGGCGCTGATGGCCTGGGCGCTGTTCGGCGAGCGGATGGCGCCGCTCGCGCTGTTCGGCATGGCGGTTTGCGTCGCCGGCGTGGCGCTGGTCAATTGGCAACCGCGCGCCACGCCCGATGCCGCCGAGTAACTTCGCCGCGACTATTGCGCGACGAATGTATCGGCGCCGCGGGTTTTCTTGCCGCCGGAGGTCGTTACCCACCACACATGCAACGATTTGCCGGCGACGCTGCCGGCGTAGGATGTGTGCCCTTTGCAATCCTGTAGTCCGTTCTTCCACACGACACTGAACTGCACATGGTGCCCGTGCGCGCGACCGCTCAGATCGAACGGGAAATTGGCGCAGGCGAAGCCGGGCGTGTGCGAGACGAACTTGCCGGTCAGCGCGCCCTTGGCGTCCTTTGTGAAGAACGCCACCTCCGAGCCCTGCGCGTCCTTCCAGTGGGAGGGAACCGGCACTTGCACGGATGCGCCGGCGGCAGGCGTAACCAGCAGCAATAAAGCGGCGGCAAAACGAACCATGGTCAATCCTCGTGTTGGGGTAGGGCGGTGGCTTTGGGGGGCGGGCAAGCGGCGCGATTTGTCCATATCTGCCGGCCCGGCTCAAGGGCCTTCGTCAAAGCCGATCCGCCCGTCACCGATAACCGCCGCCGCCGTTCACATACACCGTATCCGCCGTCATGTAGGTGCAGGCGTCGGAGCAGAGAAACAACACGAGTTCGCCGATCTCCTCCGGCTCGCCGAAGCGCTGCATCGGCACGTCGTCGACGAATTGCTTGACGAGGTCCGGCGAAGTGCCGGCCGCGGCCTGGAAGGCGGTTTTCACCGGGCCCGGCGAAATCGAAATGGCGCGGATGCCCTGGGTGGCAAACTCGCGCGCCACCCACATCGTCATGGTCACCACCGCGCCCTTGGCGGCGGCATAATGGATCGAAGAGCCCGGGCCGCCGCGCCGGTGCTGCATGCTCGCCGACGATGACGCCGAGCTTGTTGGCGAGCATGTGCGGCAGCAGCGCCTGCATGGCGTAAAGCGTGCCGTTGACGTTGAGCGCGAAGGTCTGCTCCATCAGCGCATCGTCGATGTCGAGAAATTTGGCGCGGCGAACGGCCGAGCCGGCCGAATTGAACAGAAACTGGACGCTGCCGAAAGCGGCGATGGCGCGCTCGGTCAAGGCGTCGACCTCGCGGCGCTTGGTGACGTCGGCTTTGACGGCCAGCGCCTGGCTGCCCTTGCCGTTGACGGCAAGCGCGGTCTCGCCGGCGCTTTTTTCATTGATGTCGGCGCAGACGACATTGGCCCCCTTCGCGGGCGAAGACGAGCGCGGTGGCGCGGCCGATGCCGCTGCCCGCCCCGGTAATGACGATGGTCTTGCCCGCAAAATAATCCGGTGTCTTCGGCATGGCTCTTCCCGCTGGCCCGCGGCCGATTGTGCCCACTCGGGCGTCCGGCCACAATGCGTGCGGCCACACAGAAACGGGAGGACGCCGCATGGCTTCGCTCAAGCCGATCGAATACGCCGCCGCCACGGCGGAAGTCCGCGCGGTGTTCGATGACATCAAGCAGTCGCGGCAGATCAAAGTCGTCAACAATTTCTGGAAATACCTCGCGCACGATCCGCCGACGCTCAAGCGCACCTGGGAGAGCATCAAGGAGGTCATGGCACCGGGTGCGCTCGACGCCGTCACCAAGGAGGTGGTTTATCTCGCGGTCAGCGTCACCAATGGCTGCGGCTATTGCATCGCGAGCCACGGCGCCGCCGCGCGCAGGGCCGGCATGAGCGAAGCCATGTTCGGCGAGCTGCTGGCCGTGGTCGGTATGGCCAACGAAACAAATCGGCTCGCCAACGGCTATCGCGTGCCGATCGATCCGTAGTTTGAGCAATAATATCGAGGCAATGATTTTGCATCAGGCCGCAAGGAAACGGCCCCGCATCGACCGAGGCCGTTTCGGCGCTCCCACCCGTTGTTGTTAGCGCATGATCCGGAAAAGTGGATACCGGTTTTCCGATAACATCACGCGCAGACGAAGAAACTTAAGGCCGCTGCAGGGCAGCCGCCGACGGCGCAGGCGGCGTCAGCTTTTGCGCAATGGGCGAGGTCTGATCGTTCGCGGCCAGCCGCCGTTTTGGCTCATGGCCGATGCCGAACGCAATGGCAAGGATGATGGCCAGACACAAGGCCATGGCGGTCCAAGCAACCGCGCCCCGGCTCAGGGCACGCTCTTCGGCGTAATACGCGGACCGCGGAGCGTCGAGATCGCGATAACGGCGCGGATAGTGATGATCGTCCATGGTTCGAACCTCCCGTGAGGGCATTCAGCACGCAACGGTCGGCGGCCCTTATCGTTCCAACGGCGATCGCGACCAGGTGTCCGCCATGCCGCGACTGCATGGCGAAGTCCCTCGCCAAATGACGGGCATTTGCCGCCGGAGACGGTCGTTTTCAATGGAACCCGGAAGCGGCTATTGTGCGGCCTAGAGCGCAATCGCTTCAGATGGAATCGATTGACGCTCTAAGTTTTTGGTGATGCATGATCTTTTCGGAAAGCCGGCGTCCACTTTTCCGGATCATGCATTAAAGCGCTCGTAGCTCAGCTGGATAGAGCATCAGACTTCGAATCTGAGGGTCGGGAGTTCGAATCTCTCCGAGCGCGCCACTCCGCGAATAGATGCCGGGTTACACCGGCGCATCCTGCTCAGATAGCCGGCGGGCGCCAATCGTAAATCCAATTGTAGTTTTGCAACAGGCGCTCACCGCCGGCCGCGCGCATAAACGTATCGCGCGCGAAGGCGCCGGCGCCGCTCATGTGATAGCGCGTGCCGTTGCGCGCCGCGGCGCGCTGCACGCGGCGCGTGCGTCCGCGCCTGATCGCGCAGTACGTGCGCAAGGCCCCGGTCGGATCGTCTGGTGTGCGGGCCAGACATCGCGCCGCGACCGCGGCATCCTCGATCGCCATTGCGGCGCCTTGCGCCAAAAACGGCAGCATCGGATGCGCGGCGTCGCCTAGGAGCGCCACTGGCCCCCGCGACCAGCGCCGGATCGGTCGGCGGTCGTAGAGGCCCCATTGCAGCCAGTTCTCGCAGCGGCCGATGAGCGCGCGCGCCGGGATCGCCCATGCATCCGCGGCGAGCGGTGGAACAGCGCCAGCGCTTGGCTGCGCAGTCGGGTTTACGCCCTTGCCCGCATCGGCGGTGATGAGGACGACATTGATCATCGCGCCGGCCTTCACCGGGTAATGCACGAGATGCGCCTCGCGGCCGAGCCACAGGTGCACGACCGGCTCGCGGAATTCAGGGATGACGTCGCGGGCCTGAATAAGGGCGCGCCAAGCGATCCGCCCGGTAAAGCGCGGCGGCTCGCGGTGGCCGAGGCATTGGCGCAGCGTCGACCACAAGCCGTCGGCCGCCAACAGCGCCGTGGCGGGCTCGCTCATCACGCCGCCGCGGGTAGAGATGCTCAGGCCGTTGGCATGCGTTTCGAAATCCTCAACGCGCACGCCGAGCCGGATCGTGATGTCGACGTCTCGCGCCACCGCTTCCGCCAGCACTTCCTGCAGATCGCCGCGATGGATCATCCAATAGGGTGCGCCGTAGTGCAGTGCCGCACCGGCAAGCGGCATGCGCACGATTTCACGGCCGCTCGCGGCGTTGAGAACGCGAAGCGCCGCAGGTTCGACGGCGACCGCACGCAGCCGCTCTTCGAGCCCAAGCTCGATGAGAAGGCGCGAGGCATTGGGCGAGAGCTGAATGCCGGCGCCGGTTTCTTCAAGCCGCGGCGCCTGTTCCAGAACGATGACGCGAAAGCCGTTGCGGCGAAGCGCGAGCGCGGCGGTCAATCCGCCGATGCCGGCCCCCGCAACGACGACGTTACCCGCGGACGTCAGGGCGCGCCCTCCCGCGAAGGCTCAAATGTCGTGCAATTCGCATTCCGACGGCAGCGCCGCGCTCGGCGCCAGCCCGGGATTGTGCCGGTAGAGCGTCGAGCAATAGGGGCACACGTATTCGACTTCGTCGCCCATATCGCAAAAGACGTGCGGGTGATCGAACGGCGGCATGGCGCCGACGCACATGAATTCCCTGGCGCCGATCTCGATGACTGGAACGCCGACATCGTTGTGGAAGTGCGGAACGATCGTCTCGCTCATGCTCGCGCCCGTTTTGCCGGGCCGCACCATAGCGGCCAAGCTCGCCAATTGCCAGCAGGTCGGTCATCCGCCGGTCACGAGCTTCTTTGCCATCGCGCCGAGCCAGTTCACGGCCGCAAACGGCGTGAGCTCTTGCAGCAGGACGGCGATGATGGCGACCGCAACGACGTAGATCGCTACGGCGCGCATGAACTGATAGATCCGCGGTGGATAGGGCGGCTTGTTGTCGGGCGGCCAGGCGTACGTTTCCTCCCATCGCTCCTGTGGGATGGACGCCGGGCGGATGCTCTCCAACGGCAGCCAGGCCCAATAGGCCTCGATGCCGCGCTCGCGCGCGACGGCGTGGCGCAGGTAAAGGAAATTGTGACGCGCGGCGAAATCGACCAAGCCGAGGACAATGACCTTGAGGACGTACAGGATCAAAAGGCCGGCCAGATAGACATAGGCGATCCAGAAGCAGGTCGTGAGCCACGATTTGGTGAAAGATCGGACGTCAAAGAGCGCCGCGCATCGCTGCACGGAAAAATCCACCAGCCGGTCGAGCCCGTTATAGATTTGCCCGAGCGCGCTATTGTCCGGCGCAGCCTGCAGCCACAGAATGACCGCCACCGCTACGGCAAGCTGAAATAGCGGAAAGCTGACGATACGCCTTATCGGTGCGAGTAAAAGCTTGATGGGGGTCATGGAATTTATCTCGGGATTTTTCTCGAAAAGTCGTTCGGTCTCGGAACGCGACAATAGCCTGCGGCGGCCTTCAAATCCGCGACAGCTTTGCGGGACGTACAGCCTTGCACGACGTTCACGGCGGCCTAAGCCGCGAGCCGCACCGGATAAGAGGTAAAGCCGCGGAAACGCGCCCGCCCGCCGCGCACCGGCGTTCCGGCCGGCTCGATGCGGGAAAACCGCTTGAGCAAGCGGCCGAGCGCGACTTGTGCTTCCATGCGCGCGAGCGACATGCCGGCGCAGGTGTGGATGCCGTTGCCGAATGCCAAATGCCGGTTCGGCTCGCGCCGGATATTCAAGCGTTCCGGATCGCGAAATTGCGCCGGGTCGCGGTTGGCGGCGCCGATGCCGATATGCACATAGGTGCCGGCTTGCATCGCGATGCCGCCAAGGGTCGTGTCTTTGACGGCGCGGCGATTGCCGAGCTGATTGGAACTCTCCATCCGCAAAAACTCTTCGACCGCGGTTTCCATCGCGTCGGGATGCGCCCGCAAATCGGCCATGGCGTCAGGATGGCGGATGAGCAGATCGACCGCGTTACCGATCAGATTGGTAGTGGTTTCATGGCCGGCGTTCAGGAGGAAGATGCAGTTGTGAATGAGCTCAAGCTTGGAGAGCTTCTCGCCCTCGCCGGCGGACGCGAATTCGCTGGCTTCGATCAGTTTAGAAAGAATTTCCGCCGGGTCGTTGAGCCGGTTGTGCAGCCGTTCGCCGATTATGGCGTTCAGATAGTCCTTGAATTCGGGTACGGCGCTCGCGCCGCCCGTGAATTGCTGCGGGCTTAGCACCGGTTCGAGTGCGCCAAGGATGGCGAGCGACCAGCCGCGCAGCGGCGCGCGCTCATCCGGCGGAATGCCAAGCATGTCGCCGATGAGCTGCACTGGAATAGCCGAAGCGAAATCCGCGATCAGATCGATCTCGCCCTTGTCGGCGGCGGCCTGCAGCAGCCGGTCGACGAGCGCTTCGATGCGGTCCTGCAGCGCCGACAGGGCGCGTGGCGTAAAAGCGGGTGCGAGAAGCCTGCGCACCCGCGTGTGATAGGGCGGATCGTTAAAGACCAGGCTTGTGGTGTGATGCTCGTAGAGCGGGCTGTCGGCGAAGTTCGGCCGGAAATCGAGCTTCTTGTCGGAGCTCCAGATTTCGGCTCCGCGATAGACCGCGAGGCAATCGTCATAGCGCGACAGAAAATACGAGCCGTCCGGCATGCGGTGCAGCGGATCGAATAGCCGGAGCGCGCGGTAAGTCGGGTAGGGGTCGTCGAGAAAGTCGGCGGACAGCCTCTTCAGGTCGAAGTTGGCCGCGACCGCACGCGCGGCCGCGGCGCCCAACTCTACATCCGCTCGCGCTGCGTCAGCCTGCGCCGCCACGATCGAACGCGCGCCGTCACTGCTTGACCAGCGAGCAGGCCGGATTGGGTGGACCGAAGGCTTGATCGCCGGGGATATGCGTGAGGATTTGGTAGTAATCCCACGGATATTTCGATTCTTCCGGCCGCTTCACCTGCACCAGGATCAGGTCGTGCACCATCAAGCCGTCTTCGCGCAGCTTGCCGTTGCGGGCGAAGAAATCGTTGATCGGGGTCTCGCGCATCTTGGCGGTGACTTTGAGCGGATCGTCGGTGCCGGCCGCCTTCACTGCGTTGAGATAGCTGATGATCGAGGAATAGACGCCGGCTTGCCACATCGACGGCATCCGGTCCGTCTTGGCGAAGAAACGCTTTGACCAAGCGCGGGTTTGGTCGTCCATGTCCCAGTAGAACGAGGTGGTGAGCACGAGCCCCTGCGCTGCCTTCAGGCCCAGCGCATGAATGTCGGAAATCAGGATCAAAAGGCCGGCCATTTGTTGGCCGCCTTGGAAGACGCCGAATTCGCCGCCGACCTTGATGTTGTTGATATTGTCGGGCGGCCCGCTGGCGATGCCGATGATCTTTGCCTTCGAGGCTTGCGCCTGCAGCACGAAGGACGACAGGTCGGCCGTGGCGAACGGGTGCGATACCGAGCCGAGCACCTTGCCGCCGTTTTGCACGACCACGGCCGAGGCGTCGCGTTCGAGCGCATGGCCGAAGGCATAATCGGCGGTGATGAAAAACCAGGTGTCGCCGCCGCGCTTGGTGACTTCTTGGGCGGTGCCGACCGCGAGCGCGTGGGTGTCGAACACCCACTGCAGCGCATAAGGCGTGCAGAATTTGCCGTGGAAATCGGCGGTGCCGGTCGAGTGCACGATCAATAGCTTTTTGCGGTCGTTGGCGACGGTCTGCACGGCCAACCCGACCGCGGAGACCGGCACGTCGACGATCAAATCGACGTGACTGCGGTCGTACCATTCGCGCGCGATGCCGGCGGCGATATCGGGCTTGATCTGGTGATCGGCAGAAATGAGCTGGATCGGCTTGCCCAAAACCGTGCCGCCGAAATCGTCGATCGCCATTTGCGCCGCGGTTACCGAACCTGGGCCGTCAGCGTCCTTCGAGGGGCCCGACATGTCGGTGAGAACGCCGATTTTCACGACGTCGTCGGAAAGCTGCGCGCGCGCCGTACCGCCGTGCAAAACGAGCAGCGCCCCGCATAGAGCGACGAGAGACAGCCGCAGCATCGCAAAACCTCCTTGGAGCGTCGTGGCGCGCTCGTTCACGAACGGCGCGGAAGCGAAATCTCGCCGCCGCGCCGCCAGTTCGATGAGATACCGTCGCCCTTACAGGTTTGCGTTATACGACACCGGGACGAACGCATAGCCAGTCGACGCCTTGGCGACATGTCCGACGCCAGGGAAGCCAATGTGGGTGCCGGCGATCAGCAAACGATCGGTCGATGCCATATCCATGACCTTCTTGCGGGTCGCGATCGCCTTCGGCGGTTCAAGGTCGTAAGCGATGGACCGGTCAGGTTCGGCGAATTGCAATGCCGTGGCGTGGACGATGTCGGTCCAGATCAGCAACTGGTCTTTGCCATTTGCGATCCGCACCATGGTGTGGCCGACGGTGTGGCCCGGAGCTGTGATCGCCCACACGCCCGGCGCGAGTTCGGCACCATCTTTGAAAGTCTGCACCTTCTTGGCATCGACGTAGGGCTTGAACGCAGCGCGCCCGCCCTCGAAGAGCTCCTTAAAGAACGGCTTGCCTTCCGGAATCTTCATGTCGCCTTCCAGCCACCACGCCAGTTCCTCGCCATTGACGTGCACGGTGGCGTTGGGAAATGCGATCTGCTTTTCCGTGGTCAGTAGCCCGAGGCAGTGATCCGGGTGGATGTGGGTGATGACAACGGCGTCGATGTCGGCTGGGTTGACGCCCGCGGCGGCAAGAGCCTTCGGCAGCTTGCCCGCGGCGGGCCCGGCGGCGTTCGAATATCCGGTATCGACCAGGACAAGCTTATCGCCGGTGTTGATGAGCCATTCGTTGAAGGTCGTCGGCGCCGTATCCTTCGATGCGACGAACGACTGTTCCAAGAGCTTGGCGGCGCCTTCGGCGTCGCCAGAGAAGAATTTGGTCGGCAGTGCGGCAGAGCCGTCGTTGAGCACCGTGACCTCGTAGTCGCCGACTTTGAGGCGATAAACGCCGGGCGCTTGGGCACCGGCCGGCGCCTCTTTGGCCGCCGACGGCAAGACCGGAAGTAGTGCAGCGCCGGCCGCAGCCAGCCCGAACGAGCGTCGCGTGATTGCCATGGTACGTCCTCCCTTGGTGATAGCTTTTAAGCGCGTGTCTTTGTCTGGTTACGGATAGGTCGCGGAAACGGTCAGCGGCTGTAGGTCCAGTTCAACGTGCCTTTAGCCTTCGAATGGAAGTGCAATTCGAAGCCGACGACCGCCGCCGATACTTGGTCATCTTTGGCGAACTGCAGCTTGTCTTCGTCGACCGCATAGACGGTCAATATGTAGCGGTGTGGCGGGGCGCCTTGCGGCGGACACATGCCGCCATAGCCATCGACGCCATAGTCCGTGCGGCTCTGGATAACGCCCGCGGGCATGAGCTTCTTTTTGACGTCGCCCGCGTCTTTCGGCAACGATGTGACCGATGGCGGAATATTGAACACGACCCAGTGCCAGAAGCCTGAACCGGTCGGCGCGTCAGGGTCGTAGAGGTTAATGGCGAAGCTCTTGGTGTCGCTCGGGGCGCCGGTCCATTTCAGCGACGGGGAAATATTGTCGCCCTTGCAGCCGAAGACATTGGCGACCTGCTCATTTTTACCCACCGAACCGTCGGCGATTTCCCCGCTGGTCACCGTCATCTGCGCGGCTGCCGTTTGCGCGCCGAGCAGGCTCAACAACACGGCCATACCGAGGATGCTCAACATAAAAAACTTTCGACTGGACTCCATTTTGTCCTCCCAGAGTTGAATTTGGTCGCGCCCGCCAGACCAAGTCGTGGAATCCCGTTGGTTCTTGATGTTTGCGGGCGCTTGGTTTTGGTGGACGCTACGCAACCACACGTAAACGGTCAAGGCGCGCCCGACGGCGGTGGCCGGTCGAACGTCGGCATCAACTCGCCCTTTGTGCGGGTCGGCGCGGATCGTTTATGGTCGTTCCATGCCGAGTTTTTCCCGTGGCGAAGTAGAGATCGCTTTCCTCGACGAAGGCGAGGGCGACCCGATTGTGCTGGTGCACGGCTTTGCCTCCACCAAGGAGGTCAACTGGGTCTATCCGGGCTGGGTGTCGACCCTGACGCGCGCTGGCCGCCGCGTGATCGCGGTGGACAATCGCGGCCACGGCGCTTCGACCAAGCTTTACGATCCAGCCGATTATCACAGCGCCATCATGGCCGAAGACGTCCGCGCGTTGCTCGACCACCTCAACCTGCCGCGCGCCGACGTCATGGGCTATTCGCTCGGCGGGCGTATTACCGCGCTATTGGCAATCGCGCATCCGCAGCACGTGCGCGCCGCCATCCTCGGCGGCATCGGAATTCATCTGGTTGAGGGGGCGGGGCTGCCGCAGGGAATTGCGCTGGCACTTGAGGCGCCGACGCGCGCCGATGTTACCGATGCCGTCGGCCGGACGTTTCGCGCCTTCGCCGAGCAGACGCACTCGGACCTGCGGGCTCTTGCCGCCTGCATCCGCGGTTCACGCCAAAGCCTGTCGGTCGACGAACTCGGCCGTTTGACCATGCCGGTTCTGGTTGCCGCCGGCAGCGACGACCTCATCGCCGGTTCGCCGGAAAAACTCGCGGCGCTGATACCGGAAGGCGAATCGCTTATCATCTCCGGCCGCGACCACATGCTGGCCGTCGGCGACAAGGTCTTTAAGGCTGGAGTGCTTGATTTCCTGGCCCGGCGGCCCTGAGAAATGTCGGCCATTGGCTGTCTATGTCGGCCAGAGGCCGTCTTTATCAGCCATTAGCCTAATCTGCCGGTCTCCTAGCCGCCCTGCCCACGCCACCCCACTTGTGCTAGAACGATTTTGCTCCGAGAAGGCACTTCCATGGCACAACAGCGCACGAAACCAGCCCTCGACAAGGTTGATCCGGTTTGGGCCCGCATCCGCCGCGAGGCTGAGGACGTCGTCCGGCGCGAACCGGAACTCGCGACTTTCATCTATTCGACCGTCTTGCACCACGACACCCTTGAAGGCGCCGTTGTCTACCGGCTGGCCGGTCGGCTCGACCATGCGGCGGTGTCCGGCGAGTTGATCCGGCAGGCCTATGCGGACGCGTTAAAAGACACGCCGTCGATCGGAGAGAATTTCCGGGCCGACCTTGTCGCTACCGTCGATCGCGATCCGGCAACGTACCGGCTGCTGGAGCCGGTGCTCTATTACAAAGGCTTTCACGCCATCCAAGCCCACCGCTTGGCGCACTGGCTGTGGGGCAAGGGCCGCCGCGATTTTGCGCTATACCTGCAAAGCCGTTCCTCGTCGGTGTTCCAATGCGACATCCACCCCGCGGCAAAAATTGGCCGCGGCATCTTCCTCGATCACGCCACCGGCCTTGTGGTCGGCGAGACCGCGGAGATCGACAATGACGTATCGATGCTGCACGACGTTACGCTCGGCGGCACCGGCAAACAGGCCGAGGACCGCCACCCCAAAATTCGCTACGGCGTCATGATTGGCGCCGGGGCCAAGATCCTGGGCAACATCGAGGTGGGACATTGCGCCCGCATTGCCGCCGGCTCGGTCGTGCTCAAACCCGTGCCCAACAATGTGACCGTGGCCGGTGTTCCCGCTAAGGTCGTCGGCGTTGCCGGGTGCCCCGAGCCGTCGCGTTTCATGGATCAGATGCTCCACGACGAGATTTGATCGCGACCGCCACCACGTGCTATCCGGGGACGGTTTTTAGGAGACGCGCGTGGACGTACAGGAAGTCAAGAAACTCGACGCCTATCTCAAGAAGCTGTTCGGCAATCCGCGCATTCGTGTCGTGCCGCGGCCGAAGAAGGACGATTCCGCCGAAGTCTATGTCGGCGAAGAATTCGTCGGCGTGCTGTTCGTTGACGACGAGGACGACGAGCGCTCCTACAATTTCCAAATGGCCATACTGGGCAGCGACCTCGAGTGACGCGCCGCCTAGCGGCGCAAGGTGTGCAGCCGCGCGGTCAGCCGATCGAACCCGTCGGCGACATCACGCCAATCGGTTAGCCAATCGCGCGGAAAGCGCAGCGTGATCTCGGCGGTATCGGCCAACATTTCGTAAATGCAGGTGCCCGGCACCATACGTGCTGGCCGCGAGCACCGCACAAAGAACAGCTCGGGCTTGTCGACGGAATAAACGAGATCCTCGCCTTCGTAGGGCGTGCCGGCGCGAAACGGCAGGATGGCGATCCCCTGCGGTCCGGACTTGGCCAGCGCCTCCGCATAACGGGGATAGATGGTGTGCAGCCGCTCAAGCGGCGGCAGCACTGCGCCGAGGCCGGCGATAGTGACAAATAGTCGATCATCGGTCCGCAGCGCCGGCACCGCGCCGTCGTCATCGATGGCCGGTTCGCTATCCGCTGCCGGTGGCATCAGCGACGGCCAGAGGAAGACCAAATCGACGCGTTCATGCGCGCCGGGGTGCCGCTGGATTGGAGCGCGGATCGCGGCCGACGGCAGATTGAACAATACGCCCGCCACCGTCACCGGGATCGACGGTGCATCGAGCGCAACCGGCGTCTTCGGCCAAGTCGGCCACAGTACGTAGGAGACAAAGGTAATGCCGGCGGCGACAACGACGGCAAACGCAATCATCGCCGGCAACAGGCCGCGCGATCTGCGGCGGAGTTGGTATCGTGGCAGCGCTTGCGCCGTCATTGATCGCTGTGTTGGTCGGCGTGCCGGTTAACGTTCGAATCAACGGCAAGTATGCCACGGCGCCGGTGGTCCGGCGGCCAAGCGAATAGCGAATGTCAAATCCGCTACACGAGCGCGCTCCACTAGCGCCCCCGTATTAACCCTTTCTTAAGCAAGACGTGGCGGCGCGGCGCCGGCTCTGCAAGGTGTCTTTCGGAAATCGAGGGGCGCGTTTGCATATGCACGAAGGCCTGCAATGGGTGATCCCGCCCGACGTCGTCGAATCCCTGTTCGCGGTCGCCATCGGCTTTGCCGTGGCAGGGTTGTGCGCCAGCGGCTATCGCGTCTTCGGCATGCATTTCCCAAGTTTCCGCCTTCTTGAAATCGGACCGACGCCGGCGCGTGTGGCGGCTGTGCCGCTCCTCGTCTTCTCCGCCCCGTTCATCATCATGCGCAACACCTTGCGCGGCCGCCGGTTGGAACAGCGCGGCGCCGAATTCGTGATGCTGGCGACCGTGATTGCCGGACTGTGGAGCCTGATGTCCGGCACGGTCGTGGTGATGGCGTTGCAAGCGCTGCTGAACGCCTGATACGCACGTCCGTTGAAGTTTCCGCCTGGTTCCGCGGGAGCGGGCCGGCGAATGCTGCCGCCGGTTTTCGCCAGGAAAAGCAGCATCAAAACGCCGAGCCTTCTAGATGATATATGAACTTGACGGACAGGCACCGGAGTTGCCGGAAGGGAGCCGCTATTGGGTGGCGCCGAGCGCGGCCGTCATCGGCAAAGTGCGGCTCAAGGCCGATTGCAGCGTCTGGTTCGGCGCCGTGCTGCGCGGCGACAACGAATGGATCGAGCTCGGCGAGCGCTCGCA
>CAYWNY010000050.1:0-21879 GCA_964459765.1 uncultured Hyphomicrobiales bacterium | reverse complement strand
TGACCGTCGACAATGCACTCAAGATGATGATGGTGAAGTCGGCGAACGACATGGCCGTGCTGCTCGCCGAAGGTGTCGACGGCTCGATCGAAAATTTTGCCGACGACATGACGAGCACCGCGCATCGGCTCGGCATGACACAGTCGAATTTCGTCAATCCCAACGGTCTGCCGGCCGACGGCCAGATCGTCTCGGCGCGCGATCTCGCCATCCTGGCGCGCGCGCTCATTCACGATTTTCCCGAATACAGTTTCTATTGGCACATTCCGGCGATAAAATTCGGCCGCCGTGTCGTCCGTAACTACAACACGCTGCTCGGGCGCTATCCCGGCGCCGACGGCATGAAGACCGGCTTTATCTGCGCGTCCGGCTTCAATCTGGTGGCGACGGCAACGCGCGGCGGCAAGCAGCTGATCGCGGTGGTGCTCGGCTCGTCGTCGGGCGGCGCGCGCGCGGTGAAAGCGGCGGAGCTTCTGGAAGGCGGCTTTACGCAAAATCCGCTCGGCTGGCTGACGCCGGCGCTCGGCACCGTCGACGCGCTGACCCCGATCAACGCCGATCCGCCCAATCTGACCGACCAGATCTGCAACGGGCATCGCAAGAAGCCGGCGGCGGAAGACGAGGATGCCGACGCTGGCGGCGAAGGCGGCGGCGGCGTGGACACTCCGTTCTCGGCCGTGCTCTCAAGCCTGCGCGCGCCCACCCCGCACGGCGCCGCGCTGCTCAACGATCTCGGCGCGGCGACGCCGGTCGTCGTCTATACTGGGCCGACGCGCACACCCGACCAGATCGCCAGGCTCGCCGCCGTCGAGGAGGAAGCCGCGGTCGCGCGCCACAAAAAGAAGGGCGGCTCCAAGCAGGCGGTGAAGGAAGAAAAAGCCGCCGACAAAAAAGGCGCGGACAAAACCGACGGCAAAGCCGCCGACGGCAAAGCGACCGATGGCAAGGCGAGAATGAAACCCTGGACGCCGACATCATCGTCGTCGCTCGCCGCCAGCCCGCCGCCCGAACTCGAGACCAAGGGCGCCGACAAGCCGAAGAAGAAGCAAAAGGCCGCCGAGAAATCTGAAAAGTCAGATAAGGCAAGCAAGCCGGCCAGCGCGCAGTAACCTCACGCTCCCCTCCAAGGGAGGGTAAGAAATCAACTCGCCAGATGCAGCCGCGCGCCCGAACGAGAGCGCAACAGCAAGTTATTGATCTTTTTAGTCAGGGCTTTGGTCGAAATCGTTTGCGGCGTGAAAAACAACAGCCGGAATTTCCATCGCGCTTACCCTATAAATTGTTTGTCGATTGCGGGAGAAGGGGATGCGTTTTTGGCAACACGCCGCAACATTTTTGGCATTCGCGATCATCGCCGCCGTTATTGTCTTTGCGGGTCGGCCTAATCTGAACACGGCCGTCAAACCGGTCGCCGCGCTTGGCGACACGCACCTCGCCGCCGTCCAGCAGTGACGGCCGCGGTCGCAGCCCCTATCGCTAGCCGTAGATCATTTCGTTCGAAGGGCTAGCAGGAAGGCGGAGACCAGATTTGTATTGTTCTGATCGGGCCATTTTAGGAAACTTGTTTTAACAATCAAACAAATTCGCGTAACACATGCTAGCCGAGAATGGCTATGGTGGCTCCCTTGGGGCGAGGCAGCACAGCAATGTCGGACACAGATCAGAACGTCGTTTCTCTGCCGGAAGTGTTCAGTTCGGCGTCCGAACCGTCCGTCCCCCGCTGGAATCTCGGCGCCATCGTTTCCGAGTTGAAATTCTCGCGCGAGGTCAGCCACAACATCAGACCCAAGGGCGTCCTGCGCCAGCCGCCTTCGCGCGAGGCGCTCGGACGTATCCTTGAAGATTTATCGGCGGCGCTGTTCCCGACGCATTACGGGCAATCCGAGCTGGGGCGGGAAAATATCGACTATTTCGTCGGCACTACCTTGAACCGGGCGCTGGTGTCGCTGGTCGAGCAGGTTCATCGCAGCCTTCTGTTTTCCGGCGATTTGCGCACGCACGACGAGATCCATCGCGACGCCTCCGCGCTGGTGAGCGATTTTGCCGCCGAATTGCCTTCCGTCCGCGGCAAGCTCGTTGGCGATGTGCGCGCGGCCTACAAGGGCGATCCGGCGGCGGCAACTCTCTACGAGATTTTGCTCAGCTATCCCGGCACCACCGCGATCATTTATCACCGGCTGGCAAATCTGCTTTACCGGCGTGGCGCGCCGCTGGTCGCGCGCCTGATTTCGGACATCGCCCATTCCAAGACCGCGATCGACATCCATCCCGGCGCCGACATCGGACCGAGCTTCTTCATCGATCATGGCACCGGCGTCGTCATCGGAGAAACCACGATCATCGGCGAGCGCGTGCGCATCTATCAGGCGGTAACGCTCGGTGCGCGAAGCTTCCCGACCGACTCAAGCGGCGCGCTGGTCAAGGGCGCCGCGCGCCACCCCATCATCGAGGACGATGTGGTGATCTACGCCGGCGCCACGATTTTGGGACGCGTTACCATCGGACGCGGTTCGACCATCGGCGGCAATGTCTGGCTCACACGCAGTGTTCCGCCCGACAGTCATATTTCGCAAGCGCAGAACCGCACCGGCGAGCGTGCGGACTAGCATACCTAGGGCCTCTTGGAATCTTGAAATGGGTCTTCCTGATATCTGTTCTCTTTATTCGGCTATCAATCCGCTCTATTCCGCCTCGGGAGTTTTTGTCGGCGTTCTGGTCGGACTGACCGGCGTCGGCGGTGGCGCGCTGATGACGCCGCTCCTCGTTCTGCTGTTCGGCATTCATCCGACCACGGCGGTCGGCACGGATTTGCTGTTTGCCAGCATCACCAAGACCGGCGGCACGCTGGTCCACGGCCTGAGCGACACCGTCGATTGGAAGATAACCCGGCGCCTCGCCTCCGGCAGCGTGCCGGCGACGGCGCTGACGATCGGTGCGCTCGCTTATTTCGACCACGGCGCCGACGGTGGCACCAACCAAATCATCACGACTGTCCTGGGCTTTGCCCTCATTCTGACGGCAATCGCGCTGGTCTTTCGCAAATGGATTCTCGATTTCTTCGCCTCCCATGTCGGCGAATTCGAGGACAAGCGCGCCCGCACATTGACCGTCATCCTCGGCGTACTGTTGGGCGTGCTGGTCTCGCTGTCGTCGGTCGGCGCCGGTGCCATCGGCGTCACGGTATTGCTCATCCTTTATCCGCGACTTCCGGTGGCGAGGATCGTCGGCTCGGATATTGCCCACGCCGTTCCGCTCACCCTGATCGCCGGTGTCGGTCATTGGTTTCTTGGGTCTATCGATTGGTCGCTTCTCGGCTCGCTGCTGGTCGGCTCGCTGCCCGGGATCGCCATCGGCAGCTACATTACCGCTCGGATTCCGGACCGGGTATTGCGGCCGATACTTGCTTCGACCCTGGCGGTCGTCGGCGGCCGGCTGGCGTTCTGAGCTATAAAGTGGGGCCGATCGCTCGGACCTAATTCGCCAGATGCAGCGGCGCGTCGGTGACGTCTTGGAGCGCCTCGAAGGTCAGCCCCGGCACGATGTCGCGCACGACAAAGCCTCTGGCGTTGATGTCGAGCACAGCGAGATTGGTATAGACGCGCTTGGCGGTGCCGACCGCGGTGAGCGGGTAAGTGCAGCGGCGCATCACCTTGCTCTCGCCGTCTTTGGTGGTGTGGTCCATGAGCAGCCACACGCTCTTGGCGCCGACCGCGAGATCCATGGCGCCACCGACCGACGGCATGTCAGTCTCCGACTTCGACCAATTGGCGAAATCGCCGTTCTCGGCGACCTGAAAGGCGCCGAGCACGCACAGATCGAGATGCCCGCCGCGGATCATCGCGAAGCTGTCGGCGTGATGCACATACGAGCCGCCCGGCACCAGCGTGACATACTGTTTGCTGGCGTTGATCATCCAGCGATTGATCTTGTCCGGCTTGGGCGCCGGGCCCATGCCGAGGATGCCGTTCTCCGACTGAATGATGACTTCCCGGCCCTTCGGCACGTGATTGGCGACGTGCACCGGAATGCCGATGCCGAGATTGACGTAAAAGCCTTCCGGAATGTCGTGGGCGGCGCGCGCGGCGATCTGTTCGCGCGTCCACGGCTTACAGGCGGCGAGGCGGCTTAAATTGGCTTTGACATTCATGTTGCGCCCTAAGTTCTTCAGGTCACGGTCGGTTCGCCATAGGGAACGTGTATCACGCGATCGACATAGATGCCGGGCGTCACGACGTGCTCGGGATCGATGCCGCCCAATTCCACGATGTGTTGCGCCTGCGCGATCGTCAACTTCGCCGCCATGGCCATCACCGGGTTGAAGTTCCGGGCCGACGACCGGTAGGTCAAATTGCCCCAGCGATCCGCTTCCCAGGCCTCGACCAGCGCCACGTCGCCGTGGAACGCTTCTTCGAGCACGTATTTGCGGCCGCCGAACGCGCGTTCCTCCTTGCCTTCCGCTAGCAAAGTACCGACCGAGGTCGGCGTGTAGAACGCCGGAATGCCGGCGCCAGCGGCGCGCATGCGCTCGGCCATGGTGCCCTGCGGCATCACTTCGAGCTCAATCTTGCCGTCGCGGTAAAGCTCCTCGAACACCACCGGATCGGTGGTGCGCGGATAGGAGCAGATAATCTTGCGCACGCGGCCGACTTCCATCAGCCGCGCCAGTCCGACATGGCCGACGCCGGCATTGTTGGCGACCACGGTCAAATCCTTGGCGCCCTGTTCGATCAGGCCGTAGATCAGCGCATTGGGCTGGCCGATCGAGCCGAAGCCGCCGATCAAGACGATGGCGCCGTCGCGCACGTCGCCCAGCGCATCCGCCATGCTTTGCACGATCTTGTTGATCATCGGCGAGGCGCTATCCGGCATCGCGCATGCGCGCGCCATCGGCAAAGGCCGGTATCAATTCGCGCGCGAAGCGGCGCAGGCTCTCGAACGCCAAGCCACCGCCGTTGAGCAGGATGTATTCGACGCCGAGTTTTCGCAGCCGCTTGAGCTTCTCCGCGATTTCATCCGGCGTGCCGTAGAGCGCGGCTTCTTCGCTGGCTTCGCGAGTGTCGGAAAACGCCATGATGCTGGCTTTGCTCTGCGTGCCGTCGGCGGCTTTCGACAACGCGGCGAAATGGCGCTGCGCGGCGAGGCGAGCTTCCAGGGCGGCTTCCTTGTCGGCCTTGTCCTTGGCCACGTAGAAGGCGCGGGCGACGCCGACTTCGAGCGGATCGAAAGTGCGGCCGCGCTTTTCCACCTCGGCCTTGAAGATGGCGATGCGCTCGCCGATGGTCTCAATCGACGCGAATTGGTCGAGCAGAAGGTTATAGCCGCGCGCGGCGACCTGGCTGATCGAAGATTGGGAGCCGGCGGCCATCCACATCGGCGGATGCGGCTTTTGCGCGGTCGGCGGTTCGACGATGATGTCGTCGAACTGCCAAAATTTACCGCGATGGGAAAAGCGCTCTTTCGCGGTCCAGGATTTCACCACAACATCGAGGCATTCCTGGAACCGGGTTTCGCCTTCTTCGATCGGAATACGGAAGCCCGAAAACTCGTTGTGCCGGTAGCCCTTGCCGACGCCGAAATCGAGCCGTCCGTTGGACAATAGATCGATGGTGGCGGCCTGCTCGGCGAGCAGCACCGGATTGTGCCAGGGCAGCACCAGCACAGCGGTGCCGAGCCGCAGCGTCTTGGTTTTGGCCGCGAGCCAGGTCAGCAGCGTCAAGCTTGCCGACACCTGACCGGCGCCGGAGAAATGATGCTCGACCAGAAAAGTCGATTGATAGCCGAGCGCTTCGGCCTCGATGTTGTAGTCGATGAATTGCTTGTAACCGAGGCCCGAATCCACGTCCGGTCCGCCGTGGCGGGCGGTGGCGCTGCCGAACAGTCCAAAGCGCATGCTGGTTTCCTCTGCTTTGGCGCAATTTAGCGGGAAGACGCCGGGTTTTAAACTCCGCGCGTCGCCCGGTCGGTGAAAGAAGCGGGGTAGACGTTATACAGGCTTGAACAGCGGCGCCGGCGGGCCGCCCTCGGTGTCCTGAAAGACGACCGTGACGGCTTGTCCGATATGGACCTTCTCGTCATCGCAATCGACGATGTTGGTGAGCATGGTCGGCCCTTCGGCGAGCGTCACGTGCGCGATGATGTAGGGTTCCTTCACGCGGCGCATGACGCTGAAGCTGTAGATCTTGCCGTTGCCGGGGCTGTTGCGCCATTCGACCTTGTCGCTCCCGCAAAACGGGCAGATAGCGCGCGGATACCAATGCGCCTTGCCGCAAGCGGTGCACACCGGGACGGTGAAGCGACCTTCCTGAGCGGCGTCGAAAAAGGCTTTGCTCTCGGCGGTGACGACCGGCGCGGCGAGCTTGCGTTTGGCGAATACGGTCATCGTCTTACTCCCGTTCCATGATCAGGGTGGCGCTGCCGTGCCGAGTGGCGAGCTGAAAACCGGTGCCGTGCGCCAGCGCGAGATCGCAATTCTTCACCTGGACTTTTGGATGCGCTTCGCCGCGCAGTTGCCGCACGGCTTCAAGCACCTTGGTCATGCTGCCGCGGTTGGCGGGGTGATTGTTGCACAAGCCCCCGCCGTCGGTGTTGAACGGAAGTTTGCCGACGCCAGAAATCAGATTGCCGTCGGCGACGAATTTGCCGCCCGCGCCCTTTTCGCAGAAACCCAAGTCTTCGATCTGGATGACGACGGTGATGGTGAAGCTGTCGTAGATCGAGGCGTATTTGATGTCTTTCGGCGTGATGCCGGCCTCGGCGAAAGCGACCGGGCCGGAGCGCGCCGCACCCGAGGTGATGAGGTCGAAGGTGCCGCCGGCCGAATGCTTGATCGCTTCGCCCGCGCCGATGATCTTCACCGGCGGCCGCTTAAGCTTTTTGGCGATCTCCGGACGCACGATCACCAGCGCGCCGCCGCCGTCGCTGATCACGCAGCAATCGAGCCGGTGCAGCGGCGAGGCGATGACCGGCGAGTTCACCACGTCCTCGACGGTCACGACTTCCGGCAGCATGGCGTGGGGATTGTATTGGGCGTGATGGGACGCGGCGACCTTCACCCAGGCCAATTGCTCGCTGGTGGTGCCGTACACGTGCATGTGGCGCATTGCGCACATGGCATAGCCGTTGGCGGTGGTGATGGCGTAGGGCACCTCGAACGCGGCTTCTGGCTGGTTCGGGTCGCGCGGCCGCGGCGCCGTGCCGGTCGCCATGCCTTCGGCGCGCGGCCGGCCGGCGAGCGTGACCAGCGCCACGTCGCATTTGCCCGCCGCAATCGCTTCCGCCGCATGCGCGGCCAACAGCGTGTAGGAGGCGCCGCCGACCTCCGTATAATCGACGTGGCGGACCTTCAGATTCATGTAGTCCGTCATGGAGATCGGGCCGGGTCCCGGCGCGTCGCCCGAACAGAAATAGCCGTCGACGTCCTCGCGCGTCAGCCCGGCGTCGGCGAGCGCGCCAAGCGCCACTTCGGCATGCAGCTGCGCCACTGTCTTGTCCGGCGCAAACCGCGTCGGGTGCTCGTAAATGCCGGCAATGTAAGCCTTGCCCTTGATGGTCATTGTCGCGAATTCCTCCCTGCGCGCCGCACCTTATCGGCGTTCGACGCCTTGTCCAATGTCTGGAGAGTCGCTTTAGCCGAATGCCACGTAAGCGGTGTAACTCGCGACCAGGACCACCAGCACCGCGGAAAGGATCATTTCCGCGCGCACGCTTTTGGCCGAGTGCATCTGCC
The DNA here is from genome assembly GCA_964459765.1 of uncultured Hyphomicrobiales bacterium. Lineage (GTDB taxonomy): Bacteria > Pseudomonadota > Alphaproteobacteria > Rhizobiales > Xanthobacteraceae > BOG-931. Next base: position 14,153 of record CAYWNY010000050.1, on the reverse strand, counting down.
GGTCCTCGAGCAAGCGAGTGGTGCGTACAAAGCGGATGGTGGCGAGGATCACGACGACGACACCGGTGAACATCAGCGCCAGTCCTTCGTAGCGCCCGAACGGTCCCGACAGCTTCTCAAGCTTCAGGCGATAAACGGCGTCGCCGACGGCGGAACTCGCGATCGTGGCAAGAAACAGATTGAACTTTTCGATGACAAAGCCGAAGGCGATGATGGCAATGCCGGTGCGCACCCAGGCGAGAAAGGTGCGCTCGTTGGCGGCATGATCGGTGTAATCGCGGATCATGGAAACCTCGAAGATCGTGGAGAAGATCGCTGCCGTTTACAACGCGGCAGCGGCGGCGGTGACCGCTTTCAGCATGCCGCTGAGCGCCTTCACCGTCGCGTCGCTCGGGGCCGTCAACCCGTGGCGGTGAGCGAGCCAGGCCGGATCGTTGTAGGACAGCCACGTCGTGCCGGCCGCGTCCTGCCACACCAGCACTTTTAGCGGTAGATCGATGCCGATGGTCTGCGCTGCTTGCATCAGCGGGGTGCCGCCTTTGGCATTGCCGAAGATCAACAGATCGGTCGGCCGCAGCGGCAGTCCCGCCGCCTCCGCGCCGGCGGCGTGATCGACATGGGCGAAGACGGATGCGCCTTTGCCTTTTACTTCCGCTTCGAGCCTCGCCATGGTGTCTTTCGGCCCGTGGCTAGACGCAATCGTAATCAATCCGTTGACGGCCATAACGCGCGCTCCCTTGCCTCGATCGCTGCGATCGCGACGGGGGTGAGGGGCGCCGCGACTGATGTCGGCACTATAGCAGGCCGCGGCGCCGGCGTTCATGCCGCTATCCGCCGCCCCGCGACCTGCGCTAAAACGCCGACGTGAACCCGATCATGAAGCATGCGCGCGAAGTCATCGCCGCCGGTCACTGGGATAGCGCCAGCGCCAGCGATACAATTGCGCTTGATGCCCATGACCGCCATCGCCGGCGCGTCGTGTTGACGGGCGAAGGCGGCACCAAGTTCCTGCTCGATTTGCCGCAAGCGGTCGCGCTGCGCGACGGCGACGGGCTCAGGCTCGACGACGGCACGGTGGTGCGGATTGTCGGCCGGCCGGAGCCGCTCGTTGAAATCGCCGCCGCCGATGCGCATGCACTGGCGCGGCTTGCCTGGCATATCGGCAACCGGCATGTCGACGTGCAGATTGTCGGCGAATGCCTGCGCATCCGCCGCGACCACGTGATCGAGGACATGCTGCGCGGATTGGGCGCGCGGCTGACCCAGCTCGAGGCGGCGTTCGACCCGGAACGTGGCGCCTATGACCATCATGATCACGGTCGTCACCATCATCACCTCGGTCACGATCATGACCACAATCACGATCATGACCACAGTCATGAGTAAGCGACCCGCGCGCCCTTTGCTCCGCTCGTCCCCGCGCAAGCGGGGACCCAGAAAAGATGGCGGCTGGGATTCCCGCCTGCGCGGGAATGAGCGGACGGAGGCGGCCGCGCTGTATCGGCTGATGGCCTGGCTGTCGCCGGCCTATCCGATCGGCGCCTTCTCCTATTCCAGTGGCATCGAATGGGCGGTCGAGGCCGGCGACATCAAGGATGCGGCGACGCTAAAAGACTGGCTCGCGGTCATGCTGGCGCAAGGCGGCGGCTTTTGCGACGCGGTGTTCTTTGTTCACGCCCACCACGCCACCGTGAGCAAGGACGGTGCAGCATTGCGCACTGCGGCTGAATTGGCCGCGGCCTTTGTGCCGTCGAAGGAGCGGTTTTTAGAAACGACCGCGCAAGGCCGCGCTTTTTTCGAGGCCACGCGCTCCGCCTGGCCGTGCGATGCGCTCGGCCGGCTTGAAGCCTCATGGAAGGGTCCGCTGGCGTTGCCGATCGCAGTCGGCGTCGCCTGCGCCGGACACGGGATCGGTTGTGAGACGGCGCTCCTGGCTTTTCTGCACGCGCTGACCGCCAACTGGATTTCCGCCGGAGTCCGATTGGTTCCGCTCGGCCAGACCGACGGCCAGCGCGTCCTTGCCGCGCTGGAAGAGATCTTGGCCACAACGGCAGTGCGCGCCTCTAAAACGGCGCTCGATGAGATCGGCAATGCCGCTTTCCGTGCCGACATCGCCAGCATGCGGCACGAGACGCAATACACCCGCCTGTTCCGGTCGTGATCGTGCATTGGCGTTGAAGGAAAGCGCAGCACTTTGCCTGGCGGCGTTGCCGGACTAAGTTAAAATGGCCATTGGAGTTTTGCTCATGCCCGCTTCGCAACACGGTCCTTTACGCGTCGGTGTCGGCGGCCCGGTCGGCTCGGGCAAGACCGCGCTGATGGATGCCTTGTGCAAGCGTCTGCGCGACCGCTACGAGATCGCCGCGATCACCAACGACATCTATACCAAATGGGACGCCGAATATCTGGTGCGCTCAGGCGCGCTCGTTGCCGACCGTATCGCCGGCGTGGAAACCGGCGGCTGCCCGCATACCGCGATCCGCGAGGATGCCTCCGCCAACCTCGCTGCCATTGCCGACATGCGCGCGAAATTTCCCAAGCTTGATCTGGTGCTGATCGAATCCGGTGGCGATAATCTCGCCGCCACGTTCTCGCCCGAGCTCGCCGATCTCACCATCTACGTGATCGATGTTGCCGCCGGCGACAAAATCCCGTCCAAGGGCGGCCCGGGCATCACCCGCTCGGATCTTTTGGTGATCAACAAGGTCGATCTCGCGCCCCATGTCGGCGCCTCGCTCGAAACCATGGAGCGCGAGTCAAAACGCATGCGCGGCCCGCGGCCATTTGTGTTCACCAACCTGCGCGCCGGCAACGGCGTCGAAGAAATCGCAAATTTTATTGAAGAGCATGGCGGGCTTTCGGCGACGGCCAGCCCGGCCAGCCAAGCATCGTGAGTTTTGTCGCAGCGTAGAGTGGATTTTAGCGCGTGACCGACAAGCGTGTGATCATTGCCGGCGGCGGCATCGGTGGGCTGGCGACCGCGCTGACGCTGCACCAGATCGGGGTGCCGTGCATCGTCTTCGAGACGGTTCGGGAAATGCGCCCGCTCGGCGTCGGTATCAATCTGCAGCCGAATGCGGTCCGCGAACTCTAAGATCTCGGCTTTACACCCGACGATCTCGACCGCGTCGGTCTGCCGGCAAAAGAATGGGCGCTGGTTGGGCTCAACGGCAATGACATCTATTCCGAGCCGCGCGGGCTGCTCGCCGGCTACAACTGGCCGCAATATGCGGTCCATCGTGGCCTCTTCCACATGCTGCTGCATGACAAGGTGGCGGAGCGGATCGGGCCGAGCGCGGTGAAGCTCGGGAGCCGGGTGACCGGCTACCGCAAAACGTCAGGTGGCGTCAGCGCGCTTGTCGAACACGCCGATGGCTCGACGTCCGAGGCTGACGGCACCCTGCTCATCGGCGCCGACGGCATCCACTCGGCGGTGCGGGCGCAGATGCACCTTGCGCAGCCGCCGATACACTGGGGCGGCGCGGTGATGTGGCGCGGCACCACTTGGGCAAAACCGATACGGACCGGCTCGTCTTTCGTCGGGCTAGGCACCCATCGCCAGCGCATCGTTTTTTATCCGATCTCCCACCCCGATCCGCAGAGCGGTCTCGCGATGATCAACTGGATCGCGGAGGTGACGATGGACGCGGGCGAGGGCTGGAAGCAGCGCGGCTGGTTCCGGCAGGTGGGCATCGGCGATTTCATTCATCATTTCACCGGCTGGATTTGGGACTGGCTCGACGTGCCGGCATTGATCAAGCAAGCCGACGGTGCCTTCGAAAATCCGATGATCGACCGCGATCCAGTGGCCACGTGGCGCGACGGTCCGGTGGCGCTCCTTGGCGACGCCGCACACGCCATGTATCCAACCGGCTCCAACGGCGGCAGCCAGGCCATCATCGACGCGCGTGTTCTCGGCGCCGCAATGGTCGAGCATGGGGTCACGCCGGAAGCGCTTTCGGCCTACGACGAGAAACTCTGCGGTCCGATCTCCCAGCTGATTCTGCGCAATCGCGGCGCCGGGCCGTTTGGGTTGCTCAACATTGTCGACGAACGCTGCGGCGGCACGTTCGACAACATCGACGATGTGATTCCGCCGCAGGAGCGCACAGCCTTCATGGCGGGCTATCGGGCCGCCGCGGGCTTTGCCATTGAAGCGCTCAACAAGGCGCCGCCGACGATCGCGAACGGCGCACGCGCACTTTAAAACCGTCTTAAACCATCTTGGCGGCATCGGCGGAGCCGAGCGACACATGATCCGCATATTTTTCAAAAATGCGCGACGCGATCGCCGCACACAAGAATGTCACGGCCGTTTGCATCACGGCGATAACGATCAAGTTGGCGACCGCAAGCGGCGAGCCGGTGTTGCGAATGCCGGGACCGAGCAGCCAGCTCACAGCTAGGCTGACAACCGCGACGGGCAGCAACACCAGCAAGAAAATTGCAAAAATTTTCCACGCATGGCCCTTGGTGTCGGCTAACGCGGCCTTGGCGTTGGCATTGCCGGCGCCGACCGCGATTGCCGGAAACAGTATTGTCAGCCGCATCACCACAATCAGCACTGCCGCCAGCGCCACCACTTCGATGCCGGTCGCCAGCAGGACCGACCCGCCAAGCGCCATCGCCAATTCGGGCACCGAAAACACCAGCGTCGTGAGCAATGAAAGTGCAACCAGCCATCCAAAGAACGGCATGAAGCCCGGTTCCGCCGGATCGAGGACGTAGCTCGGCGTCACGTCGTCAAGAATAATGAAGCGGTGAATCGCGATGATAATCGGAGTCAAACAAAAGCTTCGTACGCAATCGATCGCGAAGTCCAATAGCGTACCGATGGCGAAGCTATTAATTAGGCGCGGCGGAATGAACTCTTCGACCACGAGCGCGGCGAGAATGATGAGCACGGCATAAAGTGCCAGCGTGCGCATTGCGCCGGCCGCGCACCAGACGTCGGCATACGCGCGGATCGCGGCGTCCGGTATGGACCGAACAGCCGCCGTTGGGCGCTTTTGCATGTCTTGTCCGATCGCGATGAGCTTTTTCGGGCGCCTGCTTTATTCGCACGGGCCGCGCCCTCGTTGCTGTGACTTGTGTCACAGCAGTGGGACTCGGTTCAATTGCCTAAACCGCTACGCTCGGCCCGTGGCTTTGCGCGCCGCCTCGAGATGGCCGTAGCTCTGCACCGGCGCGCACATCAGAAAGCGATAGCCCTCGGCCACCACGCGCTCGACATTGCCCTGTTCGACATGCGGGTGGCCGACGACCACGTTATGCTTCTTGCAGGTGTCGACCACACGCTTCATCCATTCGAGCACGACCTTGTGCTCGTACTGCCGCGGGTAGCCGAGCTCCTGCGACAGATCGCCTTCGCCGATCAGGATGGCGCCGATGCCGGGAACGTTCTTGAGCATGGCGTCGAGGTTTTCGACGCCGCGTGTATCCTCGATCTGCAGGATGGCGAAAATCTCGCCCTGCGGGTTGAGCGGCCACACGTCCGCTTTCTGATAATACTCCTGCTGCGTCAGGCCCCAGTAGCGCGCCGCGGTGGTCGGGCCGTCGCCGCGGATGCCGGCCGGATGATAGAACGAGGCGTCCGACAGTCGCGGGTAACGGCAGGCGCCGACCGCATTGGCGGCTTCCTCGACCGTCGAAATGTGCGGGAACACGACGCCGTAGCACCCCATGTCGAGCGCCTGCTTGGCGTGCCACTGCGCCATCTCCACCCCGTTCACCGGCACGCGCGCCAACGGTGTGACGCCCGGCGCGACCGAAGCCGCCTCGGCGATCTGGGCGCGGTTGAGCATGTACTGCAGGCAGTCGCGCAGCAGCCGGCCGTCCCATGGCTGATGCTCCATCTCAAACACGCAGCCGTCGAATTTCGACGTGGCGATGGCGACGGCGCTCGTAGTCTCGGCCGGCGTGAAGCAGGTGAGTGCGTGCTGGCCCGATTCCAGCGCGCGGATGATGCCGTTGAGCCGCAGTAGTTGAGCCATTCCTGAAAGCCTCCCTCAGCCCGTTGCGGCTTCCTATATGAGGGCCAAGCGCGTTTGACAATCGCGCCGCGGCCCTTAGCATCGCGCGGTCAAACCGCTTAACGAAGCCATCATGATCATCGATTGTCACGGCCACTACACCACCGAACCGAAAGACCTGCACCGCTTCCGCAAGGAGCAGACCGCCGCCGCCAACGCCAAGGACAAAGCGGTGATGCCTTCGCGCGCCGCGCTGAAAATGTCCGATGACGAAATCCGCGAGAGCATCGAGCAGAACCAGCTCAAGCTGCAGCGCGCGCGCGGCACCAATCTGACCATCTTCTCGCCGCGCGCCTCCGGCATGGGCCATCATATCGGCGACGAGAGCGTCAGCCTCGAATGGTCGCAGATATGCAACGACCTGATCGCGCGCGTCGTCTCGCTTTATCCGGATAATTTCATCGGCGTGTGCCAATTGCCGCAGTCGCCGGGCGTGCCGCCGGCGCATTCGATCCGCGAACTCGAGCGCGCCGTCGACGAGCTCGGCTTCATCGGCTGCAACCTCAATCCCGATCCGTCCGGCGGCTATTTCAACGCGCCGCCGCTTACCGACAAATGGTGGTATCCGTTCTACGAGAAGATGGTCGAGCTCGATGTGCCGGCGATGATCCACGTTTCCGGCTGCTGCAATCCGGCGATGCACACCACCGGATCGTATTATCTCAATGCCGACACCATGGCGTTCATGCAAATCATCCTGTCCGATCTGTTCAAGGATTTCCCGACGCTGAAATTGATCATCCCGCATGGCGGCGGTGCGGTGCCGTTCCACTGGGGCCGGTTCCGCGGGCTCGCCCTCAACAACGGCCGGCCCGAGCTCGACGAGATCATCAAGAACAATATTTTCTTCGACACCTGCGTCTATCACCAGCCCGGCGTCAATTTGCTCACCGAAGTGGTGCCGGTCGACAACATTCTGTTCGCGTCCGAGATGGTCGGTGCGGTCAAGGGCATCGATCCCAGGACCGGGTTCAATTTCGACGACACCAAGCGCTACGTCGACGGGGCGCCGCGCCTGAGCGACGCCGACCGGCAGAAGATTTTCGAAGGCAATGCGCGCAAGGTTTATCCGCGTCTGAAGACCAATGCGGCGGCGCAGGCCGCGGAGTAGCATTGAGGATGAAGCCACCGGCCGTCGACCCCTATCTTAATCCTCCCCCTTTCAGAGGGAGGAGACAGTCAACCGCGCGTTTTTCCTTCCCCCTACAAGGGGGAGGGTCAGAGTGGGGGTCAGCCAAAGTTTGCCCCGTCTAGGGTTTCATTGCCTTGGCCAAGTTGCGACGTAAGCACCGGGACAATCGATCGCAGCTGATCCGTGTCGGTCACCGCGAGATCGAGACGCTGGGGCTGGACCAGGGTTTTTGGTCCGACCTCTATCACCGCTCGATGACGGTGTACTGGCCGGTGTTCTTCGGCTCCGCGGCGCTGATCTTTGTCATGCTCAACGCCGTGTTCGCGTTGCTCTATGCATTGGGCAACCAGCCGATCGCCAACGTCAGCACCGAGCGCTTCCTCGAGCTGTTCTACTTCTCCATCGAGACGCTGGCGACGGTCGGCTATGGCGATATGCATCCACAGACCGATTACGGCCATTTCATCGCCACCATCGAAATTTTCACTGGCATGTGTTTTCTCGCGGTGTTAACCGGCCTGGTATTTGCCCGCTTCTCCCGGCCGCGCGCCCGTTTTGTGTTCGCCGATAATCCGGTCGTCGGGACCCGCGATGGCCGTCCGACGCTGATGATCCGCATGGCGAACGCGCGCCACAACGCCATTTCGCGGGCCACCGCCCGACTCTGGCTGCTACGCATCGAAAAGAGCATGGAGGGGGATCAGTTTCGCCGCTTTCACGAACTCAAGGTGGAGCGCGGCGAGCATCCGATATTCATGCTGAGCTGGACGATCTTTCACATCATCGACGAGCACAGCCCTCTGCACGGAGCCACCGAGCGGACAATGGCCGAGGCCGATGCGTCCATCGTCCTCAATGTCGGCGGCCTGGACGATGCGTCGGCGCAACAGCTCTATGCGCGACGCGTCTACGGGGCGGAAGACATCCGATGGGGCTACCGCTATCGCGACATCACCGGCGTGTCGCCGGAGGGCCGCTATCAGCTGGACTATACGAAGTTCAGCGACATCGTGCCCGAGAAGAAATGACGTCAGGCGGCGCCTTAGTAACACGCGTGTAACTTCTTGCGGCGGCGCCGTGGTTACCTATTTTTCCTAAGCCTAGAAGAGACACTACTTCCGCCAAGCGATTTGAGCCTGCAAGGGAAACCCCCGAAGGAAAACTTCAGATGTCGATCCGCCCCGTCAAACGCATCGTTTCGTCAAAACCCACGCTGGAAGGCGCCGGCGTCCATCTGCGCCGGGCGTTCGGCTTTGGCGACACCAGCGAATTCGATCCGTTCCTGCTGCTCGACGATTTCCGCAACGATCGGCCCGACGAATATCTCGCCGGTTTTCCATGGCATCCGCATCGCGGCATCGAGACCATCACCTACGTGCTCGCCGGCGACGTCGAGCATGGCGATAGTCTCGGCAATCGCGGCTCGCTCGGCGCCGGCGACGTGCAGTGGATGACCGCCGGGCGCGGCATCCTGCACCAGGAGATGCCCAAAGGCGACGCGCAGGGCCGCATGCATGGCTTCCAGCTTTGGGCCAATCTGCCGTCGTCGTTGAAGATGACCGCGCCGCGCTACCAGGACATCAAAGCTAAGGAAATTCCCGAAGTCGTCGATGACGACGGCACGCGTGTGCGCGTGGTGTGCGGCGATTTCTGGGGCCAGCGCGGTCCGGTCGAAGGCGCTGCCGCCGATCCGCGCTATCTGGACGTCTTCGTGCCGCCGGGCAAGCGCAAGACGCTGCCGGTTGAGCTGGAACGTCACGCCTTTGCCTACGTGTTCGAAGGCTCGGGCAGTTTCCGCGGCTCGTCAAAACCTTTCGGCGTGCTCACCGAGAAGACCGATGGCGTGAACGAGATTTTGGTTCGCGAACAGACCGGCAATCGGTCGCTGGTGGTGTTCGACTCGGGCGACGAAGTGACCGTACAGGCCGGCGACGAGGGCATCCGCTTCCTGCTCGTCTCCGGCAAGCCGATCAAGGAGCCGGTCGCCTGGTATGGGCCGATCGTGATGAACTCCCAGGCCGAATTGCAGCAAGCCTTCACCGAGCTGCGCAGCGGCACGTTCATCAAGTAGATCGCACGCGCCTTCACCTCTCCCCAATGGGGAGACGTCGCCTGCCGCAGCTTCGAAGGAGCAAAGGCAGGCGGGAGAGGGGGCTTTTGCGCCGCACCCCTCTCCCGTTCTGGTCGCGAAGACTACGACAGCAATTCGAGTTTGCCGCCGACCGGGATTTCCGGCGCCGACTTGTTCTCGGTGATCACGAGTTCGAACTGGTCGCCTTTGCGCTGCCATTGGCCGGCGACCAGCGGCGTCTTACTTACGTTCTTCACTGGCACGCCCGCCCATTTCACCGGGCCGACGATCGAGTGATAGTCGGTCTCCGTGATCGCGGTCAGGATCGACTTCGGATCGAGCGCCTTGGTGCGCTTGAGCACGTCGACCGCAACTTCGAACAGCGCGTGCTCGTAGCCGATCGGCTGCGTCCACGGCCGCTTGGTAGCGGCGACATAAGCGTCGGTCAGTTCCTTGGCGCTCTGGCCGGTGAGGCCCGACTTGAACGGGAAGGTCGGCGTCCACCAGATTTCCGTGGTCATGCCGTTGCCGCGCGGACCGAGCGAGGCGATCACCGAGGGGAACAGCAGCGCCTTGCCGATGGTGACGATCTTCGGGTGGAAGCCCTGCTGCGCGCATTGCGACCAGAAGGTCGCGAAGTCCGGCGGGATCATGTTGCCGACGACGATCTCGGCGCCGGCACTCTTGAACGCCGAAATCTGTGAGGTGAAGTCGTTGTTCATCACCTGGTAGCGACCCGGATCGACGAGCTTGTACCCCGCCTTGTTGAGGTCTGGCGGCAGACCATGCACCGGATCGCCCCAGGCGTTGCCATCAGCATCGTTGGGGAATACGCCGCCGACGACCTTGTTGGTCGCCACGCTGTCCCACAGCGGCAGATACGAGGCGATCACGTCCTCAAGGCCCCAGAAGAAGTGATAGGTCCAGGTGAAGCCCTTCTTCGGGTCGCCGTTGCGGCCGAAGAAATAAGGCTGCCACGGACAATTGGTGGTGACGCACGGCGTCTCGTTGACCTCGGCCTGGTCGGCGACCGGGTTGGTGGTGTCTGGCGCCGCCTGCCCGAGAAGGAGGTCGACCTTGTCGTGCGAAATCAGTTCGGCGGCGACTTCCGACGCGCGCGTCGAGGTCGACTGGCTGTCCTTCTGGATGATCTCGACCGGATAGGTCTTGCCGCCGATCGCGATGCCCGGCTTGAGCAATTTGTTGACCTGATCGATGACGAAGGCATCGGCTTCGCCGAAGCCGGCGAGCGGGCCCGTCTTCGGGCTCACCATGCCGATCTTGATCGCCTTCGATTGGGCGTTGGCGGGAATCACCCGCAACACCGCCGGCGCCGCCAGCGCGCCCAAGCCACCGGCGATCACCGTGCGGCGATCGACGCCTTTCCTTCCGATTTTCCTTTCGTCACTCATTGCATTCCTCCCTGTTAAAGACCTTGCATGGATTTAAGATGTGCCGTCACCTTGGTGCGCAACGCCGCCTGCTCGGCGGGCGTCCACTTGCGAAAGCCCTCGCCGGTTTTGAAGCCGAGTTTTTTCTCGGCCACAAGTTTTTGTAAGTAGGGCGAAGGTTCGGGCCGGCTTTCGATCGCCGGCAATACGATATTGTGGATGGCGAGCGTGAGATCGGTGCCGACCAGGTCGGCGTTTTCCAATGGCCCGAGCACCGGCAGCCGCCGTCCGAACGATGCCTTGACCACCGCATCGACGGTCTGAGCATCGCAGATGCCGTGTTCCACCAGCGAAATGGCCTCGCGCCACAGCGCATGCTGCAGCCGGTTGCCGATGAAGCCCGGAACGTCCTTTTTCACATGCGCCGTTTTCTTGCCCGCGGCCTCGTGCAGCGCCATGGTGGTTGCGAGCGTCGCCGCCGACGTCCACTGCGTCTCGATCACTTCGACCAAGGGCACGAGGTACGGCGGGTTCCACCAATGGGTGCCGAGCGCGCGCTCGCGCTTGGCTAGGCCCTGCATGATGGCGGTGATCGGGATCACCGAGGTGTTGCTGGCAAGGATGGTATCGGCGCGCACATGGCGCTCGATGTCGGCAAAGAGTTGCTGTTTCAGCGGCAGATCTTCGGACACCGCTTCGACGACATAGTCGGCGTCGCGCACCGCTTCGGCAAGATCGGCGCTGATGCGGACGCGCTTTACCGCGCCTTCGTCCTCGCCGAGGTCGCGCAGATTGGCGGCGATGCGCGGTGTGACCGTGTCGAGATTTTGCGAAAGCGCATCCGTGATCGTCACCGCGTGGCCGGCGACCGCGAAGACCTGGGCGATGCCGTGCCCCATGAGGCCGGCGCCGACGACGGAGATGCGTGCTTTCGCCATTGCTCTAGCCCGCCGTATAGCCGCCGTCGGCGTAAAGGATGTGGCCGGTGTAGAAGTCGGACGCCTTCGAGGCGAGGAAGAGCAGCGGTCCAGCCAAATCCTCCGGCTCGCCGAGGCGACCCTTCGGCACCCGCGTCAAAAAGCCGGCGCGAACGGTCTTGCCGCGCTCGTCGTCGGCGAACATCCATTCGGTCAGTGGCGAGCGAAAAACCGTCGGGCCCAGCGCATTGACGGTGATGCCGCTTGAACCGAGTTCGCAGCCAAGCGCTTTGGTGATGCCGTCGACCGCCGACTTCGACGCGCAATAGGCGCTGTAGCCGGCCGGATGGCCGAGAAGCCCGCGCGCCGAGGACATCAGTATGATCTTGCCGCCGCGGCCGTGCTTGATCATCGCCCGCGCCGCGGCGCGGGCCATCAGCCACGATTGCGTGACATTGGCGTCCATCACGTCGAGGAAATCTTCCGGCTTCTGATCGACGATCTTGGAAATCTTGTTCTGGCCCGAAGCGACCACCAGGATGTCGACGCCGCCGAATTTCTCGGTCGCGGCGGCGACGATGGCATCGCAGTTGGCTTCGGAGCTCGGCCGCTTGGCGACGATTTCAGCCTTGCCGCCGAGCTTGGCGCATTCCGCCGCGAGCTTTTTCAATCCTTCCGCGTTGTTTGCGGTGATGACGACATTGGCGCCGGCGGCCGCGAGCGTCTTTGCCGCTACCGCGCCGAAGGCGCCGGTCGCGCCGGTGACAATCGCAGCCTTGCCGCGGACGTCGAACAGCGAAAGCGGATTCTTCAAAAAGTCCTCGGACATAGCGTCTCCCTTTCGTCTTGCCCGGCCATAGCCGTTCGAAGAACGGCGTCGCTTCGCTCGCCTATGTGCCGGGCATCCACGTCTTCCGAAAAGCTCTAGACGTGGATGGCCGGGTCAAGCCCGGCCATGACGCCTTCGGCGTCACTTCGGCGCCGGCGCGATGGCGACCAGGATCGAGCACACCTCGTTCGTCCGGTTGACGATCTCGCGGCTTTCGTTCGGGCCGATGAAGCAGGAGTCATGCTTCTTCAGCACCGTTTCCTTGCCGTCGACGATCACCGTCAGCTCGCCTTCGAGCACGAAATAAACTTTCTCCGGCGGCGACGCGTCGGGGCCGGCGCCGCCACCGGGCAGAAAATGCGAGATGCCGACGATCAGATTTTTGGGCCCGCCGGCCTCGGCGCCAAACAGCCGCAAACCCGTGAAGTCGCGGTGGTGCGGCGCCTCGTAGGTCTTTGCTTCGGAGAAGCGCTTGACGTGCATTTAGAACTTCTCCCCCTTTTCGATCCGGTACGATTGTTTCGGATCGGTGATGGCGACGAGGCGGATGATGCAGCCGTCGCCGCGGTCCCAGTTCCAGGGAAAGAACGCGAACGTGCAGCGCCGGCCGGTGACCTTGTCGATGTCGCCGCCGACATTCTCGATGCCGAGAATACCGTTCTTGAACAGAATCCGGTGCACCGGCTCCCACTCGGGGAAATCGTCCTTCCAGTCGCGCCCGCCCGACCACTTTTTGTATTCGGCGGCGAGATGCGGATGCAGCGGCCCGTTGCGCTGCGGGCCGATCGCGGTCGCCAGCGGGTGATCGTTGGCCTGGGTGTCGTGGCCGACGACCTTGACCTTCTTCTCGACGAACCACTCGCCGGCCGAGGAGACGAAGCCGGGCGAGTAGCAAAAGTAGTCCTCGCTGTCCTCGTACTTCTTGTGCCAGCCGGTGTTGACGATCACCACGTCGCGCGGCCGCACCACCTTGCCGGCTGCCTTTTCCAGGTCGTCATAGGTGATCGGCTCCCACTTCTTCTTCGGGATCGACACCACGATGCCGGAACCGAAGAAATGCGGCAGCGGCACTTCGTCGATGAACGGCGTGCCCTGCACCACGTGCGCCGGCGCGTCGATATGCGTGGTGTTGTGCATCGACGTGGTGATGCGCTGCGACAGCACGCCCGACTTCGCCATGTAGTGGATGCGCTCGATCTTGACGTCTTCGAAGTACGGCCAGTTCGGCGACTGGTAGCCGAAGCGATGGGACAGATTGTAGAAGTTCAAACCCATCGCGTTGTTCTCGTTCTCCTCGAACGAGACGCCGCGAATTTTTTTCACTTTACCCTCCGCGCTTCCTCCGGTCCGGCCGCTTTCGAACGGCTTCGGACCACCTCAACCATGTACCAGGATATGGTACATCTGTATCGCATTCCGGACAGCGCAACAAGCCGCGCGCCGACCTTTCAGGCCGCAACCGCCACCAACTCGCGCTCGAGTGCTGCCTTGGTAGCTTTCAGCCGCGCCACGATCTGCCGTTCCTGGTTGCCGAAACGCTGCGCCGGTACCGGCACCGAGATGGCGACAATATTGCCGGCGCCGTCGCGCGTGACCACGCCGGCGGCGCAAATGCCAAGCGAATGCTCCTCGCGATCGATGGCGACGCCGCTTTTGCGCGCCGCCTTCAGGTCGCGGAGGAGTTCGTCGAGCCGCGTCAACGTATGCGGGGTGCGCGCCGGGTAGTTGGTGCCGATGAGCCGCGCGATCGCGGTATCGTCGAGGCCGGCGAGGTAGGCCTT
>CAYWNY010000049.1:0-22153 GCA_964459765.1 uncultured Hyphomicrobiales bacterium | reverse complement strand
AGCAGCCCGCAGAATTTTTGAGCACCAATGAAAAACGAGTTTTGCAACACAATCTATTTGTTACCCGACACCGGTTGGCCGTTGGCGGCCATGCGCGTCTCGATGTCTTTGAGCGGCCAGCCGGTGAGCCGCGCCAGTGTCTTCGCCTCGTTCTTGAAACGCCCCGGCAGCGACGCGCGATAATCATCGGCAGCCGTGCAGCTGGCCGCGCCATCGTAGGGATACTGCAGAATGTAGCGGCCCTGGAAGTTTTCGCGGTCGGCGGTTTCGATGAAGCTGAGATCTTCAGGGAATGACTTGGCGTCATAGCGCACGTGCAAGCGCGTGACATAGGCGTTGGTCGGGCTTCCCGACAGCGACGGTCGTACGGTTACAGTGTCGCTCGCGCCGGAATTGTCGCTCCAGCCAGCGCCGAGGTCCGCCATCTCCCTGCCGCTCATCGGATCGGCAGCGCAGGGATCGCACCAGCCCATGTCCCAGGCATATTCCACAAACACGCCGCGCATGTTCTCGCGCTCAACGGCGCGATCGAAGGTCGCCTTGTAGACATTGGCGAAATCGTCCTTGACGAACAACGGCACGGTGACGTCGGAGGGCACCTTGACGGTGCGGTAGTTGGTCGCCTCGACTCGCCCGCGTGTCGACAAGGCGAACACGATCAGATCCTGCGGACCGTTGGCGTTCACGGTGCCGAGCCGCAACGGCAGCATGAATTTCGCTGTGTTGTAGCGAACCTGCAGCGGCCGCAGAAACGCGCGGCGCATCTGCTCCATGCGTTTGACGTTCACCTTGGCGACGAAGAAATGCATTTTCTGCTTGATGTAGCTGCCGATCACCGGCTCGGCGCCGGTGGGAATCTTGTAGCCGTTGTCGGTGAGCCAATTGATCAGGCCGTCGCTTTCTTCAGCCGAAAGAATGGAAACGTCGTATTCGGCGATGTCGTAGCGCGCCTCCACCTTGACGCCGCGGTAAGCGGCCGGCATCGGCGTCGGTACCGCCGCCGTCTGCATGGCTTTACCGGTAGCCATCGACAGTGCGGACACGCGCGGCGACGGGCATGGATCCGGATCGTAATATTCGACCAGGCGCGGCGCGGTATAGGCGTCGAGATGATCGACGGTCGCCGGTTCGACCACGCTGATCTTGTCCTTCTCGATGAAGGTCGGGACAGGGACCACCAGCGCGAACTCGCTCGGCGCGCCCTCATAGTCGCTCGCCATGGTGATGGCGGTCTCGTCGCCGGTGCGCGCCAGCACCACCTTCGACGATTTGTTGAACAACTTCGCGTCAGCCTTGGCGACGTAGAAGCCGCAGAACGCCTGCGCCGATCCGGCGCACAGCCCGAGCTGTGCAACGATGGCCGCCAAGGCAACACCCGTCTTCAATCGGGACCGAACCGTTCGTGTCATTGTGATGCTCCTTTAAGCGTTGCCGGCCATGCAAACCTTGCCGCCGGAATCAACCTGTCGAACAGAAGAGTGGTGGGCGAGAGCGCGATCAGCGCCACATAGAGCGCCGGTCGCATTTGCATGAAAAACGCGAGGTAATGGGCGAGCGCCGCCACCGCGAGCGCGAACAACAACCGGCCAAGGCGGGAATCCGGCGTGGTGCGCGGATCGGAAATCATGAAAAAGGCAAAGATCAGCAGCGAACCGCTTTGCAGCTGATGCAGCGGAATCGCGGGCGGATCGCCGAGCCAAGCGGCGCGCGCAAACAACAGCGCGGCGTGGCTTACAAGAAAGAACAGCGCGATGTCGGAGCGTTGCGAGGCGTGCAACACGAGGATGGCGAAAAACGCCGCCAGCGCCGCAAGATAAACGCTCGTGCCCCACTGGCCGGGCGAAATCCACACCTCGCTCGTCGTCAACAGCAGAACGACGATGGCAAAGCCGGCCGGATTGAAAATGTGCTTGCCGTCGATGCGCAGCGTGAACTTGGACCCGATCGCGATCACTGCGGCCAGCGCCGGTAGCCACGCCGCATCCGCGCGAAACAACAGCGAAAGCGACAAACCGGTGATCAGCGCCGAGCGCAGATCGACATGTGGAAGTTTAAAAATCCGCGTGCAGGCGATCTGGGTGAGGAGCGCGCTGGCAATCGCCAGCGCGCTGTAGAGCGGCTTGGCGCCGAAATCGATCCAAACAAAATTGACGGCGAGCAGCGTCGAGAGCGCAGCAATCTGAAAGTAGCGCGCGTCGACGCGCTGCCAAAACTGCTGCCAAAAAGGCAGCTTCCAAATCTGCATGGACGATACCTCGCGCCCACGTTGATGATTTGGAACCGGGACGCGCGCATGACCGAGCGATGGCCGGATCGCGGCAAACTGCCGAGCAAATTACGCCACACATTGTAATTCCGCGCAGCTGAGCAAACATTACAAATTTTTAAGCGACCTTCGATCCGACAAGGCCGAGGCCGACGCCGCCGAGAAGCCCGCCGACAATTGCGCCGATCGGCATGAAGGTCATGAACACAAGCATACCGGAATAGCCTTCAAAGTCGGTGACGTGAAAGACGCTGACATAGAGCATGCCGGCGCCGATGCCGATGACGCCGCCGAGGATCGCGCCCAAGAACAATCCCAGGCAGCCCAGGAATGCGACTTTCACGGTGTCCTCATCGGTTTGTGTGTTTGGACGGACATCCAACCCTCAAATCGACCGGAGATAGCCGCCGTCGACCGCGATCGCCTGCCCGCAGATATAGCCGGCCTGCTCCGAGGCCAGAAACGCCGCCAGCGCCGCGAACTCTTCCGGCCGCCCAACGCGGCCGGCGGGAATTTCCTTGGCAATGGCATCTACGTCCGCCCCGATTTCGCGGATGCGCTCGGTCAGCGTATAGCCGGGCATCAGCGCGTTTACGGTGATGCCGTCGGCGGCCACTTCGCGGCTCAGTGCATTAATGAGCCCGTGTAGCCCCGGCCGCAGCGCGTTGGAGATGGTCAAATTGGCCAACGCCTCGCGCGCCGAAATCGAGGTGACGATCAGGATGCGCCCAAAGCGTCGTTCCCGCATGCCCGGCAGGCAGCCCCGAATCAGCTGCACACTCGATATCCACAAGCCTTCGAAGGCGCGACGCCAGGCATCGTCTGAAACGACGTCGAAGGTGCCGGCCGGCGGCCCGCCAGTGTTGACCACCAGGATATCGATACCGCCGAGCTTGCCGGTCGCATGCCGCAGCGCCGCTCCAGCGCCGCCCGGCGCCGAAAGGTCGGCGGCAAAGCCGACCGCGCCGATTTCCTTGGCCGCGGCTTCGATCCGCGCGGCATCGCGTGCGCAGATCGCCACCGCCGCGCCCTCCGCGCGGAGCGCCGCGGCGACCGCCTTGCCGAGGCCGCGCGAGGCGCCGGTCACCAGCGCGCGTTTGTTGCTCAATCCGAGGTCCACGACCGCTCCTCTTTGCCGGCCTAAACGCCGATTGAGACTTCGACCACGCCGACGCCCCATAGCGCGAAGCGATAGGTGGATGCACGGTCGGGAAATATGGTGGTCACTACGCTTCCGGTCATGACAACATCCCTGGCAATGAGCCGCGAACCTTGATCGGCGAGATGGGTCGCGAGCCACGCCACTGCGTGAAACGGATGGCCCAGCACATCACGTCCAAAGCCGCGATCGAGGACCGTGCCGTCACTGGAGGCGACGCCCTCGATCGCGGCCAGATCCGGCCATGGCTCGGCAAAGGCGCCGAGCACAATGCCGCCGTTCCAGGCATTGTCGGCGATCAGCGACAGCGCATCGAGATTACGATAGTCGGCGCCGCGGTCGTCGATGATCTCGACCGCCGCGGCAACTCCATCGACGGCAGCGGCAACCTCGTCGATCGTCGGCGGACGCCCGTCGGAGCCGACGTCGCCGGCAAGCCGCACGGCAATTTCGAACTCGAGGCCTATTCTGCCGTAGGCGGTGGTGCGCAAAGTCGCGCCGCTGGCATGGACGCGGTCGGCAAGGACGACCCCGGCAATCGGCCGATCGATACCGCACATCGCCTGCATGCGCGGGGTGGTGAGCCCGATCTTGTAGCCGGCTGCGGCGGTGCCGCGCGCCTCCATCTGCAAGCGGACATATTCGCGTTGCACCGCATAGGCATTATCGACGGTGGTAATGCCATGAGGAGCGGCAAAAGGTGCGAAGGTTAAGGCCTCGCTATGCTCGCGCATCAGCGCCGCCGCGGCCTTGCCGACTCCCTCCCGGTCCATCGCCGCTTCCCGTTTCATTGTGCGCCCTGGCCGCGTTCCTTTGCTGCCAAGGGATCGGTTGTCGGCCTCCCGGAGCCAAATGAACGGCCGAAGCTCTGGCCATCTTTTACAAAAACCGTCATAATTAGTAGGATTTTTCCTTCTTGGCAGCGACCACGGTAACGTTCTTCTTGAGAGTTTTTCGACGTTGACTCGCCGGATAGTCCTTCAATCTATTAGCTGGCCGAGTGATCAAAACCGATCCGAAGGCGCACCCGTTTCAGCAACCAAGCGTAAGGGAGAAATACCATGTCCGAGGCGAAAACGATCGCCAAGAACGGCGTGAACGTGGAAGCATTGATCGCTGCCCGCGAGGCGCTCAGCAACGCGCCGGCGGCGGCACAATTCAAGTGGCGCGCGACGAACGAATGGAAAAACGGCACGCATAGTCAGTCGACCGTCGAAGGCTTCTATGGCCTCGGCCAGGAGCAGCACCACAAGAGAGCGTTCACCTTCGACGCCGATCATCCGGTAGTCTTTGCGGCCGAGGACATCGGCATCACGCCGGTCGAGTTTGTTCTGGTTGGTCTGGCAAGCTGCCTGACCGCCGGCGTTGCCGCGGTCGCGCAGCACCGCAACATTCAGCTGCGCTCGGTCAAGGCCACCGTCGAAGGGGATATGGACATCCAAGGCATCCTCGGCATCGACAGCGACGTGCGCAACGGCTACAGCGGCATCAAGGTCACCTACGACATCGATGCCGACGCGGACCGTGAAGATATTGAAGCGCTCGTCGCCCAATCACAGAAGAGATCGGCCGTGTACGACGTTATCACCAATCCGACGAACGTCACGGTGGTCGTGAATTAAGCCGATCGCGCGACGCGAGCGCAGCGCAGGGAGACGGTCCGACATTCACACCGTCACTACAGTCGTGATCGGGGCCGGACACGCAGGCCTCGCGATGAGTCGTTGTCTGACTGACCGCACCATCGATCACGTTGTACTTGAGCGCGGCGAAGTTGCCCATTCCTGGCGCACGGAGCGCTGGGATTCGTTGCGACTGCTCACGCCCAATTGGCAGAGCCGCCTGCCCGGCTTTGCCTATCGGGGCGACGATCCCGACGGCTATCGGACGCTGCCTGAGGTCATCGATTTCATTACGGCTTACGCGCAAATGATCGCGGCGCCTGTGCGCACTCGCACGACCGTCACGTCGGTGCGCCGAACCGACGACGGATATCGGGTGTGCACGGACCGCGGCGACTGGCTGTGCCGAACCGTGGTGCTCGCGTCAGGCGCATGCAATATCGCCGACATTCCGCGTTTCGCCGACCGCGTGCCGCGCGCGATCGCGCAACTGACCGCGCAGCAATACCGCAGGCCCGATCAACTCGCCGACGGCGGCGTGCTGGTGGTTGGCGCCTCATCGAGCGGCACGCAGATCGCGCACGAAGTTCACAAATCCGGTCGTCCGGTGACTTTGTCGATTGGCGAACACATTCGCGCACCGCGTGTCTATCGCGGCAAAGACCTGGAATGGTGGATGGATGCCGCCGGCGTGCTCGACGAGCGCTACGATGCCATCGACGATATTGCGCGGGCGCGGCGCGTGCCCTCGCTCCAACTCGCCGGCACGCCCGACCGGTCGACGCTGGATCTCAACGCTCTCACCGCAATGGGCGTGAAGCTCATCGGACGCCTAGCCGGCTTCACCGAGGACGGGAAGGCGCAGTTTGCCGGCTCGCTGCACAACATGTGCGCGCTGTCGGACCTCAAGATGGGCAGGCTTCTCGATCTGATCGACGATTGGGCCCGAGCGAACGGCCTCGATGGCAAAGTGGAGCCGGCCTCGCGGCCGCCGCCGACGCGCGTCGAGGCGGCGCCGCCGCTCGGCATGGACTTTACCAAAGACCGGGTCAAAACGATCATCTGGGCGACTGGCTACCGGCCCGACCATTCGTGGCTCGAAGTGCCGGTTTTCGATGGCAAGGGC
This sequence comes from uncultured Hyphomicrobiales bacterium, assembly GCA_964459765.1. Taxonomy (GTDB): domain Bacteria; phylum Pseudomonadota; class Alphaproteobacteria; order Rhizobiales; family Xanthobacteraceae; genus BOG-931. Next base: position 15,980 of record CAYWNY010000049.1, on the reverse strand, counting down.
GTCATCCGCCACGATGGCGGGATCGTCTGTTCGCCCGGCATGTATCTGATGGGCATGCAGTTCCTGCGCCGGCGAAAATCCGCGTTAATCGACGGCGCCGGCGACGACGCGCGCGAACTCAGCGCCCATATGTCCTCCTATCTCGACCACCGTGCCGCGCATTGACAGCCTGACGCCCACCCGGCGCGGTCTTTGCACCGTCTCGCATCACTCTGCCGCCCCGCCGCGCGCATGTCGTATGATCGAGCGGTTCTGGACCGCGACGACCGAAAATCACTGAGATGCACGATACTGAAACCCTGATCAAACGGCTGCCGAAATGCGAGTTGCACATCCACATCGAAGGCAGCCTCGAACCTGAATTGATGTTCGCGCTGGCGCGGCGCAACAAGGTGACGCTGCCGTATGAATCGGTCGATGCGGTCCGCCGGGCCTATGCATTCGGCAATCTCCGGGACTTCCTCGATATCTACTATCAAGGTATGTCGGTCCTGATCGCCGAACAGGACTTTTACGACCTCGCTTACGCCTATTTGCAGCGCGCGCACGCCGACAATGTCCGCCACGTCGAGATGTTCTTCGATCCGCAAGGCCACACCGCGCGCGGCGTCGCCTTCGCCACCGTCATCAACGGCCTGCATCGCGCTATCGCCGATGCCAAGCGCGAGCTTGGCGTCGATGCCAGCCTGATCATGTGTTTCCTGCGCCATCTCGATGAAGCCGACGCCGAGCGGACGCTCGATTCCGGTCTTGCCTTCCGCGACAAGATCGTCGGTGTCGGGCTCGATTCATCTGAGAAAGGCAATCCGCCGAGCAAATTCAAGAATGTCTTCCGCCGCGCGCGCGACGCAGGCCTGTTCGTCACTGCGCACGCCGGCGAGGAAGGGCCGCCGAGTTACGTCTGGGAGGCGCTGGATGTGCTCGGCGTCGGCCGGGTCGATCACGGCAACCGCTCGCTTGAAGACGACGTTCTCGTCGGGCGGCTCGTGCGCGAGCGCATGGCGCTGACAATGTGCCCGCTGTCCAATTTGCGGCTGCGCGTCATCGACGACATCGCTCACCATCCGCTGCGCCGCGCGCTCGACAAAGGGCTGATGGTTTCGGTGAATTCCGACGACCCGGCCTATTTCGGCGGCTACGTCAACGACAATTACTGGGCCGTCGCCAACGGCCTGTCGCTGAGCGGCGACGAGATCGTCGCTATCGTGCGCAACGGCGTCGAGTCTTCGTTGATGACGCGACCTGTCAAAGACCAAACGCTCGCCGAAATCGATCGCGTGCTGGCCGCGAGCAACTGAAACCGGAGAAACGGATGAGCAAAGGATTGCCCGGATTATCGCATGTCGACCACGTCGGACTGACCGTGCCGGACCTCGACGCCGCGGTCACGTTCTATTGCGACGTCTTCGGCGCGCATGAGCTTTACCGACTCGGGCCATTCGATGCGGCGGAGCTGCCGCGCATGGAGGACGGCCGCGATTGGACGGATGCGCATATCAACGTCGCCGGCGCGCGGCTGACCATCGCAATGCTCAGCATCGGTCCGAACCTGATGCTCGAATTGTTCCAGTACGACCGGCCGCGGCCGCGCGCCGAAGCGCCGCCACGCAACGGCGACCTTGGCGGCCACCATATCGCCTTCAAGGTGGAGAATCTGGACGCCGCCAAAGCCTATCTGGCCACGCATGGCTGCAAGGTCATGGACGGTCCGATCGTGCTCGACCAGGGTCCGTGCGCGACCACCCGCGTCAATTACGTGCTGGATCCGTTCGGCAATCAGCTCGAGCTCGTCGAATATACGACGCAGGCCTTCGAAGCGACCGCGCCGGTGAAGATTTATCGGCCTTAAGGATATTTCGCTGGCGCACGATCTTACGCCGGCTGGACGGCCGGGCTCTCGTGCGGCACGGAAGCGCGTTCGCGCACGATCAGAAGCTGCGCGGCGAGCGCTGCCGCGATCACCGCCGGCTCCTTGCCGCGGATGTCGGCGATGCCGATGGGACAGACCAGGCGGTCGAGCGCCCGCGCGGTGACGCCGATTCGCTTCGCATAACTGACGAAGCGGGCGCGTTTGGTGTCGGAGCCGATCAGGCCGACGAATTCGAAGGTTTCGCGCTGCAGTGCCGCCGCGGTGATGTCGAAGTCGAGCGGATGCGCATGCGTCATGACCACGATGAAGGCGTCGCCGGGCGCCAGTGCAAGCTCCTGCGCCAGCGCATCGGTCTGGATGGTGACGACGTTCGGCGGCACATATTGCGGAAACTCCTCTGGCCGGCTGTCGATCCAGCGCACGGCAAAGGGCAGCGGCGCCAGCGCCAGCACCACGGCGCGGCCGACATGGCCGGCGCCGAACAGCAGCACCGGAGTCGTGACTTCGCCGAAGTGTTCGGTGAACGGCATGCTGGCAAGCGGCGCTGCGTCGCGAACCGCGGCGCCGACCGACGCCGGCGCCCGCACGATCCGTCCCTCGTTGTCGGTGCGGCTGTGGGTGACAAAAGCGCCGGCTCTCTCGGCTTCCTCGAGGGGGCGCACGGCGTCGAGATCGCTGACATCGAATGTCTCGGTCAGCGTTTTGACCGTGCCGCCGCAGCACTGGCCAAGATTGGGACCGAGCGGCCAATCGCGGAACTGCGCCTTGCCGCGGCCTGCCGCCAGCACCGCGCGCGCCGCGGCGATCGCTTCATATTCCAGCCGGCCGCCGCCGATGCTGCCGTAAAAACCGCCGTCAGGCTGCAAGACGATGCGGGCGCCGGTTTCGCGCGGAACTGAGCCCGCCGCGCCGACCACGCTGATCAGGCCGGCGCTGCCCTGCCGTTCGATCGTCTCCCGGATGCGGGACCAGATCTTCGCCATCTGTGCGCCTTTTATGCGCTCCGTGCCTTGACCAGCGGCGCCAGCACCGCGACGGCGTCGACCGGTCCGACCGCCTTGCGTATCGCTTCCGGCGTTGCCGGCGCATCGAGCTCAACCGGCTTGCCCGGGTTGAGCGAGTGTATCGCGTCGGCGATGGCCGCGAATACCGAAATCGCCAGCATCAAGGGCGGCTCGCCGACCGCTTTCGAGCGATAGACCGTCTCTTCCCGGTTGGCGCCGTCGAACAAAGCGACGCGGAAGTCGACCGGCACGTCGGACGCAACCGGAATCTTGTAGGTCGAAGGAGCGTGCGTGAGCAAACGGCCCTTGTCGTCGTAGACCAATTCCTCGGTCGTCAGCCAGCCCATCCCCTGCACGAAACCGCCTTCGATCTGGCCGATGTCCAGCGCCGGATTGATCGAGCGGCCGACGTCATGGACGATGTCGACCCGGCGCAATTTCATCTCGCCGGTGAGGATGTCTATGACTACCTCGCTGCAGGAAGCGCCGTAAGCATAGTACAAGAACGGCCGGCCTTTGCCCTTGTCGCGATCCCAATGCAGTTTCGGCGTCTTGTAGAAGCCGGCGGCCGACATGTGCACGCGCGCCGCATAAGCCTTTTTGGTCAACTCGCCGAATAAAATGCTCTCGTTGCCGATGAAGACACGATCGTCACGGAAGGCGATGTGATCCTCGGACACGCCGTATGCTTCGCTGGCAAAGCGCGTGAGCCGCGCCTTGATCTCGCGCGCCGCTATTTGCACCGCCATGCCGTTGAGGTCGGTGCCAGAGGAAGCGGCGGTTGCGGAGGTGTTCGGCACCTTATCGGTCGCGGTGGCGGTGATGTGCACGCGCTCAAGCCCGATGCCGAATTCCTCCGCCGCGATCTGCGCGACTTTCTGAAACAACCCCTGCCCCATCTCGGTACCGCCGTGATTGAGATGCACCGAGCCGTCCTGATAGACGTGCACTAGCGCGCCGGCCTGGTTGAGATGGGTGAGCGTGAAGGAAATGCCGAACTTCACCGGGGTGAGCGCGATGCCGCGTTTGAGGATCGGCGAGCGGGCGTTGAAGGCTGCGATCTCCTTGCGCCGCGCCCGGTAGTTCGACGAGCGTTCGAGCTGTTCTATCAGCCGCGGTGCCGTGTCCCAATCCTCGACGGTCTGACCGTAAGGCGTGACGTCGCGTCCAGGCGCGTAGAGATTGGCCGTACGCACATCGAGCGGATCGAGGCCGAGCTTCCAGGCGATGGCGTCGATCACCCGCTCGATCGCCATCATGCCCTGGGGCCCGCCGAAGCCGCGGAATGCGGTGTTCGACACCGTGTTGGTCTTGACGCGGCGCGAATAGATGCGGTTCTCGGGCAGGAAATAGGCGTTGTCGGCGTGGAACATCGCGCGATCCACAACGCCAGTGCTGACATCGGCAGAGCAGCCGCAGCGCGCATCGAGGTCGAGATTGACCGCGCGGATGCGGCCGTCGCGCTCGTAGCCGACCTCATAGGCGACGGCGAAATCGTGACGCTTGCCGGTCATCGCCATATCCGCATCGCGGTCGAGCCGGAGCTTGCACGGCTTGCCGGTCACGCGCGCGGCGAGCGCCGCAATCACCGCCCATTGCGTCGCCTGGGTTTCCTTGCCGCCGAAGCCACCGCCCATGCGCCGCACCCGGCAGGTGACGAAAGAATCGGGCAGCGCCAGAACGCGGGCGACGATGTGCTGCACTTCGCTCGGGTGCTGCGTCGAGGAATAAACCACGACCGCGCCGTCCTCGCCGGGGATGGCGAGCCCGATCTGACCTTCCAGATAAAAATGCTCCTGGCCGCCGACCTGCAGCGTCCCGGCGTCGCGCAACGTCGCCGCCGCGATCGCGTTGGCTGCATCGCCGTTGATGAAAGCGTAATCCGGCAGCACGATTTCGCCGGACGCCCGGCCCTGCTCCACCGTGACGTTCGGCGTCTGCGCATCGACTTCGATCTTGCCGCGGAGCACGGCGCGCCGCGCCGCGTCGCGCGAGGTCGCGGCGACCGCGAACACGGGCTGGTTATGGAAATCGACGCGGTCGTTCACGAACACCGGTTCGTCGGCATGAGACGGCGAGATGTCGTTCTTGCCCGGGATGTCGGCGGCCGTAATGACGGCGACGACGCCGGGCATCTTGCGCACGTCGTCCAGATCGAGCCCCGTGAGCGTGCCGCGCGCTATCGGCGAACCGCCGACCGCGACATGCAAGGTGCCGATCGGCTCGGGGATGTCGTCGATATATTCGGCGTTGCCTTGGACGTGCTTGGCGCCGCTGTCATGGGGCAGCGGCTTGTACACATGGCGCAGCGGCGCCTCCAAGGTCGCTTCACTCGGCGGCATGAGCAAACGACCTGCGGATGGCGACGCGGGTTGTGGCGGTGTCGACGCCGGCGAGTTCCGCGAGCGCCTTGATCACCAGATTGGCGGCGACGCCGCTGCGGTACGCGGCGCTGGCGCGCAAATCGGAAAGTGGAGTGAAATCTTCGTGGATGGCGTCAGCGGCCGCGCGCCAGCCGTGCGTATCGGCAAGCGACAGCCCGCGCAGTTTTTCCTCGACCGCGCTGGCGCGCTTGGGGATGCCGGCCATGCCGCCGAACGCCACCCGCGCGGCAGCGATGCGGTCGCCGGCGAGGTCGAAGCGAAAGGCGGCGAGCACCGCGGAAATGTCTTCGTCGAAGCGCTTGGTAATCTTGTAGGCGCGGAATTGCGAGGCCGCCGCCAATTTCGGCACGTGGAGCCTGCGCACGAATTCGCCGCGCTTGCGATCCTGCTTGCCGTAATCGAGATAAAAATCGTCGAGCCTGAGCTGCCGAATCTGCTCGCCCTGCCGCAGCTCCACTTCCGCGCCGAGCGCGATCAGCATCGGCGCTAAATCGCCGATCGGCGAGCCATTGGCGATGTTGCCGCCGACAGTACCGCTCGACCGCACCTGCATGGAGCCGAACCGGCGCAGGACTTCGGTGATATCGCCGTCGATCGATCCCAACGGCGGCGCGGCGCGATTGAGCGAGACGATGGCGCCGAGCGCGAAGCCGTCGGCGTTCTCTTCGACATGCGACAGCTCGGCGACACGGCCGACATGAATGATCTTTTCGAGTGGCGCGAGTTTTTTGGTGATCCACAAGCCGACGTCGGTCGCACCGGCGACGATGGTGGCGTTGGGATGCTGGGCATAAAGCGTGGCGAGCGTGTCCTCGCTCGCCGGCGCGGCAAAAAAGCTCTTTGCATCGCCGACAAACAGATCAGCGTGATCGTCGAGCGTACGCAGCGCCTTGGTGCGCACCGCGGCGTTTTGCGCGAACCGGTCGTCGGCGCCGCCGTTGCACGCCTGCAGCGCCGCATCCACGATCGGCCGGTAGCCGGTGCAACGGCAAAGATTACCCGCCAGCACGTCGTTGATTGTTGCGCGGTTCGTCGTGCCGTCGCCGGCATGATAGTGAGCGAACAGGCTCATCACGATGCCCGGCGTGCAAAAGCCGCATTGCGAGCCGTGCTCCTTCGCCATCGCCTGCTGCACCGGGTGCAGCACGCCGTCTTCGGCCAAGTCTTCGACCGTGATCAATTCGGCGCCGTCGAGCTGGCCAATCAGCGTGATGCAGGAATTGACCGGCTCGTAGATCAGCCGGCCGCCAAGTTCGCGCACCACGACGACCGCGCAGGCGCCGCAATCGCCCTCGGCGCAACCCTCTTTGGTTCCGGTCGATCGCTCGTTCAGGCGCAGCCAATCGAGCAACGTCGTGCGCGGCGCAAACGCGTCGAGGCGCACAACGCATCCACCTTTCAGAAATTGCAGGAAATTTCTTGTCATTCAACCCGGCGCGGCACTGCCTAACGCTGTGGCATTGTGCGCACAACCGATGCAGCATGGCAAGCAAATGGCCAATGCTTCGATGGACTTAGCACCGCGTCGGCCGGCTTTTAGTTAATCCGCGGGACAGATGGCGGCACGCCTGTGCGGGCGCCGCTTGCTCCACGCCCGGTGTGTTGGCGGCACGAAACCTGCAGCGTCCGGGCTGCGATGGATCTCAACACCATCACGGCAATTACGCGGCCGCGCCAACGCGCGGACTTCCCGGCATGGAACGCCGGCGATGCCTGGCTCGCCGGCGGCACTTGGCTGTTCTCCGAGCCGCAGCTGAAAGTCTCCCGACTGATCGACATCGCCGATCTGAGCTGGCCGGCATTGGACATAACCGAGCGCGCTCTTGCCATCGCCGCGACCTGCAAGATCGCCGAGCTCGACGGCTTGTCGTTGCCGGCAAGCTGGACCGCGGCGCCGCTCTTCAATCAATGCTGCCGCTCTTTTCTCGCCTCGTTCAAGATTTGGAACATGGCGACCGTCGGCGGCAATCTCTGCATGTCGCTGCCGGCCGGACCGATGATCTCGCTGACGGCAGCGCTCGACGGCGTGTGCACGATCTGGATGCCGGACGGCGGCGAGCGCAAAGTAGCCGTGACCGATTTCGTGCTAGCGCCGCTTCATAACGCGCTCAAGCCCGGCGAGCTGCTGCGCGCGATCGACCTGCCGGTCGCGGCGCTGCGCCGGCGCACCGCCTTTCGCCAAATCTCGCTCAGCCCGCTCGGCCGTTCGGGCGCCTTGTTGATCGGCACGCTGTCGCCGGACGACGGCGCGTTCATCTTGACGGTCACCGCATCGACGCCGCGGCCGGTGCGTTTGCGGTTTCCGCGTTTGCCGTCGTCGACCGCGCTTGCGACCGCTCTCGAAGCGGCAATTCCGCCGCAAGCGTATTACGACGACGTGCATGGCGCGCCGGCCTGGCGCCGGCAGGTGACTTTGCAATTCGCCGAAGAAATCCGCATCGAACTCGGCGGCAACGGCTCGGGTGGTGCATGAGTTTTGTGGTCAACGGCAAAAGCCACGATACCGAGCCGCGACCCGGGCAGTGCCTGCGCACTTTCCTGCGCGAGCTTGGCTGCTTCGGCGTCAAGAAAGGCTGCGACGCCGGCGATTGCGGCGCCTGCACGGTGATGGTCGACGGCGACCCGGTGCATTCCTGCCTGTTTCCCGCCTATCGCGCCAAAGGACGTGCCGTCACCACTATCGAGGGTTTGGCCAAGAACGGTGCCCTGCATCCGGTGCAGGAGGCGTTCCTGCAGGCACAAGGTTTTCAATGCGGCTTTTGCACGCCCGGCATGGTAATCACTGCGGCAAGCCTCAATCAGTCGCAACGGCAGGATCTCGACTGGGCGCTCAAGGGCAACATCTGCCGCTGTACGGGCTATGGCGCGATCGAAAGCGCCATCCGCGGCGTGCGGCAGACCGAACAGGCCGCAGCCGGTGCGGCCTGTGGCAAGAGCGTATCGGCGCCGGCAGCGCGCGCCGTGGTCACGGGGGCCGCCCGCTACACGATGGATTATGCGCCACCCGGGCTTTTGCATTTAAAGCTGCTGCGGTCGCCGCATGCGCATGCGCGCATCACCGCGATTCGCAAGGATGATGCGCTTGCGGTTCCCGGCGTGCGGGCGGTACTGACCTACGAGGACTGTCCGAAGAAATTCTATTCGACCGCGCGCCACGAGGACGAACGCGCCGATCCGGATGATACCTTGCTGCTCGACAATATCGTTCGCTTCATCGGTCAGCGCGTCGCCGCGGTGGTCGCCGATAGCGAAGCCGCCGCCGAAGCCGGCTGCCGCAAACTTGTGGTCGAGTATGAGCTCCTTCCGGCGGTGCTCGATCCGGACGCGGCGATGCGGCCCGGCGCGCCGGTCATCCACGACAAGGGCCCGGACTCGCGCATCGGCAACCCGCAGCGCAACATCGCCGGCGAAATCCATGGCCATGTCGGCGATGTCGATGCGGCATTTGCTGCAGCCGACGCCATCTACGAAGGTACCTACGTCACCCAGCGCGTTCAGCATGCGCATCTGGAGACGCACTGCGCCATTGGCTGGCTGGATGAAGCCGGCCGGCTGACGCTGCGCACCAGTTCGCAAACGCCGTTTCTGACGCGTCGCGCGCTTGCCCATCTGTTCGATCTGGATCCGGCAAAGGTTCGCGTTTTCTGCGAGCGCATCGGCGGCGGCTTCGGCGCCAAGCAGGAGATGCTGGTCGAAGATATCGTCGCGCTCGCGGTACTCGAGACCGGGCGGCCGGTGAAACTCGAATTCACCCGCGAAGAGCAATTCATCGGCGCCACGACGCGGCATCCGATGCGGGTGCGCATCAAGGCCGGCGCGCGGCGCGACGGCGTCCTGACCGCCATGGAGATGGCGGTGCTCTCCAACACCGGCGCCTACGGCAATCACGGCTTTGCCGTGCTCAATCATGCCTGCGGCGAGGTGTTCGGGGTCTATCGCTGCGCCAACAAAAAGATCGACGGCTATGCCGTCTACACCAACACCGTTCCGGCCGGCGCCTTTCGCGGCTACGGCCTGCCGCAGACCAACTTCGCCGTGGAATCGGCGATGGATGAGCTTGCCCGAAGGCTCGATATCGATCCGATCGATTTTCGCCTGCGCAACGTGGTCAAGCCCGGTGATGCAATGATCTCGACAGGCTCCGAGGAAGGTCACGATGTCGAATTCGGCAGCTACGGCCTCGATCAATGTTTGGCGCTGGTGAAAGATGCGATCGAGCGCGGCGGCGGGCTTACCGCGCCGCCGTCCGACGATTGGCTCGTCGGCCAGGGCGTGGCGCTCGGCATGATCGACACAGTGCCGCCTTTCGGCCACTTCGCGGATGCCAGCGTGCGCTTGCGCGATGATGGCGTTTACCAGCTCGTTGTCGGCACCGCCGAATTCGGCAACGGCACCTCGACCGTGCATCGGCAAATCGCCGCCACCGTGCTTGGCGCCACCATGGACGGCATCCATGTCTTGCAGGCCGACACCGACAATGGCGGACACGATACCGGCGCTTACGGCTCGACCGGTACCGTCGTTGCCGGGCGCGCCACCCAACTCGCCTGCGAGGCGCTGCGCGCGGAAATCTTGAAGTTTGCCGCGGCAGAGGCCGGCGGCGCGGCAGAGGAATGGTCGCTCACCGACGGCGCCGCGACGCGCCCCGGCCGGCGCATGCCGCTCGCCGAACTTGCCGCCTCGGCGCGTGCGCAAGGGCGCGACCTCACGGCCAGCGGGCGCTCCAACGGCACGCCGCGCTCGGTGGCGTTCAACGTTCAGGCGTTTCGGCTGGCGGTGAACAAGCGCACCGGCGCGATCAAGATCCTGCGCAGCGTGCACGCGGCCGACGCCGGCCGCGTGATCAATCCGATGCAATGCCGAGGTCAGGTCGAAGGCGGCGTCGCGCAATCTTTGGGCGCGGCGCTGTATGAGGAAATGATGATCGACGCGACCGGTCGCGTGACCAATCCGACATTACGCAATTATCATCTGCCGCAATTCGGCGACGTGCCGCGCACCGAAGTGCTGTTTGCCGATACTACCGACACGATCGGCCCGTTCGGCGCCAAATCGATGAGTGAGAGCCCCTACAACCCGATCAACGCGGCGATCGGCAACGCGCTTGCCGACGCCACCGGAATCCGCTTCTGTCAGACGCCGTTCAAGCCCGATCGCATCTTTCCCGCCATTGCGGAAAAGTTCGGCACCGCGCACTGACAACCATTCTCCGTGACCTCCATGGCCGGGACGTTGCCGTCACTCGATCACGAAGAATTTCTGCGCCGAAGTTTTGCGGTCGCGAAGCGCGCTCAATCGAACGGCAATCACCCGTTCGGCGCCATTCTGGTGAATGCCGCCGGCGAAGTGCTGCTTGAAGCCGAAAACGGGTTTCTGCCGGACCGCGACATGACCGCCCACGCCGAGCGGCTTCTCGCGACCCAAGCGTCGAAGACATTGGCGCCGGATGTGCTTTCGGTCTGCACGCTTTATACCTCGGCCGAGCCCTGCGCCATGTGCGCCGGGGCGATTTATTGGGTTGGCATCAGCCGTGTGGTTTACGGGTTATCCGAACGTCGCCTCAAAACCATGACGGGCAGTCACGCCGAAAACCCGACGCTCGATTTGCCCTGCCGCACCGTGTTTGCCGCCGGCCAGCGCCCCGTCGAGGTGGTCGGCCCGCTGCTGGAGGACGAAGCCGCGGCGCTGCATGCTGGCGTGTGGGAATAGCCCAACCAATTACGTCGGCGCCGCCGGCGCTCCATCACGCATTCCGAGTAGCCGCCAATGACGGCGTCGTCGAGGCGATCTTTGCCCCAGAACATTTCGGTTCCGACAAAGAAGGTTGGGGCGCCGAAAACACCGCGTGCGCGCGCCAGCGCGGTTTGCTCGCGCAGCCGCGCCTTGGTCCCTTCCGCCTCAGCCTCGCGCAGAATGTCGACGGCGGGAACCCCCAGCGCGGTGAGGATCGGCGCCAGGCGGTCGCTGCGGTTGATATCCTCGTCGTGCACGAAGTTTGCTTCCATCACCTGCCGGCAGAAGGCCGCGATCCACTTCTGATCAGCGCCCAGCAGCGCCACGCGCGCCGGCAGCACACTGAGCCGAGGAAATTTGCTCGGCTTGGTCCAGCGCAGCCCGTATTTGCGGCATTCGCGCACCATATCCTGCCACATATGGGCGCCCTTCTCCTTTTGCAGGATGAAGGGCGACGTCTCCATGCCCAAGTCGCGAAAGATCGATCCGAGCAAAAACGGCTTCCAGATAATTGGAACGCCCTGCGCTTGTGCCGCCGCTTCGATCCGCATGACGCTAAGGTTAGCTATAGTTGCTGGCGAACTCGAACCAGAACTCAAGTTGCGGGGGCGCTCGCACTGCCACCGATGGGTCAGTCATCGCGCAAGACTCCGGGGTACGGCAGCGCGGCGGAGATTAATCATGCGCGCGCCTTGCGCAATGCGATGATCGCTTCCGCGGCGGCGACGCCGGTATGAAAGCCGCCATGCGCAGTCGAGAAGTCGTGCGCCGAGCAGGCTTCGCCAGCAAAAAATAGCCGATCGTCGACCGGCGCCGCCAACGTCGCGCGGCAATCGGCAAAGCCGGGCAGCGCGCATGAATAAGAGCCGCGTGCGAACGGATCTTGGCCCCAACGATGGATGCCGATCGGCTTTATGCGCTGCGCGAACGCATTGCCGAATAATCCGGTCAATTCGCCAACGGCGAAATCAAAGAAAGCGCCGTCACCCTCGCTTTCGAGCTGCGCGGCGCAGCGGCCGGCGAAATACGCTTCGATACCGGGCCGGCCGAGCGGGCGAAAACTATAGGTCGCAGTCGCGGCGCGATCCTTATGGCCGAAGATGCGCGTGTCGTTGGCGAATTCGTCGGCATCGGCCAACGACATAAAAAGCTTGTCCGCGAGCCCCAGCGGCAAACCCGACGCGGCTTCGGTTTTTTCCGGTAGCGCCGGCGTGAACAACAGCGTCTCGGCGGCCAGAAGCGCGCTCGGGAGGGTGATAATGACCTGGTCGCAGGCGAACGAGCCTTTGGCGGTGTCGACAATCAGGCGCTTGCCGCGATGATCGATGCCGCGCACCGGGCAATCGAGCAGGCTCGGCACGTTGGCGCCATAGCCGGCGATGACGGAGCCGAGGCCTTCGACCACGCGCCAGTTCACGGCCGAATCCTCGTAGCGGTCGAAGTCCTTGGCCGAAATGCGGTCCAGATCGGCGCCGCTGATATAAGTGGCGATGGCGCCGATCAGGCCATTCCAGCGCGACGCCGGATCGAGGAAAGCGGATGCCGGCGCGTCGGCTTCGCTGTTTTCGGCCGCTTCCATGCGTGCAAAGAAGTCGCCCTGGGCGCGGCGAAAATCTTCCAACTCGGCGGGCGGAAAGCTGATGTCCGAAGCCGAGCGCATCCACGGCGGCGGACTTTTGTCGATTGTTGCGCACTGCTCTTCCGCGGCGGCGACCCAAGGGTTGCGCTCGGCCGAATGCAGCCAGCCGCAGCCAAGATCAAGCGCAAAGCCGGACGGATCGACGATTGTCCAGGCGCGGCCGCCGAGCCGCGCGCGCGCCTCAATCAGCAGACAATCGATGGAGCTTTCGTGAAGCCGCCGCGCAGCCGCGACGCCTGCCGCACCGCCGCCGACAACTACGACTTCGACATCGCTACCCGGCATCGCCATGCCCGTCCTGAGGGATCAGGACGTTTCGGGCCGACAGCGGCAAGAAGCAAGACCAAACTTTGCCGGGCGGCCGTCGGCGCGTTTCGCTTTACGCAGCCGTCTGCTCCGGCGGCGCAGCCGGAACCGGTGCATACACGGGATTTGCCGGCGGCGCCTCGGATACCGGGCTTGCCGCTGCCGTGGGAACAGTTGAAGGCAATTCGACCGGCTTATCGAGCCGGCGCGACACGCCTTCGAACTGCACATTCTCTTCGACCGTCAGCGACCGCGAAAACACCTCGCCATCGACGCTGGCGGCGCCCCGCAATTTGACCGTATTGCCGCGGATGGTGCCCTTGAACGTGCCGTTGACGCAGACCTCTTGCGCGGTGATGTTGCCTTCGACATGGGCGCCTTCGCCGACCACGATGGCTACGGCCTGAATGTCGCCGGTCACGCGTCCGAAAATCTGCGCCGAATCCTGGCAAACGATGTTGCCAATGATCACCATGCCGGGCCCGAGCGTGGACACGGTGTCGGCGGAACCTTTCACGACCGCGTCTGTTTCGCCGGAATTAGCGTCGGCCACCGATCCAATGACACGGGCCTTGTCGCGCCCACCTTTCGCCTGAGAAAAGTAACTCACTGACCTCTCCTGTCCTTAGCGTATACTACGGTTAGATGCCCGGCGCCTGCGGCGCTCTTAGCATTGCCGTATTCCAAACCGGCGCCGCCGAAAAGCGAAACCGCAAGATATCGATAACGTGTGTTGGACCTGTGACGCCCAGTGTAGCCTAAAGGCCAACGGTCAGACAGCCGCCAAGTTTTGGGTTTCTTGTACGGCTCTGCAACATTAACTAATTTCTCGCCGGCGCGGCGACGGTGTTGCCGGCGGCCAGTGATCCATCGGTAAAGTGCAAAGGCGCGCCATGAGCGACCAGACCATTTCCGCCGCGGTCGAGCTTTTCATCAAGAAGGTGGGCTTCGCCACCCAGCGCGAGCTGGAAAGATCAATCCGCGCCGCCATCGCCGCCGGCAAGCTGCAAGGCAACGAGACCTTCACCGCTTCGGTCACCGTGACCAGCGAGAAGGCCGGCGTGATGGCGACGGTCTACAGCAAGATCGAGCTTTGATCAGGTCGGGTTGTCGACGTTCCGTCCGAGAAAGGCCGGCAGGCTGGTCGGGGCGCGGCCAAGCAGCCACGTGAGCGTGTTGGGGTTCCCGATCAGCCCGTATTCGGCGTAGTAGCGAAACATCGCGATAAGCGCTGCCCGCTCACGCTCGCCCATGCTGGCGGAATGGGCGCGTTCCTCCCACGCGGCGACCGGTTCCGCGTCGGCGCGCACCTCTCGTCCCGTGGCCGCGCCGATCGAGGCGGCCACCTCGCTCTGGCTGAGCGGTTCGGTGCCGACGAGCTCGTAAGTCGCGCCGGCGTGCCTGTCTTGGGTGAGCACTAGCGCCGCGGCTTCGGCGACATCCTCCAGGTCGACCAGACTTAAGCGGGTGGCGACCGGGTAAGGCACGCGAAAGATACCGTCGGCGACGACGCCGCGCCAAGCCCCCAGGATGTTCTGCATATACGCCGTCGGTTGCAGGACGGTCAGCTCGAAACGCTGCGCGAACAACAGCTCTTCGCTGCGCATCTTCTGCCAATGATGCGGCATCGCCTCGATCTGCGGATGCAGCACCGAGTGATAGACAAAGCGCCGCACGCCGTTCGTCCGCGCCGCCTCGGCAATGGCGCGCGTGTAAGCGAGTTCGTCGCGACTGACATTCGGGCAGATGTGATAGATCGCCCGCACGCCGGCGGCGGCGGATTCGAGCGCATGCGCGTCGTCGAAGCTGCCGACAGTGACTTCGGCAGCGCCGAGCGCCATGAGGCCGCCGGCATGTTCGGGATTGCGAACCAAGGCGCGCACGCCGGCGCCTTTATGCGCCAGCGCCTTGATCACGGCTTTGCCGGTCTTGCCAGCGGCGCCGGTGACCAAGATCATGGCCGTATCACCGCAGTTTTGCCGTCAGTTCGAACAGCCGGTTGGGGCTGAGCGGAATTTCGTTAAGCTCGACTTTCTTTTCCAACAAGCCGAGCGCGTCCTCGATCGCCTGCGCGAACAGCGGTCCGACCGGAATGGCGCCGGCTTCGCCAGCGCCTTTGATGCCGAGCGGATTGAGCGGCGAAGCGGTAACGGTATGGGCAATCTCCATGTGCGGCACTTCCAGCGCCGTCGGCAGCAGATAATCGGCCAGCGACGCATTGAGCAATTGCCCCGCCTCGTCGAATACCAATTGCTCGTAAAAGGCATTGCCGATGCCTTGCGCTACGCCGCCGTGGATCTGGCCGGCGAGGATCAATGGATTGATGACCGTGCCGCAGTCATGCACCACCACGTATTTGCGGACTTCGAGCGTGAAGGTTTGCGGATCGACTTCGACGATCATGGCATGCACGCCGCTAGCGGTGGCGCCGCCCGACGGACCGAAATATTGCGTGGATTCGAGTCCCGGCTCGCTCCCCGGCTTGACCGCACCGCGCATCGGATTGGCCTTTAGCGCCAGCGCGCCGAGTTTCACGGCTTGGCCAGGCACACCGACGACCGAGACTTCGCCGTTTTTGATCTCAAGATCCTGTTCGGCGCATTCGAAATGCTCAGCGGCGAGTTTAAGGATTTTCTGCCGCACCGCCTTGGCGGCTTCGTTGACGGCGTTGCCGGCGACGACGGCGCCGCGGCTGGCGAAGGTGCCGGCGCCCCAATAGAACTGATCGGTGTCGCCGGTGACGATATCGACGTCGATGACGTCGACGCCGAGCTGATCGGCGACGATTTGCGCAAACACCGTAAAATGCCCCTGCCCTTGGGTGCCGATACCGGTCGCCACGTTGACCTTGCCGTTGGCCTGCACCTGCACCTTGGCGCCTTCATAAGGTCCGATGCCGGTGCCTTCCACGTAGCAGGCAAGGCCGATGCCGACATGGCGGCCTTGCGCGCGCAGCCGCGGCTGTTCTTCGGCCAGGAATTGCCGGTAGCCGATCATCTCCAGCGCCTTGTCGAGGATCGGCTCGTAATTGCCGCTGTCGTAGG
>CAYWNY010000048.1:0-22226 GCA_964459765.1 uncultured Hyphomicrobiales bacterium | reverse complement strand
TGGGATCGAAGATGATGTCCTGCGGCGGAAAGCCGACGCGGTTGACCAGAATGTCGTAGGCGCGCGCGGTGATCGACGTCTTGCGCTCAAGCGTATCGGCTTGTCCGGCTTCGTCGAAGGCCATGACCACGACGGCGGCGCCGTAGCGACGCACCAGGGCGGCATGATGCACGAACGCTTCCTCGCCTTCCTTCAGCGAGATCGAATTGACGACCGCTTTGCCCTGGACGCATTTCAGTCCGGCTTCGATCACCGAGAATTTCGAAGAATCGACCATGATCGGCACGCGGGCGATGTCGGGCTCGGCGGCGATGAGATTGAGAAACGTCGTCATCGCCTTCTCGGAGTCGAGCAGGCCTTCGTCCATGTTGACGTCGAGGATTTGCGCGCCGTTCTCAACCTGATCGCGCGCTACGGCGAGTGCGGCCGTGTAATCGCCGCTGGTGATCAGCTTGCGAAAGCGCGCCGAACCGGTGACGTTGGTGCGCTCGCCGACATTGACGAACGGGATCGCCGGCGTGAGCGTGAAGGCCTCCAAGCCCGAGAGTCGAAGCCGCGGCGCGACGCTCGGGATCTGGCGGGGCTTCTTGCCGGCGACCGCGGCGGCAATGGCGCGAATGTGGGCCGGCGTGGTGCCGCAACAGCCGCCGACGATGTTGACAATGCCGGCGTCGGCGAATTCGCCGATTTGCTCCGCCATGGACTTGGGGCTTTCGTCATAATGGCCGAATTCGTTAGGCAGACCGGCATTAGGATAGACGCAAATCAGCGTGTCGGCGACGCGCGCCAGTTCGGCGATATGCGCACGCATCTGCTTGGCGCCCAGCGCGCAATTAAGCCCGATCGACAACGGTGCGGCGTGCGCGACCGAATTCCAGAACGCCTCCGGCGTTTGACCCGAGAGAAGCCGCCCGGAACGGTCGGTGATGGTGCCGGAAATCATGATCGGCAGCTGCACGCCGTATTCGTGCATAACCTCCATGCAAGCGAAGATCGCCGCCTTGGCGTTGAGCGTGTCGAAGATCGTCTCGATCAACAGCGCATCGACGCCGCCGTCGATCAGCCCGCGCACCTGTTCCGCGTAGGCGACGCGCAGCTCGTCGAAGGTGACGGCGCGGAAGCTCGGATTGAGAACATCCGGCGAGATCGAGGCGGTGCGGTTGGTCGGGCCGATGGCGCCGGCGACAAAGCGCGGCCGGGCGTCCTCGTCTTGCGCCACCTGCGCCGCCGCCCGCGCCAGGCGCGCGCCTTCGAGGTTTAGTTCGTAAACGATCTCCGTCATGCCGTAATCGGCCTGCGCGATGCGGGTCGAGGAGAAGGTGTTGGTCGAGACGATATCGGCGCCGGCGCGGAAATAGGCGAGATGGATGGCTTGCACGGCCTGCGGCCGGCTGAGGTTAAGGAGGTCGTTGTTACCGCGCACCTCGCGGTTCCAGGCATCGAAGCGGGCGCCGCGATAGCCGCGCTCGTCGAGGCCGAGCGCTTGGATCATCGTCCCCATGGCGCCGTCGAGCACGAGAATGCGCTCGGCGGCGAGCTTGCGCAGGGGATTCTCTTTGGCCGATCCGGCTAATTCTTGCATTGATTTACGCTTGCTCCGTTTCGGCGGGGCTTGGTGTCGGTGCGGCAAGTACCTGCGCCGGCCGGATGCCCAACAGGTGGCAGATCGCGAAGACCAGATCGGCACGGTTCATCGAGTAGAAGTGGAAGTCGGTGATGCCGCGGTCGACGAGATCGATCACCTGCTCGGCGGCAACGGCGGCGGCGATCAGCTTGCGGGTGGCCGGGTCGTCGTCAAGGCCGTCGAAGCGGTGCGCGAGCCAGGCCGGCACCGACGCGCCGGCGCGCGCCGCGAAATTTTTCACTTGCTTGAAGTTCTGCACCGGCAGGATGCCGGGCACGATCGGGATATCGATACCGCGGGCGCGCACGCGGTCGAGGTAGCGGAAGAAAACGCTGTTTTCGAAGAAGAACTGGGTAATGGCGCGGCTGGCGCCGGCATCGACCTTGGCTTTGAGCATATCAATGTCGGCGGCGATGTTTGCGCTTTCCGGATGTTTCTCCGGATAGGCCGATACCGACACCTCGATGTCGGCCATGCGCTTGATGCCGCCGACCAGATCGGCGGCGTTGCGATAACCGCCCGGATGCGGCGCGTAGCTTTCGCCGACGCCGCCCGGCGGATCGCCGCGCAACGCCACGATATGACGCACGCCGGCTTGGGCGTAAGCGTCGATCACCGCGTCGACTTCCGCCCGGGTCGCGGCAATACAGGTCAGGTGCGCCGCCGGGGTCAGCATGGTGTCGGCGAGAATGCGTTTGACGGTCGCGTGCGTGCGCTCACGCGTGGAGCCGCCGGCCCCATAGGTGACGGAGACGAAATTCGGTTGCAGCGGCGCGAGCCGCGCGATCGCCTCCCACAGCGTCTGCTCCATCTCCGCCGTTTTCGGCGGAAAGAACTCGAAGGAGACGCGGATGCCGGGTGCGGCGTCGGTTGCCGTGAAGCGACTTGGGCGGATCATCGTCGTCATTTACGCGACCTCACGGGTTGCCGGGGCGGCCATCAGCACGCGGGGATCGCGCGCCAGCCACAGCGACACCGCGATCTTGCCTTCCGGGTCCGGCGGCAAGGTTTGCTGCCGCACGAGATCGAGTCCGGCCGCTTCTAGCCATTGTGTCACCGTGTCGGCGGCGAAGCCGAGCCGGCGATGCGCATGTTCGTCACGCAGGAATTCGAGATCGTGTGGTGCGAAATCAACCACCAGAAGCCGTCCGCCCGGCCGCAATACGCGCGCCGCCTCGCGGATCGCGCGCGCGCTGTCGTCGAGGAAGTGCAGCACTTGATGGACGATGACGACATCGAACGAATCGCGCGGCAGCGCCAGGTCGTAAATGTCGCCGTGCCGCACGGCGCAATGCTTCAAGCCGACACGATCGAGGCGCGCGCGCGCTAGCGCCAGCATGTCGAGCGACAGATCGAGGCCGAGACCGCGTTCGAAGCGCGGCGCAAACAATTCCAGCATGCGTCCGGTGCCGGTGCCCAGATCGAGCAGTGAACGGATCGGCTGATCGCCAAGCGCAATGCTGATCGCCTGCTCGACCGCCTCGTCGGCGACATGCAGACGGCGGATGCGATCCCATTCCGCGGCATGGCGGCGGAAATAATTCTGTGCGGCGGCGGCGCGCGCGGCGCGGACCGCGGCGAGCTTTTCACGGTCGCGGGCGATAAGCGGGTCGGAGGGGTCGAGCCGAGCGATCAGCGCCCGCGCAATGTCGGCGGCGTTACCCTCGCCAAGCCGAAAAAACGCCCATGAGCCCTCGCGGTGCCGCTCGACCAAACCGGCCTCGGCCAGGAGCCGCAGATGGCGCGACAGCCGTGGCTGCGACTGGCGCAAAATGGCGGTAAGATCGGATACGGTCAGTTCCGCCTCGGCGATCAGCATCAGAAGCCGAAGCCGCGTGGTCTCGCCGGCCGCTTTCAGCGTCGTCGTCAGCGCCGGAAAGGAAAGTTGGGCAGAATCCATTTTGTTCGCTGTACGTACCCTTACTACGACATAAAGATATCTTTATGCGTTAAATAATGCAAGACCTGATGGGATATTTCCCATCGCGGGCTACGCGAATGACGCCGATCAACGATTGCCGCGGCGACGGTTGGCTCCCTGATCGCGCCTATGCGAGAACCGGCGGCGATGGTTGAGCACAGCACGGCGAAAGCGGCGCAAAAAGACGCGGGTGAGTTGCGCGAGGGCGAAATCGCGATCGACCTGCCGGCGCAATTCGATGCCGGTCTTTATTATATCGGCCGCATCCGCACGCCATGGCAGCGACGGGAGGATTGTCCGAAAAACCCGCGCGAAACGGATGCGACCTGCACTATTGAGTTAGAGGCGCGCTGGGTTGACGGCCTTGCCGGCCTGGAAAGCGTCAGCCACGTGGTCGTGCTCTATTGGATGGATCAGGCGCGCCGCGACCTCGTGCTTCAGGCGCCGCATCACTACACCGAGCGGCGAGGCACATTCGCGCTGCGCTCGCCGGTGCGGCCCAACCCGATTGCGGTTTCGGTGGCGCGGCTGGTGCGCATCGACGGCAGCAAGCTTACCGTCGTGGGTCTCGATTGCATCGACGACACGCCGCTCCTCGATCTCAAACCGTATTTTGCTTCGACCGATTCCGTCCCGGACGCGTCGGTCGGCTGGCACGCGGGAACCAAGCGATGACAGTACACTGGCCTCAGGCGGGCCGACCGCTTATCTGTTTGCTGCGCAAGCGCTTCATAACGAGCGGGATGCAGAAATGACGAAATTACCGACACTTTTTATTCCGCATGGCGGCGGACCGTGTTTTTTCATGGATTGGGATCCGCCGGATACGTGGGAACGCATGGCCGATTATCTGCGCCATGTGCCGCAGGAAGTCGCCTCTCCGCCCAAGGCGTTGGTGGTCGTTTCCGGCCATTGGGAGGAGGATGTCGTTGCCATCCAGAACAATCCCGCCCCGCCGCTGCTCTACGATTATTACGGCTTTCCGCCCAACACCTATGAGATCAAATTTCCGGCGCCGGGCGCTCCCGCGGTATCCGCGCGCATCGCCGAGTTGCTCGAAGCCGCCGGTATTCCCTGGAAATACGACGCCGCGCGCGGCTTCGACCACGGTGTATTCATTCCGCTGAAGGTGGCCTATCCGCAAGCCGACGTGCCGATCGTGCAAGTCTCGCTGTTGGCCAGTATGGACCCGGCCGCGCATATCCGGATCGGTCAGGCGTTGGCGCCACTGCGCGACGAAGGCATCCTCATCGTCGGCAGCGGCATGAGCTATCACAATATGCGCACGCTCATGGCCAGTAAGCGCGGCGGCGCCAACGGACGTTCGGCCGATCCCCAATCGGAGCGTTTTGACGATTGGCTGGAAAAAGTACTGACTCACGAGAGCCCGCAGCAGCGCGTTGCCGCGATGACGGCCTGGGACAAAGCACCCGGCGCGCGCGCGGCCCATCCGCGCGAAGAGCATTTACTGCCGCTGCATGTCGTGGTCGGCGCGGCCGGCGGCGATCCGGGACGGCGGACGCTTAAGGATGTGGTGATGGGCGCCGTCGAGTCGGCGTTTCGGTTCGGCTAATCGCCCGCTCCAGCCCAGCGGTGCTGTTTAAAACAAAGCCGGTACTTCGCCGAGCGGGAGCATACCGAGATAGATCGCGCCGTCGGCAAAACGCAACGGCAGTACGATGGCCGGCTGACCCTCGAGCGTTGTCGGTTGGCCCATTTTCTTGAGGCTGTCGACGAGGCTCGTGGCGGCGCTTTCGCGCAGCGCGTCGGCGAGCCCCGGTATCAGGCGGTCAAGCGCGCTCCCGCCGCCGGACGATTGATTGAGCCCGCGTCCGATCGCGCGGTCGATGCCGAGTCGCGGCACCAAGTGGTCGACGCCGACGATGCCGACCGGAACGGTTCCGTCGAGTTTGCCATTCGCGTTGAGCGTGAGCGTTCCCCTGCCGATGACGATGACGTTTGCCTGCTCGACCCGAAACGACTTGATTTCGATACTGCCGCCGGCAGCGTGCATCTCACGGAAGCGGGCGGCCCACGGCTTGGGCGCCAAATCCTCAAAACCTTTCAAAACGGCTTCGGCTTCGGCGCTGGTCTCTTCACTGAGTACGGCGTGAAGCGTCGGCGCCAACGCGCCGGCCAGATGGAGCACGACGTCAACAACCGGATGATTATTCGGCGTGCCGCCAACAAGCCGGCCGTGCAGGAAGGCATGTGTAGCCTGGAAGATGGCTTCGCCGCCGAGCGGTCGCACATGCGCGGCTTCAAGATCGATGGATACACTTTCCGGTTTGGGCGGTACACCGCTCACGATCAGCATTGCGCGCGACCAATCTGCGGTCAAACCTGACGATTGGCCGGTCTGCGTGAGCGTCAGCGGGCCTTTGAAGTCGCCGATCAGCCGCGTTGGCCGCCAGACCTCGGCCTTAAAAGCGACTGCCTTGGTCTGCACGGAATAGGGCGGCTGCACAGTGTTGATTTGGATGCTGGCGTCGGTGCAGCGTGCTTGAATGTTGAGCGGAAAGCCGCCGATCGACTGACTTCCGCACGAATAGACCCGGCCGGCGGCCGCTTCGCGTTCCACCCAGCCGGCCAAAGTACGGTCGGCGAGCGCGGCGGCGTAGTACCAAAGGCACGCCCACGCGAGCGCGGCGGCAACGGCAAGCGTCAACGTCAAGTAGATCGGCCAGCGCCGCGAGCGTTTGGTCCGCGTCCGCCGCACGCGGTGCGGCGGTGCGTGCATCATGCCCAGAGGAGATTCGCCCGGCATTTTGTTGTCATTGTCCCAGAAGCATTTCCAACCCGTCGGTACTTCGATACTAAATTTCGGTTGGATTGCACACACGCAGCAGGCGGCAGGCGATGAAGTTAGAGAATGCCCGGGATAAGAGCGACCTGTGGGTGTTCGGGTACGGCTCGCTGATGTGGTGTCCCGGTTTCGACTTTGTCGAGCGGGTGCCGGCGCGGCTCGTCGGTCTGCATCGGGCGCTGTGCGTCTACTCGTTCGTTCATCGCGGCACGCCGGAGCGGCCCGGGCTGGTGCTCGGGCTTGACCGCGGCGGCATGTGCCGCGGCATTGCGTTTCGCGTTACCGCGGCGGCGCGCGAGGCGACCATCGCCTATTTGCGCGGCCGCGAGCAGGTCACCCGTGTTTATCTCGAAACGGAGCGACGGATCGGGCTTGAGGACAAAGCGCGGCGGCAAGTGCGGGCACTGTGTTTCATCGTCGATCGCAGCCACGTCCAGTATGCCGGGCGCCTGACCGTCGAGCAAAGCGTCCATCATGTACGGCAGGCTCACGGCAGTTCCGGCGCCAACCGCGATTATGTGATCGAGACGGTGAAGGCGCTCGAAGCGCTGGGCTACCGCGAAACCGATCTGCATCTCATCGCTTCGCGGGTGAGGGGCCAGCATTCAGCCGCCGCCGGCTGATCGCCTGCCTTCTTCGACGAGGCGCGCGGTCGCTTCCTCCAGCACGTTTTGCAGGCGGACGAGGAATTCGCGCCGTGGCAGGCCGGCCGGAATCGGGTCGAGTACTTCGACCAGCACCGTGCCGGGATAACGGCGCAGCGACCGCCGCGGCCAGTAGAGTCCCGAATTGAGCGCGACCGGCACGCAGGGCGGGCCGGTTTCGCTGTAGAGAAGAGCGACGCCGGGCAGATAATGCGGTTCCGCGCCCGGCGGACGCCGTGTTCCTTCCGGAAAAATCACGATCTGACGCCCGCGTGCGATCTGGCTGCGGGCCGCCGCCATCATCCGCGCGAGTGCGCCACCATGCGCGCCACGGTCGATCGGAATCATTCCGGCTCTGCGCGCGAGCCAGCCGAACAGCGGCAGCCGCATCAATTCGCGCTTGAGCACGTAGGTCGGGTCGGGCAACAGCAAAAACAGAGCAAAGGTTTCCCATGCCGACTGGTGTTTGCAGGCGACGATGTAGGAGCCCTGCGGCAGTTTTTCGCGGCCGCGCCATTCGACCGTCGTACCGCAAATCAAGCGCAGCAGCCAAAGGCTCGAGCGCGCATAGCTGCGCAGCACGGCGTGCAGATATGGATAGGGCAACGCAAGCGTCGGCAGCGCTATGATCATGCGAACAACAACATTCGCATAGAACAGCGCGGCAAACAGTATCGAACGGACGAGAATTGAAAATGAGGGCGGCAAGGCGGTCAAGCTTATTGGTATTTTGAAGCAGCGTCCGCATCCGCCAGGCGGCGGCCGGACGCCGTTGCTGCCACGGTTTCGAAGCGCATGCGCACTTGCGCGAAAAGATATTTGAAATATTCCGACAGAACTAGCCGCGTCGTTGCGCCGTTCGACCACCACGGTTCGACGCGCAGCCGATCGGAGAGCACCGGGTAGGGGATCAGCGCGACGTCGGGCAGTTGGTGTGCGATCTCGGTCAGGGCGCGCGGCATGTGATAGGCGGAGGTGACGACAATCAGTGAGCGAAATCCGCGATCGAGCGTCCAACGCCGGGTCTCGACCGCATTGCCAAACGTGTTCAGCGCCGAATAATCGAGGTCGACGCAGCAGGCCAAGAGCCGGTCGTAGCCGACTTCCTTATGCGCGATCTCGGCTGTTGTCGTGCCGGGGTTGACGCCGGTGATCAGAAGCCGTTTGCCGCGGCGGGCGGCGAGGAGTTCGAGCCCGTCGGCCACCCGCGAAGTGCCGCCGGTGAGGACGACGATGCCATCGGCGCTGCGGTCGAGCGCCACCTGCTCGTTCGGCAGCAGCCAAAGGAAGGCGCCAAAGCCGACCACGAGCGCGATCGCGCAAAGCGCCACGAGCTTCGCAAAAAACGATGTGAACCGCCGCGTTCTGACCGCGGCCTTAAGATTCGTCATTGCCGCGCGCGTCCCCCGCACAGTTTTTTGGCGCGTCTGCCCCGCGCGGCATTTTACGCCCGCGAATCAAGCCGGCAAAAGGGGCGGCAAGCGGATTGCGTGTTGATTTTGTCAGTCGATCATCTCGAGCGTTCGATTGACCGTGCGGCGCGAGGCGAAAGCGGTCACCAGCGCCATGAATGCGATTTGCAGCAGAATCGCCAGGTAACCGGCCACGCCGATGGAGAGATTGCCGAACAGGCCGGCGATCTCGTCGCCGCCGGGCGTGTCGACCAGCCAGCTATTGGCGGCCTCGACGATCGCGAACAACAAGATCGCCGCGCCACCGCCGATAACGCCGCCTTTGAATCCCAGCAGCAGAAAATGGCGCTGGAATTGTCCCGACACGAAGCTGTCGGTGGCGCCGACATAGTGCAGGACTTCGACAATGGGCCGATTGGTCGCCATGGTGCCGCGGGTGGCAAACGTCACCGACAGCACCGTCACCGCCCAGACCAGCGCCAGTACGGCGATGCACGCCACCACCGCCGTCTCCGCCATGGTGCGCATGCGGTCGATCCACCGCCGGTGATCGTCGAGGCTCGCGGTCGGCACGCGCGCCGCCAGCACCTGGCGGAGCGAGGTGAAGTCGGGCCGCGCGCCAAAGGCTAGCTTGACCACGATCAGGCGCGGTATCGGCAGGTCCTCAAGGGCGAGACCGCCGCCGAGCCAAGGCTCGACCAGCCGCGCCGATTCCTCTTTGGTGAAAGGCCGAACCTCGGCGACGCCGGCGGCGGCGCGGGCAATTTCGACCGCGCTGCGCACATCGGCATCGATGTTGTGGGCCGGTGCCGGCCGCACTTGAATGGTGACTTCGCGGCCGACGTCCGATTGCCAATCGCTCGCCGCGCTGACCACAAGCATGGCGACGCCGGTGGTGAGCGAGGCGAGGAAGGTCATGATGGCGACGACGACGGTCAGCGAACGCCCGGCGATGGAGTCTTTGGGAACGATCGCCGTGGACGCCCGCACCGCGCGCACGACCGATGGCGACGCGTGCACGTCGTCCCACGGTTCCGCCATGGTCTCGATCGGCTCAGTCATAGACATGCAGGCGTCCTTCATGCAGGACCAACCGGCGCGCGTCGTATTCGTCCATCAGCGCAATGTCATGGGTGGCGATGACGACGGCGGTGCCGGACTTGTTGAGCTCGACGAAGAGCCGCAACAGCCGCTGACCAAGATTGGGATCGACGTTGCCGGTCGGCTCGTCGGCAAGCAAGAGCTGCGGCCGGGCGATGACGGCGCGGGCGATGGCCGCGCGCTGCTTCTCGCCTCCGGACAGCACCGGCGGCAAAGCGCCCATGCGTTCGCCGAGCCCGACCCATTGCAGCAATTCGACGACCTCGGCCCGGTAATCGGCCTCCTCCCGCCCGAGGACGCGCAGCGGCAGCGCCACATTCTCGTAGGTGGTCATATGGTCGAGGAGCCTGAAATCCTGGAACACGATGCCGATCCGCCGCCGCAGATTGGCGCGCGCGTCCTTGCTCAGCCTCGCGGTGTCCTCGTCGAACATGCTGATGAGGCCGCGGGTCGGCCGCAGTGACAGCAATAACAGCCGCAGCAGCGAGCTCTTACCGGCACCGGAGGGTCCGGTGAGGAATTGAAAGGAATGGCCTTCGATGCCGAAGTTAAGGTCGCGCAGCACTTCCGGGCCGAGCCCATAGCGCAAGCCGACATTTTCGAACCGGATCACGCGGTCCTCCGCAAGCCTCCGGGATAAGATGGGCGAACCGCGGCCGATTCGCGGCCCTATACAATCTCATAGCATGCCGCCACCGCCTCGATGGCATGGTTTCCAATTCGTTAACGGATCAAATGCTAGCGTCGGCGCGATGATGAGGCACCCCCTGATTCGCCAATGCTTATCGTCTGCCCGAGCTGCGCAACCTCCTACGACATAGACTCGGCAACCCTGTCCCCGACCGGCCGGCAGGTGCGTTGCGCGCGCTGCCGCACGGTGTGGCGGGCGGAGCCAAGCCAAGCCGATAAGCTCCTGGCCGCGGCCGGCGCGATTGGCTCCGGCGACGAAGCCGAACGCACCGACACCATGTCGGACATGGAGACGATTTCACGCTCCGTCGACGAGCTCGCAAGCGACGGTGTCGGAACCGGCGAATCCCCGATCGACGGAGCGATGGAAAACGCGTCGACCCGTTCGGACGGCGGCGATCTCGATTCCAACGTTGCGGTCGAGATGCCCGACCATGCTGCCGGCGGCGGGAGCGACCCGGCCGAAGTGGAAGCGCCCTCAATCGTGCCGACCGGGCTTGATGAAGCGGGGCCGCCGATCGATGCGGCCCAAGGCGCCATCGACGACGAACCGGCCGAGGATGTGGAGACTGTCGCGGCGCGCCGGCGGCGGCGCGCGGCCAAGCGCGGCGCTTTGAGCTGGCCGCTGACGCGTTTGCAGACCGCCATTTTGGCCCTGGCTCTCCTGGACACCATCCTCATCGGCTGGCGTAGCGATGTCGTGCGCGCGCTGCCGCAGACCGCTTCGTTCTACGCGCTGCTCGGACTGCCGGTTAATCTGCGCAGCATTACGTTCGACGGCGTCGCCACCAGCATGGAGTTGCACGAAGGCGTGCCGATCCTGGTGGTCGAGGGCAACGTGTTCAACGACACCCGCAAGGCTGCGGAAGTGCCGCGGCTGAAATTCGTCGTCCGCAATGCCGCGCGTGAGGAGATTTATTCGTGGACCGCGGTGCCGGGCCGCGCCTCGTTGCAGCCCGGCGAAGAGGTCTCCTTCCGCAGCCGGCTCGCCTCGCCGCCGGCCGAAGCGCGCGATCTTATCGTTCGTTTTGTCAACCGCCGCGACATGGTCGCGGGAACACGCTGATAGCAACATGGCACGCATTCTCCTGGCGGAAGATGAAGAACCGTTACGCGCATTGTGCGCTCGCGCGCTGGAAACCGGCGGTCACGAAGTCAAGACGGCTTGCGACGGCGGCGACGCGCTCGACGTTCTCGCCCGCGAGCAGGGCCGCTTCGATCTCCTGCTCACCGATATCCGAATGCCGGTCATGGACGGCATCGCGTTGGCGCTCAGCGCGGCGCGCGACTACCCGAGCCTGACCATTCTGTTGATGACCGGCTACGCCGATCAGCGTGAACGCGCCCACGGGCTTGATGCGATCATCCACGACGTGATCAGCAAGCCGTTCTCGGTGGCGACCTTGCGTGGCGCCGTCTCCGAGGCGCTCGCAGTGCAGGGCCGGAGCTAACGCGAACCGCCTTAGCTGTCCTCGGGCGCCGCGTAAGGCCGCGGCAGCGGTTCGACCGGCAAGTCCGGATGCGGACGTCCGAAATCGGGCGCCGGCGAATCCTGGCCGATCTGCACGATGCCGCGGCGGATGGCGCGGGTGCGGGAAAAATGCGCAAACAAGGCGTCGCCGTCGCCGCGGCGGATGGCGCGCGTGAGCTGCGACAAATCCTCGTTGAAGGTGCCGAGCATTTCCAGCACCGCATCCTTGTTGTTGAGGAACACGTCGCGCCACATCGTCGGGTCCGACGCCGCAATGCGGGTAAAATCGCGAAAGCCGCCGGCGGAAAACTTTAAGACTTCGGACCGCGTGACTTCGGCGAGTTCGTCGGCGGTGCCGACGATGGTGTAGGCGATCAAATGCGGCAGGTGGCTGGTGATTGCCAACACCAGATCGTGGTGTGCCGCCGGCATGGTCTCGACATTGGCGCCGAGCGCGCGCCAGAACGCGGCAAGCTTCTCGACCGCGGCCGGGTCGGCGTCCTCGGGCGGCGTGAGGATGCACCAGCGGCCGACGAACAACGTGGCAAAGCCCGCGTCCGGCCCGGAATTCTCGGTGCCGGCGACCGGGTGTGCCGGAACGAAATGCACCCCGGCAGGCAGATGCGGCGCCATCTCGCGCACGATTGCGGCCTTGACCGAGCCGACATCGGAGACGGTTGCGCCAGGTTCAAGATGCGGCCCGATTTCAGCGGCGACTTCCCCGCAGAGGCCGACCGGGACGCAAACGATAACCAGATCTGCGCCGGCCACGGCGGCGGCGTTGGTCTCGACCACCTGGTCGGCGAGACCGAGCTCGGCGACGCGCCGCCGGGTCGCGGCCGAGCGCGCCGTCGCCACGATCTCCCGCACGGCGCCCTGCGCGCGGGCGGCCCGCGCGATCGAGGAGCCGATCAGGCCGGTGCCGATCAAGGCGAGGCGGTTGTAAAGCGGCGCAGTATCGGTCACAGCGTCACGACGCCGTAGCCAAAAAATCTTTGAGCGCGGCGACGACCAAATGATTGGCCTCTTCCGTGCCGACGCTCATGCGCAGCGCATTGGGCAGGTGATAGGCGCCCACCTGCCGCAGCACGAGGCCGCGCGCGGTCAGAAAGGCGTCCGCTTCCTTGGCGGTGCGCCCCTTGATCGTGGGAAAGTGGATCAGCACGAAATTGGCGGCGCTCGGCGTCACCTGGAGGCCGAGTTTGCCGATTTCGTGCGTGAGCCAGGCAAGCCAACGCGCGTTGTGCTCACGCGCCCGCTCCTGATGCTCGCTATCCTCGATCGCGGCGACGCCGGCGGCGATGGCCGGCGCGCTGACATTGAACGGGCCGCGGATGCGGTTGACCGCCGCGATCACATCCGCTGGACCGAATATCCAGCCGAGCCGTAACGCCGCCAGCCCATGAATTTTGGAGAAGGTACGGGTCATGACCACGTTGTCGCTGGTGGCAACGAGTTCGATGCCGGACTCGTAGTCGTTGCGCCCGACATACTCGGCGTAGGCGGCGTCGAGAACGAGCAGCACTTGCGGCGGCAGGCCCTTGTGCAGCCGTTTCACCTCGTCGAAGGAGATGTAAGTGCCGGTCGGGTTGTTCGGGTTGGCGAGAAAGACGATTTTGGTCTTGTTCGTAACCGCGGCGAGGATCGCGTCAACATCCGCGGTGAAATTCGTCTCCGCCGCGACAACCGGCCTGGCGCCCGTGCCGAGCGTGGCGATCGGATAGACCAGAAAA
Source organism: uncultured Hyphomicrobiales bacterium (assembly GCA_964459765.1). GTDB lineage: Bacteria > Pseudomonadota > Alphaproteobacteria > Rhizobiales > Xanthobacteraceae > BOG-931. The sequence continues at coordinate 8,824 of CAYWNY010000048.1, read as the reverse complement.
CCGTGCGTGGTGTGGATAGCCTCGTCGCCGTCGGCGAGATAGGCGCGCGCCAAGAGATTGAGCAGGTCGTCGGAGCCGGCGCCGCAGACGATGCGCTCCGGATCGAGTCCAAAAACCCGACCGATCCCTTCGCGCAGTTCCGACGCGGAGCCGTCCGGGTAATCCTCAAGGTGGGCGCCGATCGCTTGATAGGCCGCGATCGCGCGCGGGCTCGGCCCGAGCGGCGTCTCGTTGGACGACAGCTTGAACACTTTGGCGACGCCGGGCGCGGTGCTCTTGCCGGGCACATAGGCCTGGATGTCGAGCACGCCGGGCCGCGGCTGTGGGTGCAAAGCGGACATTTGCTTTTAGCCTTTCGCGGGCACCGTATAGCGGGTCGCGTGGCTGCCGACGAGGGCCCGCGAGCGAATGGAAACGCCGCTTTCGCGCAGCGCGTCCGCTACCGCATCGATGCCGGCGCGGCTTACCGAGACCAAAAGCGCGGCGCCGTCAAAAGCGCGATCCGGGACCGCGATCGCATCCGCCAGCCCGGCAAGGCGGTCCACATGCGCCGCGTTCCAGCCCGACACGCGCAGGCTCCAGACCTCGGTTTCGGTCACCATCGCGTCCGCCGCCACGCGCGAGATGACAAAGACCGGCAGGCCGGCCGGGTGATCGGCGCGTTCGAGGAAAGGTAGCCGCGCGATGATCTTCGGCGCGGCGTCAAACTCGAGCGCCGTCCACCAGGGGCCGGCGCCGGCGAGAGCAAAAGCCGGCACCAGACCGAGATCGCCTTTGGAAGCGGTCACGGCCTGCACCACATTGGCGGCGCCGGCATGCGGCACCAGCGGTACGGTGAAGCCGAAATGAAAGCGGGCGCTATCGCGCATCAGCGCGTCGCCGGCGGACAGATCGGCATGGGCGGAGAATGGCGCTTGTACGTAAGTGAAACTCGAGATGATGACGCGCCAGATGCTCTCCACGGTGTCGAGCGGCAGGCTGCCGTGGTGGCGCTGCACCAGGCGGCGCATCATGTCGGCTTCGCGCGCCGGGCGGAACGCGGAGCCGCTCTCTTGCGTCTTCTTCACCGCAATCAAGCGGTCGATGATCTCGCCGCGCTCGATCAAAAGCGCGTGCATCGCCTCATCGATGCGGTCGATGTCGCGGCGCAGATCGGCGAGCGACGGTTGGGCTTGGCGCGGCGATTTCATGCTCTGTCCCGGTAATGGCTGGATTGATAGGTATCAGCAAACGAGAAAGCAAAGAAAAATCAAACACCAAGACAAGAAAACATTGACTCCTTCGCGGCGCGGCCTATTTACCCCCGTTTGACCGGCGGTCGGCTAGACTTGATGGCACCGCCGATGTTTCCGGGAAGACTTATGGCAGACGCCAGCGCCACGCTCGACCTTGCCGACCGCACGCGCGAAGCGGATCATCCGCATTCGCTGATCGTGCGTTTCTCGGCCAATAATCCGCTGCGGCTGGACGCCGGGATCGATTTTGCACCGCTGCAAATCGCCTACCAGACCTATGGCACGCTCAACGCCGAGCGCAGCAATGCCGTGCTAATCTGCCATGCGCTGACCGGCGACCAGCATGCGGTTAACGACCATCCGGTCACCGGCAAGGCCGGCTGGTGGGAGACTATGGTCGGGCCGGGCCGGCCGATCGACACGCAACGGTATTTTGTCATCTGCCCGAATGTTGTCGGCGGCTGCATGGGATCGTCGGGGCCTGCCTCGACCAACCCGGCAACCGGCATCCCATGGGGGCTGGATTTTCCGGTCATCACCGTGCGCGACATGGTGCGCGCTCAAGCCATGTTGCTCGATTATCTCGGCATCGACTCGGTGTTCGCGGTCGCCGGCGGTTCGATGGGCGGCATGCAGGCGCTGCAATGGGCGGCGAGCTACCCGCAGCGCGTCTTTGCGTCGCTGCCGATTGCCGCGTCCACCCGCCATTCGGCGCAGAACATCGCCTTCCACGAGGTCGGCCGCCAGGCGGTGATGGCCGATCCGGACTGGCGCGGCGGCCGCTATTTCGCCGAAGGGACCAATCCGCGCCGCGGGCTCGCGGTGGCGCGCATGGGCGCGCACATCACCTATCTGTCGGACGCGGCGCTGCACCGCAAGTTCGGCCGCCGCTTCCAGGACCGCGACAATCCGACATTCTCTTTTGATGCGGATTTTCAGGTCGAGTCCTATCTGCGGCACCAGGGCATCACGTTTGTCGAGCGCTTCGACGCCAATTCCTATCTGTATCTCACCCGCGCCATGGATTATTTCGATCTCGGCGCCGATTACGACGGCGTCGTCGCCAACGCCTTTCGCGGCACGCCGACGCGCTTCTGCGTGATTTCCTTCAACAGCGATTGGCTGTTCCCGACCTCGGATTCGCGCGCTATCGTGCACGCACTCAACGCCGCCGGCGCCCGCGTCTCCTTCGCCGAGGTCACGACCGACAAGGGTCACGACGCTTTCCTGCTCGACGAGCCGGAATTGTTCACAATCGTGCGCGGTTTTCTTGAAGGCGCAGCGCGGGCGCGCGGACTGCCGCCGGCGCGGAGATAACGATGCTGACGCGGCTCAAGCGCGATCTCACCATGGCCGAGGCCGCGCGCTCGTCGGGTGGCTCGCGCGTCGACCTTTTGGCGGTCGCGGCGATGGTCGAGCCCGGCGCGCGCGTGCTCGACGTCGGCTGCGGTGACGGCGAATTGCTGCGGCTTCTGGAAACGCGCGGCGTCGACGGCCGCGGTATCGAGATCTCGCGCGAGGGCGTGAACGAATGCGTCGCCAAGGGCCTTGCCGTGGTGCAAGGCGACGCCGACACCGACCTCGAGGACTATCCAGACGACGCCTTCGACTTTGTCATTTTGTCGCAAACCGTGCAGGCGACGCGGCAGCCGCGCGTCGTGCTCGAACACATGCTGCGCATCGGCCGGCACGGGATCGTATCGTTTCCGAATTTCGGCCATTGGCGCATTCGCCTGCAGGTCGCGCTCGGCGGCCACATGCCGCGCACCGATAACCTGCCCTATGCTTGGTATGAGACGCCGAACATCCACTTCTGCAGCATCAAGGATTTCCGCGAACTGTGCCGCGTCTCCGGGGCCAAGATCGAACAAGCGGTGGCGCTCAATGCTTGGGGCCGTGAGATGCGGCTGAAAATGCCGTGGTGGTTCTGGAATCTGTTCGGCGAGCAGGCGGTCTTCCTGTTGAGCCGCCGCAGCCGATAACCGCGCACAGTTGCGCAGCAGTGCGTGGCTCCATCACGGGGGCCACTTCGCGCGGCGCCGAGGATGACGGTATAAGGTGTGGCCAAACGCCCGCGTGGCGCGGGCCCGTAGCTCAATGGTCAGAGCTAGCGGCTCATAACCGCTTGGTTGGAGGTTCGAGTCCTCCCGGGCCCACCATCAAATTTTTATGTTTTTGATTTCGTTGTCTTTTTAGATTTCTTACCCGCACCTGATGACATGGTGCGGGAATAGAAGTTCGCGTCCCGTTCCGTTAACAGCTTGGTCGCGGCATCACGAGCAAGCTTCACGCGGTTGGCGTCCCTTGTGTAAAGCGCAGCCATTCCGCCGCCGCGCCAACCGAAGATCGCCTCGAGCTGGGCTTCGGTCGCACCGTTGTTGGCTGCGCGCGTGGCACCCGCTTTACGTAATCCGTGTGCCGAGCCGGGGACTCCAGCCTTCTCGCAAACTTCGCGAAACCAGTTACCAAATGATTCTTTCTTCATTGGTCGTTTGCGCTCGCCGCAAATGAAGGTCAGTTCGCCAACGGGTGCGGTATCGAGCGACGCTTGCAGCGGCGGCAAGATCGGGATCGTCACGACCTCGCCAGTCTTCTCCGTGCGGATCGTCGCGATGCCATTCTTGACGTGCGGTCGGCCGAGCCTAACTGCGTCGCCGCGGCGCAAGCCGGTGTAGAGCAAGAGATCAAATGCTAGCCGCTCGCGCGTTCCCTTGGGCCACCGTGCCTCGAACGCCGCGCACTCTTCGTCGGTCCAAACGTGGTGTCCGTCGGTCGCCGGCCGAATCGCCTTTAACTCTCGCGTTGGGTCAGCATCCGCGTGGCTTGCCTTGACAGCCCACTGAAACAGGCCGCGCATCGTTTGCAGGAAGTGGCGCGCCGCGTGGGGACGATCGTCGCGGCGCTCGATGCCTTTTTCGATTGCGCGCTTATCGATCCGGGTTACGGGCTCAGTGCCGGCGTTCTCGGAGATCGCGCGAAGGATGCCTTCGCGTTGCCGGCGAGTAGCGTTGGAAAGCCTAGCCCAGGCGTTGCTGTCCCGATATTGCTCGATCAGCCAGCCTAGCGTTTTCGCCCCGAATTTTGTGGGGCAGGGCGTTGGCTTTCCAGCAATCGCGGCTTCATAGGCCGCGGAAAATTCGGGCGTACCATAGTCAGCTCGAATACGCGTCCGCGGCCCTTTGCCGACACGGACGAACCAGACTGCGCGCCCGTGGCGTGTAAATTCGCGATGAAGGTGGGGCGGGCGAGGGCGGGGCACGGAGATCATCACAGCACTACCTCGCGCTCCTTCTCAAGAGGATTGAAAGCCTGTGGATTATCCTTTTCATCGACGATCAAGGTGCCGTCCGGGCGAATTGCAGTCACACGCAAGCCGGCCTTTCGCGCAGCTTCAATCGCGCGGCGCACGCTCGCCTGAGTGAAAGACACGACCTTCGTCATGGTTGGCGCTCGTGTCGCTTCTCTTTGCCACGTGTTTCGGAGGGACTTTTTGGTGGCCGCACCGCCCAAGGCCAGTCAGGACGCGGCTTCTTCGGACATTAGGCGAACGGATGTTTGGCCGTTGCGACCTTCAGTTCGCGCGCGTGGCGCGCGGCAAGGTTCTCACGCTCGGCGTTCTTTTGATCGCTGGTGATTATAAATTAGATTATGCTCGTACTCGCGAGACGAGGTCATTGTTCGCTCCTAGCTTTGATCCACCACCACGTTCCGTCCGCGGTAATGATCTTCGTCGCATTCCTGGTCGGGTTCACGATACGGGTCGTAATCACAAATAACGCGGTAGTTTAGTCGAGAGCGCTGCTGCCAGGCGATGGTCTCTTCGATTTTCGGATCGCGCGGCGGAAGCCCTAACCGTGCGCGATTGCACTCGGCGGGCGTGGGGGGCGACCATGCCGGCTCGCTCTTTGGCGAATCTTGCTCTTGCTGGGTTGCATCGGCAATCGGTTTTGGTTCAGGAGTGACACCGGCGAGTGCCGGAGTATCAACGTGGAAGCTCGCCCGCACAAGGTCCGTTAATGTCGTTTTTGACGTTTCCGTCTTGGCCAAAACGACGGTCGCGACCTCGTTACGAGTTTCGAGTGTTGCTGGTTTCACTTCATGGCCAATCAGCATCCCTCGGATGGTCAATTCTGCGTCGTCGTCGTTGTCGGCAATCGTGGCGCCGATGTCCTTTGCGTTGTTGGCGCGCGCATGTGTGAGCACGACCCGAACAGATAATTTCTGATCGCCTAAGTCGATTGTCCAAGGCCGCGCTGTCCCCAAAGAAAACATGCGCTCATCCTTTTGCACCGCGTCGCAGATTGGATAAGCTAGTTCATCGTCAAGCTGGGAGCACTCGCAGCCGACGAATACGCCGAGTTTCGCCAAGACAGCTGGCACTTTTGTGAAGATCACCTTTTGCGTGTCTTCATGCAGGTCGAACGCCACTTCGGTGAGGTCGAACTCCACCGGCTTTTCGACGACGTTGATTATGATTTCTGGGGCGATCATGCTCGCCCCGAATCAAATCGCAAATGTCGTACTGATCCGGCTGGGGACGGCGTCGGTTCAACTGCCGATCCTGACGATGGGGGCGCCGGGGCTGTTGGCCTTGGCTGAATGAGCTTGTGGGGATCGGGCCACGTAATCTCGATAAGGTTGCAATTGCGCTGGTCGGTGGGTTTTTCCACTAGCCTTAAAACGCCGAACCATCGAAGCCTCAAATCGAGATCAAGAACGGTTCGCCTTGAGACGCCAAGCGCCGCAGCGCTTGTCTTGTGCTTCGTGTAGATGCCTTTCTTTTTTTCGTTTTCGCGCACGGTGAGGAGGAACGCCACGTAGCGATAAGCCTGCGCGGCGACGCTGGGCGCAGGGATGTTGTCGCGAAGGTATGAAATCATCGCTGCGAGAAATTGTAGACGCTCTTTTGGTAAAACACGTTTCCCACATGCGACTTGTGGCTTTTTCTCCCATTCTGGCATCCGGGGCCAGCGTGCGAGCTTAAAAGCGATCGCTGTTTCGTTGGCGAGAGCGCCCATTACCGTGCTCCAGGCCGACAGAATCGAACGGTAATTTCAGTGCCGGCCGGGAGCTTAAGCCGATCGAGATTTTGCAACGGGACATCGCCGTATCCCGCCACATGGATTTTTCCTCCGATCACAACATCGCCAGTGCGCATACCCGCCCTATACGCCGACGACTTAGGATGAACCGTGACTTCGACGCGATCACCAAACATTGCGATTTGAGGATCGAAACGCATGGCGAGCCCAGACCAACCGAGAACTGGACGGCGCGCGGCACGTTCGCGCTCTACCAACATCGCTGCGAGCTTCGGTTTTGCCAGAAGCTCAATGATGTTAGGCCGCGAACTCATGCGGCGATCTCTGAGCGATTGCGTTTTTGTGCGGCTGCGGGCTTTACGGCGGGCAATCCGGCGAGCCAGTCACGTAAATCATCTCGCAGAATTAGGACGCGGCGGCCGCGTCGAACCGCGCGCAACGAGCCGGAACTGATCGCGTCGCGGAGCGCCGAACGGCCCACGCTCGCGCTAGCGCATGCTTCTGGAATCGTAAATGCAATTCGTTCGGTCATATCTTGTCTCGCTTTCGCCGATCACTGAGTTTGTCCAAATGAGCAATCTCATGACCGTCCACCGTCATACCGACGATAGACGCTCAGCGGTGCATCGCAATCTTAAACCTGTGGGTACAATCACGGATATTTTCGCAGGAAATTCACCACTTCAATTACTTCAAACCAGCGCTCTGTCGCCGCTTCGTTTTCGGCTTTAGCTTTCGGCGATGAATTATGTGTTTAATCACATCGTCAATAGTGCTCGGCTTGTAACGACTTTCTCCAAATGTTGCGCCGACCACCGTGACGGCAAATTTGTGGTGGCCGTACCCGCCTGCACTCTTGTTTCTCTTTGGTTGGCTCGTGCGAACGAAGCCGCCTCGGTCAGTGTAGCGCTTCAAAAAGCGATCGAGACGGCCAATTAATCGTTCAAGGGGCCGCGTACCTTTTGTCGCGCGGGCCCGGCCGAGCCAATCGCGCAAACCTCCGACGGTCTCACCGTACAAACGAAATGGTTCCAGATCGGTGCCGGGTTCCCGGAGGAATACAGTCTTCAGTGTTTTTAAAAAAGCAACGTCGTCTTTTTCCTCCTCGGAGGGCTTCACCGACAGCATGGCGCTAGCTCCGCCGACACTTATTTTCCTAAGACCCTCGTAAAGACGATCTGCATGGGCTTTTAGTGTTTTTAGTTCCTTATTGATTTCGTTTGGCGCCGCGCCTTTCTTCCATGGATAGGCGAACCGTTCCTCGACTATGATCTGTTCGAGTTCAACACGAGCACCCGGAGGTAATTCCGCGACGCGTGCCAAGCGCGCCCACGTCTCGTCGTCGATCTTTGGAGGAAACATCGCGGCCCTTGCGCGGCGCCTCGATGAGCGCGGAAACCAGTTAGGGATTAATTGGACAAGACCTGGGGTTAGAACTCCAGTCGGCGAATGCGACGCTGCGCCGCGGCGCTCTTCGTCGCTCCGTTAGACTGGTTAACTGGCGGCTCGTCGGGCGTCCTCGGGACGCCCGTCACGACCTGAAAGGCCACTTTCGTGTCGCTCTTCGCCATCGACGCGTGGATCAAATCCTCCAGCGTCGTGCCCTTCGGGCCATCGGAGTTTTCAGGGGCGAAGCCGCCGACCGTCTTTATCAGGCTGTCGATGGCGTGCAGCTTGTCGGCGCTCTTAACCTTTACCGCGCCATCCTTGTCGATGCTCAATTCGGTGATCGGCGTCGTCACTGCGGCGGGCAGTTTGGTCAGGTCTCGCAAGCGCAGCGCGCCGCGCTCATCGGCCTCAAACAACTCGACCACGTTCGCATCAGCGATCCGCAGCAAGCGCGCTTGCAGAGCCGCGAGACCGATGCCGGCCATCTCATTGAACTGATCGCGTAAGTATTTGACGCGCGCCTGTATGTCGGCCCGGCGGAACGTGCGCCATTGGTTGCCGATTGCCGAATCCCTGCCGATTGTGCGCCAGGCCGCGGCCATGGTAGCGCCGCCCGCGTATTCCCGCGCCAGCTTTTCGTGCTGCGGATTCTTCAGCGGGCATGATCCGAGAGCATCGCTTTGTGTGCGCAGCTCCCGCCCCGCTGGCTGTGTTGTGTGTGCTCCCATCCGGGTCACGTCAGCTTGCCTTAGTGTTTCCGCCTATCAGAAACCCTTGCTTTTCGCAAAGCCTCTTTGCAGCATTGCCGCACTTTCCCACAGTGCTCAAACGGGAGCGTGCAAGGGTTCTTAAAATGGATTCTGTATATGGGTTCTTTGGTGCGCGCCCTAGTTCTTAACAGATGAGAACTGGGCTGCCACCTGAGGTGAACTGGAGTGCGCACCCGTCGTTATCGGCAGGTGGGCGGTATCATGGCATTCACGTTCGTCACGGGCTGATCACGCATGACAGGCGGGATCATCGGCGCGCAAGAGGTTTCGCCCCACGTTGGCACACGCGGCGGTGATTGCGGTTGACTCACGGGCGGCGACAAGATCATGGGCGCCGCCGGCTGGTTCGCGTTGGTGGGTGCCGCCGGCTGGTTCGCGTTGGTGGGTG